>CAKTWD010000081.1 GCA_934630485.1 uncultured Eggerthellaceae bacterium | reverse complement strand
ACGGGCGCAATCGACATCGTCGCCAACGACGAGCGTGCCTTCGCCATTCGTAATGGCAATGCCATCATGGGCAAGATCACCGGTGCGGGCTGCATGCTTTCCTGCTTGGTCGGCGCATATTCCGTCGCCAACAAGGAGAACATGTTCGAGGGTGTCGTCGCTGCTATCGCAGGTGAGGGTCTGTGCGGCCAGATCGCCGCAGAGCGTATGACGGAGGCGGACGGCAACGGCTCGTTCCGTACGTACCTTTTGGACGCGATGTACAACCTGGATGCCGCGACGCTTGCCGACGGTGCCCTTGTTCAGGAAGTGATGTAAGTGCCCTCGCGCGGCATGTGGACCCAGGAGGCCATCAAGGATGCCATGCGCGTATACGCCGTCACAGACAATGCGTGGTTGAATGGTGGGACGCTAACGGAATGCGTCCAACAGGCTCTCGATGGCGGTGTCACGTTCGTGCAGCTGCGCGAAAAGGAAGCTTCGACGACCGAGCTTGTGCAGCAGGCTCGCGCTCTTCTTCCGCTCTGTCGTGCGGCAGGCGTGCCATTTGTGATCGACGACGATGTTCAGGCGGCGATTGAGTCGGGAGCCGACGGCGTGCATGTTGGACAGGGGGATATGGCTTGTGCCAGTGCTCGTGCGATGCTTGGCGAGAACGCCATCGTCGGCGTATCCGTTCAAACCGTTGAGCAGGCCATGCGTGCTCAGACCGATGGAGCTGATTATGTCGGCGTCGGCGCCATGTTCGCCACCGCCACCAAAACGGATGCGGTTGCCGTCAGTAAGGAAACGCTTCGCGATATTTGCAAGGCAATCGACATCCCCGTGGTGATCATTGGCGGGGTGAAGGCTTCGAACGTCGGTGAATTTGCGGGAACGGGTTTCGACGGCGCTGCAGTCGTCAGCGGTATCTTCGCCGCCGACGATATCGCTGCTGCTTCTGCTCAGCTGAAGGTCGCCGTCGATAAGGCGTTAAGGAGATGAGTATGGGTAGCGCGATGAAGTCGGTTTTAAGTATCGCAGGTTCCGATTCCAGCGGCGGCGCTGGCATTCAGGCCGACTTGAAAACCATCGAGTCGTTTCATCTGTACGGTCAGACAGCCATCACTTCGCTTACCGCTCAGAACACTACAGGAGTTTACGAGGTGTTCGACGCGTCGCCCGAGTTCGTGTCTCAGCAGATCGACGTCGTATTCGACGATATCGTTCCCGATGCGGTCAAGGTGGGCATGGTGTCGAATGCGGGCATCGTATCGGCCATCGCGCACTCGCTTGTTCGCAACCCAGCTCACAACATCGTTGTTGATCCGGTGATGGTCGCAACGAGTGGCGCCAGCTTGTCAAGCGATTCGGCGCTGTCCAGGTTGGTTTCCGAGCTTATGCCTCTGGCCGATGTCGTTACGCCTAACATCCCCGAGGCAGAGGTGCTTTGTGGCTTTCCGATTCGCACCGAAGCCGACCAGGAGCGCGCTGCATTCGCTCTTGTTGGCATTCGCGGTTGCGAGCCAGGTGAAGGGGCTGCGATTCGATTCGCCAACGGTCGTTTCCCTTGCGCGGTGTTGGTGAAGGGCGGACATGACAAGAACGATGCTAACGACGTGCTTGTTGATGGTTCGGGTTGCGTTACGTGGTTTCGTGCCAGTCGTGTGGATACAAGCAACACGCACGGCACAGGCTGCACGCTCTCATCAGCTATCGCATGCGGTTTGGCGTCGGGTCTTTCGCTGGAAGACTCCATTCGCCAGGCGAAAACCTACATCACCGGCGCGCTTTCCGACGGTCTCGATCTTGGGCGGGGGAGTGGCCCGATGAATCACATGTGGGCCAATAAGCTTTTGATATAAGTGGCTTTTTCAAGTTGTTCGTGATATATACCGATGAGAACGGCCCGATGCCTAAAGGCGTCGGGCCGTTTGCGTTGTTGGTTTGCCGAAGAAGCCGTACGGCTGCGGTCGAAACCGGTTTCGATGCGTCGTTGCGGCAGCCGAAAACCGCGTTATTCGTTTGCAGGCTTCAACTTCAAAGCGAATACGAAGCTGAACACAAGCGCGAACGAGACCGCCACGGCAAGACTTGCCACGACGTAGGCGATCGCAGCTCCCATGATGCCCTGAGAGGCCACTAGGGGCTTTGCAGCGATGGTTGCGATGGCGATGGCAACCAGGTAGCCGATGACCACGCCGTTCTGCGCTCGGATGACCACCATGCCGTTGTAGAAGACGTTTGCAGCCGAATTCAAGCCGCCGCCAAGCATGATGACGAGCAAGGGGATCAAGCAATCGTCAAGGTTCACGCCGTAGAACAGCTCCAGGATAGGGATGCCAATGACGGCGCAGATGCCGCAAACGCCGATGGTGGTGATCGCAACCAACAGCATGAGCTTGGCTAGAATGGCGACGAAAGGCTTGATGTCACGATGGAGCCATAGCAGGGCGAGCTTGGTGAGCGTCGGCCTGATGAAGAAGATCATGAAGAGGTTGATGACGAACGACGGCATGAACAGGATGTTGAAGATCGTCTGCATCTGATCGGTGCCTACGGCATCGATGGCATATTTGCACACGTTCGAAAGGTATGCCGACAGAAACGAGCTGATGAACAAGGGGAGGCATGCAACGAACAACGCGGCCAGCGGCTTCAGGCTGAAGTCTGGCTTGTCGATTCGTCTGATGCGGTTCAGGCGGGGGATGTCGTACAGAGCTTCCCAGGCGATCCCTGCAAAGGTGGTGACAATCATGCTGATGGCAATGTCTTGGGTCATGGCAAGCATGCAAGCGAACACGATAATGGAAAGAATCGAGCGCCACACCGTCGAGAACCCGGCAATATCAAGGCGTTCGAGCTTCTGGAATGAGGAGTACCAGAACTGCGAGAAGGCCTCGAGCAAGCGGAAAGCGCAAAGCGAATAGGCTACCGCCGCCTTATGGTCATCGTAGCCGAAGCTTGAGGTGTACACGACGCTTGCGATCACCATGGCGATGCATGTGAGTATCTTGAATGCCAAGAACTGCTCGTAGCTGAATTTGTTCTCGGCATCGGTTGCGAAGAACGTGGTGGATTCGAAAACGCCGACGGTAAGCATGAGCTGGGCAATGGCGTATCCGATAGAGAAAACGCCGGCTTCGGCGCTTCCGCAGATGCGCGTAACGATGATAAGCAGCAGAAACGAAGATAGCGCATAGACGCCGCTGCCAAGGGCGTTCCATACGATGATGCGTTTCTGTGAGGTGGTTTCGCGTAGCATGCGAGTATTATATACTCGCTGATCCATTGACTGATCTTTGAGGTTTTCATGGCTACAAACAAACTTAAACCTTATCCGCCAAGCGCGCTGGCCGATCTTCAGCAGGTCGAACGCGAGATTCTTGTCGCGTGCTCTGACTTGTGCGACAGGCTCGGCATCGATTCGTGGTTCATCGACTCCGGCACCTGCCTTGGCGCAGTTCGTCATGGTGGGTTCATTCCATGGGATGACGACATCGACATCGGCATGAAGCTTGACGACTACAAACGCTTCGTCGAAGCGGCTCCGAAAATGCTCCCCGCCGAGTACGGCATCTACACTCATGGCGAAACGCCGAATTATCCGCCGCTTTGGGCGAAGGTTTATAAGAAGGGCACGCGTTTCATTGGCGAGCGCATGCTTGATGCCGATTTTGACGAGGGTATTTTTGTTGATGTTTTTGCTTATATGCGTCTCGATTCCAATGAGGCTAAAGCGAAGAAGCAGGCGAATCATGCCTTGTTCTGGCAGAGAATGAGCTATTTGTATTACACCGCTCATCCGAAGATCCGCGGAAACGTGCCTTGTCGAAGGCTTGTGGAGGCCGGTTGTGTCGCCGCTCATGGCATCGTTCGCGCTATCTACAACCCGAAGTCCATAGAGAGGAATTTCGCTAAGGTCGAGAAGATGGGCAACGGTCAAGGCAAGTGGACGAATATTTTTTACTCTGCTGACGGATCGTTTGAGACGGAAGCACTCTTTCCAACGAAGGATATCGCGTTTGACGGTTACTCGTTTCCGGCACCGCGTGATACCGACGTGTATCTTACCGAGCTCTACGGCGACTATATGAAGCTCCCGCCAGAAGAGGAGCGTGCGGCCTTCCCGTCTGTCATCCTTGATTTCGGTGATGGGGTGAATGCGATGGACCGCGATGCTTGATCAGGCGTTTCAGGGGAGCGAACGAGCTTGCTTGTTAAATCTGTTCTTGAGGAATGATCGGTCATCACAGAAGCTTCACAATTAAGGCTTGACTTCGATGGGAGCCATGACTAATATACTAACTCGCGCTTGCACCTCAGGTTTCTGAAGCAAGCGGGTAGTTGCCACTGGGGTGTCGTCTAATGGCAGGACAGCGGTTTCTGGTGCCGTATGTGAGGGTTCGACTCCTTCCACCCCAGCCAAAAAAAGTTCTTGACAAACTAAGTCAAGACAAGGTAAACTATCGAAGGTTGCTTGGCCCGGTCGTCTAGCGGTTAGGACGCCGCCCTCTCAAGGCGGAGGTCACGGGTTCGAATCCCGTCCGGGCTACCAAGAATTTGCAAGCCAGGAGCTTTGGCTCCTGGTTTTTCTTTTCTAAAATCAGCTTTCGAGACATCCCATTCACAAATACGACGAAACGGTGAGCTGCTTTTCAAAAGAACAGTTTGCAGAGGGTCTATAAGCCCTAAGGACCGATCTTGGAAAAATGAGGCTTACGGGACAAAAACGAAAGGCGACGCGTGTGCGTCGCCTTTCGGATTACTTTGCGAGATCCCTTACGTAGTCAAGAAGCGCTTCTCGTTCGTTCTCGACGCGCTTGTCGATCACAGCCGAGAGCGTTTTATCAAGAAGGTCGCCAACGAGGGGGCCGGGGGTTATACCACATGCGTCTATAACGTCAGACCCCGTGATGACCAAATCACTCAATTGGTACGGCTGCCCCTCTTCAAGAACTTGATCAAGCACCTGCAGTAGCTCGTCTGCCATCTCCGATCGGTCGGTGCAGCATTGCGCGTGAGCCAGCGCATCTGCTTTTTTCAGATCGCATAATGCCCTGAACAGTTCGATATCGCCGTCAAAGCGATGGAGAACATGTTTCACGATGCGCGGGGTGGGACCGATGATGTCGTCATGCATCTCAACCAGCGTTAAGACGTCGTCCTGCAGTTTGCGGGGAAGCTTCAGGCGCGACAGGGCCCCTCTTGCGATCAGCACGCTTTCCAACGCATGGCCGTAGAAATGCCCTGATCCCTTCGCCATGTAAAATGTCGCGGGCTTTCCGATGTCGTGGAACAGAGCTGCCCAGCGGTTCAATGGCTCGGGTTTCGTCCCCTGCACAGCGTGGGCGGTATGCTCAAGCACGTCGTAGCTGTGGTAATGGGAGCGCTGGTCGAATCCCTTCATGGCAACCAGCTCGGGTAGCACAGCCGAGATGACGTCGACGGTTGTTAAAAGGGCATCGCAGACGTGATCCCCCAAAAGAAATCGCTCGAGTTCGCGCGAGACGCGCTCGGCGGGAAGCGAAAGCATTAGCGATTTTTCGAAGGTCATTGACCAAAGGCATTGTTCTTCAATGGTGAAGCCAAGTTCCGAGCAGAACCTGCACCCGCGCAAGATGCGAAGATGGTCTTCCTCGAATCGATCGTTCGGGTTGCCGACTGTTCTGATGATCCGGTCTTTTATATCAGCCAACCCGTTGTAGGGATCACGAAAACCCCTTTCGGGATGGTAGGCGATTGCATTGATGGTGAAGTCGCGGCGCGCGAGATCTTCCTCGATGGTTTCAGCTAGCGAAACGCTGTCGGGGTGGCGCCCATCCGAGTAACGACTTTCGGTTCGAAACGAAGTGACCTCGATAGGGTTTCCGTCGACAATTGCCGTGATGGTGCCGTGGGCCGTTCCCGTTTCATGAACAGAGAATCCGGCCGACTCGAAGGCGGCTTTCGATTGCGTCCACGGAGCATTGCATGCGATGTCGACGTCGTAGACGGGTCGCCCTAGAATCGAGTCGCGCACGAAGCCGCCGACCAACCAGGCTTCATGTCCTGAATCTTCCAAGGCGCGAAGTGCTTTGAGGGCGTGTTCGGGTGCGACGAGCGTGTTCATTCGGGGTAACCTTATCTGCGGCGCCGTTTATGGCCGCTTCTTAACTAATTACGTCTTCAGCTGATAGAATAGCGGATTGTCGTGTCGTGGCTATATGTGCTTCGACTAACGATATCCGAGATCCGACGAAGAGAGGTTCGCGGGTTCTTAATCACCGAACGAGGAAACTACTGTATATGGATACTGTGTTTGCCGCTGTTGCTTCCGTGCTTCAGCTCATTGTCGACCCGTGCTATAGGCTGACGGGGAACTGGTGGGTCTCGATCCTGCTGTTCACCCTCGTCACCAAGGTCGTCCTGCTGCCGATGTCGCTGTGGGTCCAGAAGAACTCGATCGTCATGGTCCAGCTCATGCCCGCGCTCAACCGCATCAAGGTTAAGTACTACGGCGACCGCGAGGCAATCGGCGAGAAGCAGAACGCCCTGTACAAAGAGCGCGGCTACCACCCGTTGCTCTCGATGGTCCCGCTTTTGGTCCAGATCGTCATCCTGTTCGGCCTGGTCGACGTCATCCACTCCGTCACCGACGGCGGCGCCCCGGGAACCGAGTTCCTGGGCATGGTCCCCGTCGCCGACGGCGGCGCCTCGTGGGTCATGCCGCTCCTGGCCGGCCTTTCCGCCGTGGCGATGGGCTTCGCGCAAAACCGCATCAACCCGCTCCAGAAGGAGCAGTCGCGCGCCGAGAAGAACGCCACCAACGGGCTGTCCATCGGCCTGTCGCTGGTCCTCGGCGTCTTCGTCTCGGCGGGCATGTGCTTCTACTGGATCTGCTCGAACCTGTCGGCCATCGCCATCCAGGCCCTGATGAACGTCTGCATCGCGCCCGCCAAGCACATCGACTACGAAGAGCTCGCCGCCAGCCGCGCCGAGGTCCGGGAGCTCGAGGCGCTCGAGGGCGGGCGCAAGCCGCGTTGGTGGAGGCCCGACCCTCTGGCCAAGCGAGAGAAGGCCGACTACAAGCGCTTCTTCAACGTGGTGGGCAAGCACATCGTCTTCTATTCCGAGGGCTCGGGCTTCTACAAGTACTTCAAGGGCGCCATCGCGTACCTTCTCGGGCACTCGGACGCGTGCATCCATTACGTCACGAACGACCCCGACGACAAGGTCTTCGAGCTCGCCGAGGCGCAGCCGCGCATCAAGCCCTACTACATAGGCCAGAAGCGCTCCATCACGCTGATGATGAAGATGGACGCCGACGTCGTGGTCATGACGCTCGAGGACCTCGAGAACTACTACATCA
>CAKTWD010000080.1 GCA_934630485.1 uncultured Eggerthellaceae bacterium | reverse complement strand
CGCAATCCCCGCTGGCTTCAAGACCTCCGAGGCCCTTGCAACCGAGTCCGCTACCTCGCTCGCCGCTGAAGCTTATGCAAATGTACTGGTCGTGAAGGATGGCAACCAGGATTCTGATAAGATTAAGGCTCTTGTGAAAGCAATCACGTCCGACGAGGTTCGCACGTACATCAATGACACCTACGCCGGCGCAGTCGTTCCCGTCTTCTAAGGGACGCCTACAAAGGAGCTAAAAAGCGAAATGATAGAGCTAGACCATCTAGAAAAGGTCTACCTTGCTCGCGAAGGCTCGCATCGTGCCCTGCACGATGTGAGCCTTACCATTGGCGAGGGGGAGATCTTTGGCATTATCGGCCAGTCGGGCGCAGGCAAATCCACGCTCGTACGCTGCATCAACCTTCTTGAGCGTCCCACGTCGGGGCGCATTCTCATCGATGGCGTTGACGTGACCGACTATCACGGTCGCGAGTTGCGAAAGCTTCGCGAGGGAATCGGCATGATCTTCCAGAATTTCAGCCTGTTCCAGCAGCGCACCGTGCTTGACAATGTCATGTTCCCGCTCATCATCCATGGCGAGAAAAAAGATGCCGCCAAAAAGCGCGCGCTTGAACTGCTTGAGGTCGTAGAACTGGCCGACAAGGCGCAGCGCTACCCCAGCGAGCTTTCCGGCGGTCAGCAGCAGCGCGTTGCCATCGCACGCGCGCTTGCGAACAACCCGCGCATCATGCTTTGCGACGAAGCCACAAGCGCACTCGACACGCGCACCACGATGTCGGTTCTCAACCTACTTGCGAAAATCAACAAAGAACTGGGCGTCACGCTTGTCGTCATCACCCATTCACTTGCCGTTGCTCGCCACATCTGCGATCGCGTCGCTGTAATCGACGGCGGCGTCATCGTCGAAGAAGGCCCCACGCGTCAGGTCCTTGAGAACCCTCAAAGCGATGCTGCACGCGAGCTTGTTTCATTCGATAGCCTGGAGGTGAAGTAGCATGTTCGATTGCTCCGCCTTCTTCGCACAGTATGGCAACCTGTTTTTGCAGGGCACCATCGATACGCTTACCATGACGTGCGTTGCCACCCTTCTTGCGTACGTCATCGGCATCCCGCTGGGCATCCTTTTGGTCGTCACGGGGCCGAACGGCCTGCACCCCAACCGCATTCTCTCGACCGTCGTCGGCTGGATCGTAAACATCGGGCGCTCCGTGCCTTTCATCATTCTGTTGGTAGCGCTTATCCCATTCACGCGCTTCGTTGTGGGAACCTCGCTTGGCGTTCCCGGTGCAGTTGTGCCCTTGGTGGTAACCGCAGCGCCCTTCGCCGCGCGCATGGTTGAGCAAAGCCTCGAGGAAGCCGATGCCGGTCTTATCGAAGCGGCTCAGAGCTTCGGCGCCTCCACCTGGCAAATCGTCTACAAGGTGTACTTGAAGGAAACGCTCCCCTCGCTTGTTCGCGGTGCTGCGATCACCTTCGTCACCCTGTTCGGCTACTCCGCCATGGCTGGCACGGTTGGCGCTGGCGGCTTGGGCGATATCGCTATCCGCTACGGTTACCAACGTTTCCAAACCGACGTCATGGTCTTCGCTGTTCTGTTGTGCATCGTGCTTGTTATCGCCTTTCAGGCAATCGGCGACGTCACTGCTCGCAAGATCGACAAGCGCCGCAGGTAAATTCGAGTTCGTTACAGAACTCGATCTTTTCAGGAACCGCACTCCATAGTGAGTGCGGTTCCTTTTGCTTGGGTAATCACATACTGCATCGCCAACGAAAAACGGGCGCGAATCATCGCGCCCGTCACTAACTGTTCTTTCTCACGGCTTTCCTCTTACAGTTGAGGGTAAACCGTGTTCGACTCGTCAAGCTTGGTGAGAGTATTGGCAAGGTAGCGATCAGCCCACCACTTAGCGCCAACCAGATCGGCGTCGTGCCAGTTACCGCACTCCTCCGGGCGAGCACCGGGAATCTCGCCTTCGAATGCAGCCATGAACTCGAACATACGACGAACGAGATCGGCGATGTCAGCAGGCTCAAGATCACCGAATAAAAGAAGATAGAAGCCCGTGCGGCAACCCATCGGACCGAAATAGAGCACGCGGTCCTTCCACTCCTCGTCGTTACGAAGGAAGGTCGCGCCCAGGTGCTCGATCGCATGAAGTGGGGCGGTGTTGATGACAGGCTCGCGATTCGGGGCAGTCATGCGCAGATCAAACGTGGTGACAACACCGCCCTTCACCGGATCGGCATCTTTACGCGAAACGTAAATACCGGGAACCAAACGCAAATGGTCGATGGTGAAACTGGCGATCTTCTCCATGGATCCTCCTGTCGTGACGAAACCGAGCGACGATGGACGTCGTGTGATTTATGGGCCTAGGTTAAATCAGCATTATTGCTTCATGCCTGATAAAACGTGAAAACAATTGAAATATCACTCTGTCGCGAAATCGATTTCCGCTTTTGATTTGCTACTATGGAGTGATGGATGCTTTTACTTTCATAACAGCTTGCCTCACCGCCGTCGCACTGCTGTACCTGCCCGGATTTTTCCTTCTACGCGCTTGGGGTCTCAGCCGCCCTTGGTGCGTCTGCGCGTCTCCTGCGCTGAGCGCCTTCCTGTTCGGCACGTTCTCGTTTGCATGGTGCGCGGCCGGCATTCCCTGCAACGCGTTCACTATCGCCCTACCGCCCGTAATCATTGGCACAGCCATTTGCTTTGCACTGCAGCATACCGGCAAAGAACGCACGCTCGCCATGCCCGTGCTTTCAGGAAAAATGCTGTGCTTATACGCCGCTGTGGGAATCCTTGCGGGATGCATCATCTTCCTTCGCGTTTTGCCCGACTTCTCAGCTTTCGCACAAGCTTGGGATAACCAGCATCACATCAACGGCATTCGCGCTTTCGCCGATGCGCAAGCATTCGATTCGCTTAAGCAAACTTCATTCCAAAGCGCCCTCGACCAACAAGTCAACCCCACCCCCGACGCTGGTTTTTACCCTTCAACATGGATGGCGTTTTGCGCGGTTCTGATTCAACTGTTCAATGTCAGCGCCGGATTTGCCGAGAACGCTGTCGATTTCGTTCTTTGCTCCATCGTATTCCCCCTGGCCATGGCAGCATTCTTCTCGGCGATTTTCGAAAACGATGTCCGTAAGGTTGCGATCGGTTCGCTGGCCTGCATAGCATTCCAGCTGTTCCCTTGGGAAATGCTGGTATACGGGCCGCTTCTGCCGAACCTCGCCTCGTTCTGCTGCATGCCAATCGCTATGACACTCGTCACTTCCGCAATAGCGAAGAAGAGAACTCCACGCGACCGCATTGCCCTTGTCGTTCTGTTCGTTGTGACGTGCGTGGGCATCGTCTTTCTCCAACCGAATTCGATTTTCACCATGGCGATTTTGCTTGCCCCGCTGTTCGTGCAGCGCATTGGCAGCTCCGGCGGGTTTGACCTTGGCCGCATCCATATCCACGCGGCAATCCTCGCCGTTACATTCACCCTTTTCTGCATCGGCATATGGGTCTTCGCCTACTATGCCCCATTCATGCAGGGTGTTGTCCATTCGGGCGTTTGGCATTGGAAGTTCGCAACCGCCGAAGATGCCGTGGCCAACATCGTTAATCTCGCTTACATCAGGGGCTTCTACCCTTGCTCACCGCAGATCGTCGCCGCGGCTTTGGTCATCATCGGAATCTTTCGCGCCTTCAAAGACCGCCAGCACCTATGGATGCTCTTCGCCTATCTACTCACCTGCATCATCACGGTGTCCTGCATGTCGGCAGTCGAAGAAAGCACGAAAGCGTTCTTCTCGGGCTTCTGGTACTCCGACCCCTTCCGCTGTGGCGCCATGGCTTCGATCGCCGCCATGCCTCTGCTTATTCTTGGACTTGATTGGCTGATGACGGCAGTCGTCGCTCTTTGCGACAGGGCGCTTCGGAATGAAGGCCCATCGAAAGCAAGCAAACTTAGCAACGGATTATGCCTGGTACTTGCAGGAGCGTTTTTGTTCGCAACGCTTGAGCCCAACGTCAACGAGCGTTTCCTTAACGGCGACCCGCACCCTACAAGCGCCAGCGGCACCATTGCCACCTGGCACTCGGTCGAACACGGACCCTACACCGCCGACGAGATGCAATTCGCGCGTGAAGCATCCCATTTAACCGGCGATTCCCTTGTGGCAAACCAACCGAACGACGGCAGCTTCTACGTTTACGGCGATACTGGAATGCGCACGTTCTACCGCAAGTTCAACGGCTACGGGAATATTCCTGAAACCAAAGAGAGCCAGCTTGTCCGCGATCACCTTCACGAAGCAGCCTTCAACGACGATGTTCGCGAAACCTGTCGCGAGCTCAACATGAACTACGTGCTTATCCTACACCGCCAGAATATGCCCGAAGGCTTTATCGGCGGGCAATACTATCCACCCGCCTGGCATGGTTTGGACGATATCAACGACAACACGCCCGGATTCGACGTCGTGCTTGCAAAGGACGACATGCGCCTATACCGCATCACCTGTCTGTAAGAAGGTTCGATGATCCCAGAAGAAGAAATCAAACGCGAATGCTCGCAGCAGACCTACCTGCGAGCTCAGCAAATCGCTTCCCGGCGCAGCTCGTTTCGCTCTGCCGTGGTCAGCTTCAATGATTCACGCGGCGTTCGCACCACGGAGCTTTCGGCCGGTGTGCTCAGCTCCGACAAAAAGAGGTACTACAAAGCCACCATCCTTGCCGACGAAGCCGTAGGCGAGCTGCTTGACTATACTTGCACCTGCCCTGCTGCATACGAATACAGCGGCATGTGCAAGCACTCGGCGGCGCTGGCCATGCATTACAACCAAAACCCGCAGTCGTTCATGGGCTATGTCGCCAAGAAACATACGCGCACCTCATCCGAAGAGCTGTTAGCGCTGATGGAACGCGAATCTGCGCAAACGCTTAACGAACCCGCAGGGAAAATCGAGCTGATCCCGACACTGCGCTACTACTTCGGCAACTGGGATCTAAGCTTCAAAGTTGCAGGAAACGGCACCTCTTATGTCCTGAAAAGCATCGACGACTTCATCGATCGCATGCATAATGGCACCTTCTATTCCTACGGTAAAAAGTTATCGTTCACGCACAAGTCTGAACGTCTGGACAAACGCAGCCTGACCCTCTTCCGTTTCGTGGAGCGCGCCTGCGAACAGCGCGGATCCCTGTCGCTCACCGGCTCATCTCTCTACTCGCTTGATTACGGCTTCGGAAACCGTCGCAGCAACCGCCAACGCACTGCCCGTGACCTTTCGCTCACTGACATCGAAGTGGTCGAACTTTTCGAACTACTTGAAGGGCAAACTCTTTTCGTCCAAAACGACGAGACTGGTTCACGCGGCATTGATTGGGCTGACGTCAGCAGCAATGCAAACGGCCCTTACGAAGCCTCGGTCGTCCGCGCCGACCCCGACCTTTCAGTCGATATCCGCAAAACCGAAAGCGGCTTCGGGATCACGCCTCCCTACGATTCGGTGTTCGTTTCTTCTGGCGACAACCTTTGCATTTGGCGCGGCCGAACGATCTACCTGTGTTCGCCCGAGATGGCGCGAATCGGCGACCTTCTGCGCACGCTTCACGACAACGAGGGTCTGTTCTTGTCTAAAGAAGATGCGCCGCTGTTCTGCTCAACCGTCTTGCCCTTGATGGAGAAGGCGCTTCCTCTTCATGTTCCCGATGAACTTGCCAAAATGAAGCCCATCCCCTGCCAAATCAAGTTCTATCTCGACGCAAATAAAAAGCGAATCACCTGCGAGGCATACGCGGAATACGGCGAAGAGTCGTTCCCGCTTACGCTGATCGATCCGCAAAACTATGTCACCTTGACAGCAAAAACCGCATCCACAAAAGCCGCGAAACCCGAATCGGGCAGAATCGTCCGCGATAACGTGCGTGAAGCAAACGCTGCGCGCATTGCCGGCGAATTCGTCCCCAGTGGCGAGATCGATCTTCATGACCCCGATATGGTTGGCCCGCTTTTGTTCGGCGGCCTTGTCAAAATGAAGGAAGTCGGCCAAGTCTACACCACAGCCGCTTTCGACAGGCTTATCTTCGATAAAAGACCGTCCATCTCGACCGGCCTTTCCATGGCGGGAAACCTCATTCAACTGAATCTTACTTCCAACGAGCTTGAACCCGAAGAGGTTGCCTCGCTTATTGCAAGCTACCGCGAACGAAAGCACTATCACAAGCTGAAAAACGGTGCGTTCTTGGATATCGCCGAGATGGATCAAGCCCAGCTCGAAAAGATCGAACAGGCACTTAGCTCGCTTGACATCCCCGCAAAGGACCTTCGCAGCGCCTCGGTCGATTTGCCCGCCTACGATGTGTTCTTCCTAGACGAAGTATTTGACGACGCAATCAAGGACGAGCAGGTCTCGCGTTACATCGACAATTTCAAGAGGGCAAGGGGTAAGGAACGCAAGATCCCGCAATTGCTCAAGGGGACGTTGCGCCCTTATCAGAAAGAAGGCTTCTCATGGCTTTCTCTTCTGAGCGACTGCGGATTCGGCGGCATCCTTGCCGACGAAATGGGCCTCGGCAAGTCAATCCAGCTCATTTCCTGGGTCCTCGCACAGAAAGAAACCGACCCCGACTTCTCGACGTGCCTGATCGTATGCCCCGCCTCGCTGATCTACAACTGGACAGCCGAACTTGCGAAGTTCGCTCCATCGCTGAACGTGAAACCTATCGACGGCCAAAAGTACCTCCGCTCAAGAACACGCGCAGAAGCACCCAGCACCGATGTCTTCGTTGCTTCGTACGACATCCTGCGCATTGACGCGAAGGAGTTCGCCGAGATGAGCTTCTACGCCTGCGTGCTTGACGAGGCGCAATACATAAAGAACCGCTCCACCAAGTCGGCGCGTGCGGTCAAAAAGCTGAACACGAAGCACCGTTTCGCCCTTACAGGAACGCCCATCGAGAACAAGCCCAGCGAGCTCTGGAGCATCTTCGATTTCCTGATGCCCGGTCTTCTGGGTTCTCCTATGCGCTTCCGCGAGAACTTCGAGATCCCCATTCTTGGAAACGATGACGAAGCCGTGCATCGCCTGCGCAAGCTGGTGGGCCCGTTCATCCTGAGGCGAACCAAGAAGGAAGTGCTCACCGACCTGCCCGAGAAAACCGAAAGCACCGTTTACGCCGTGCTTGAGGGCGAGCAGAAACGCTTGTATGCCGCTCGCGAGCAGCATCTCCGCGACCTTTTGAATATGCAAAAGAAGCAGTCGGCAGGCCGAGGGGGTATCGGATTCGCACCAGCAAACGAGGAAATCGCTCGCAAACGGGCAGCCACCCTGAAAAGCAAGCGCCCAGTCATCCGCGAAACAGGGCTTGACGTCGTCGACCCCACCGACATGTCAAAGGTCGAGGTTCTTGCCGAGATCACGCGTCTACGCCAACTGTGCCTTAATCC
>CAKTWD010000079.1 GCA_934630485.1 uncultured Eggerthellaceae bacterium | reverse complement strand
GTGCTCCACAGCGACATGGGCTGGCAGTACCAGCACGCCGCATGGTGCGGGAGGCTGAGGGACGCCGGGATCGTCCAGAGCATGTCCAGGAAGGGCAACTGCATCGACAACGGCGCCACCGAGCAGGTCTTCGGCCACATCAAAGACGAGTTCTTCCGGGGAAGGACGTGGCCCGACTTCG
Source organism: uncultured Eggerthellaceae bacterium (assembly GCA_934630485.1). GTDB lineage: Bacteria > Actinomycetota > Coriobacteriia > Coriobacteriales > Eggerthellaceae > UMGS1502. The sequence goes on along the minus strand of CAKTWD010000079.1, from coordinate 7,281 downwards.
AGTCCTTCAAGGCGGACCTCGACGACTACGTGGTCCACTGGAACACGAGGAGGCGCCAGGTTAAACTGAAGGGACTGACCCCGGAGGAGTTCCGGAGCCAGTCCCTAGTGGCGTAGTCTATTATTGGGCCGTCCAAGTTTTGGAGCGCAGTTCATCAGCCGCTCCCCTTCGTTTTTCGTTATGCCGGCGATTGAACACCACACCGCATTCACGCCATGTTCGCAATGCGCTCAAGGGCTTCCTTCGTGCTTTCTGCGCTGCCGAAAGCGGTCAGTCGGATATAGCCTTCGCCTGATGGGCCGAAGCCGGCGCCTGGGGTGGTGATGACATTGGCCTCGGTAAGCAACTTGCGGAAAAAGTCCCAGGATCCCATGCCATCAGGGGTCTTGCACCAGATGTACGGGCTGTTCACAGCTCCGTAGACCTCGTACCCCGCCGCTTCAAGGCCTTCCTTGATCATATGCGCGTTCTTGCGATAGTAGTCGATGGTCTCGTCGATTTGAGCCGAGCCCTCGGGGGTGAAGATCGCAGCAGCTCCACGCTGGATGACGTAAGAAGCTCCGTTGAACTTTGTGGTTTGACGGCGATTCCACATGGCGTTGAGGTTCTGCCCTTCGCGTACCAGATCCTTCGGCACTACGGTATAGCCGCAGCGCGCACCCGTGAAGCCTGCGGTTTTCGAGAATGAGCGGAACTCGATGGCGCAGGTACGCGCTCCCGGAATCTCGAATATGGAATGCGGGATGCCTTCTTCGGTGATGAACCTTTCGTAGGCGGCATCGAACATGATGACGGCTTGCGTTTCATTGGCGTAGTCAACCCAGGTTTTCAGTTGATCGTAAGAAAGAACCGTTCCCGTGGGATTGTTCGGCGAGCAAAGGTACACGATGTCAACGTGTTCCTTGGGTAGTTCGGGATTGAATCCGTTTTCAGCGGTAGTGGGCATGTACACGATGTTCGACCACTTTTCGGTGGCTGCATCGTATTCTCCAGCACGACCGGACATGGCGTTCGAATCCACGTAAACGGGGTAAACGGGATCGCACACGGCGATGACGTTGTCGACGTCGAACAGATCGCCGATGTTTCCGCAGTCGCTTTTCGCACCATCCGAGACGAAGATCTCGTCAAGTGAGATGTCGATACCACGAGCCTTGAAATCGTTTTCCAGAATCGCTTCGCGCAGGAAGTCGTAGCCTTGCTCTGGACCATACCCATGGAAGTGCTCGGGGGTGGCAAGATCATCGACTGCTTCATGCATTGCTTTGATGACCGCGGGTGCCAAAGGACGGGTGACGTCGCCGATCCCCATCTTTATCAGTTTCGCTTCGGGGTGGGCTTCCTGGTAGGCCGCGGTTTCGTGGGCGATATTCGCAAAAAGGTAACTAGCAGGTAACTTAGCATAGTTAAAGTTAGGCTTGGCCATACATGCTCCTTCATGTGTTCCGATCTGTCGAAAATACCCCGCTGATGTTTCGGCTGGATTAAGAATGTATGCAAAAGCCCAGTTCATTTAGATTTAATCGCTCTGTTACAAACAGCCCATTCAGATTTTCTTAGTATCGCATCAAGACGGGGAGCTGGCGATAATGCGCGTTACTCGCTTGCAGATCGACAATCGAATCGTTGCTGCACCTCGTCATGAGAACACGTCATGAAAGAGGGAATCATGCACATCGATTTCGTGAAAATGAATGGTGCAGGCAATGACTTCGTGATGATCGGGGACTACTTCGATCAGCTTCACCTAAGCAACGAGCAAGTTCAGTGGATTTGCGACCGACACTTCGGCGTGGGAGCAGATGGCGTCATCGTTGTGAAGCCGTCGATCAATCCCGATGCCGTTGCGTTCATGGATTATTACAACTCCGACGGAACCAAAGCGGAAATGTGCGGTAACGGCATTCGCTGTTTCTCGAAGTTCCTTGTTGACGGTGGCGTTGTCGAGTCTGGTTCGGATTCGTTCGCGGTGGACACGCTTTCGGGCAAAAAGGAAATTTCGATCCTTCGCGATATCGAGGGGAACATGCAGCTGGCCACAGTGGACATGGGTGCTCCGATTTTGGAGCCTTCACAGGTGCCCACTACGCTATCGGGCGTTCCGACGGAATGGGGATCGGTTGCGCTTGAACAGGAAATCGTCGTTGACGGCAAGACTTACCAGGCTACGTGCGTTTCCATGGGCAATCCCCATGCGGTTATTTTCGTGGATGACCCGTTGACGTTCCCTGTGACTGAAATCGGTCCCAAGATCGAGACGCTGGGGGTATTCCCCGAAAAGACCAATGTGGAGTTCGCTCATGTTGATGGCGATGTTATCACCATGCGCGTTTGGGAGCGCGGCTGTGGTGAAACTCTTGCATGTGGAACCGGCTGCTGCGCGACGGCGGTCGCTGCGCATATGACCGGGCGTGCAGGTCGCAAGGTCACCCTTAAAGTGCTTGGCGGCGAGATCGGCATTGAGTGGTCCGAAGAAGGCGGCGACTTGGGCTCGGTCATTATGACGGGTCCCGCCAAGAAAGCCTTTGCGGGTTCGCTTGAGATTTAGTCGCGATCTGATTTTTAGCGCGCTTGGTTTCGGTTTTCATTAACTGGATCGAAACAAGACTGCAATCGTTCGGTAGCAGTGCATTCGTATTGTTGTATCAACGGGCTGGGTGTTTGTTCCTTCGGTCGGTGCACCCCGGCTCGTCGAAGCCGGACTGGCAAGGTTTCACTCCTTGCGTCCGGCTTTTCTATACGAGAAGGGGGATGGGTGTGTCGAAGATGAGGCAACTTAACTCGAGGCGAAACGAGCAGCTTGGTCTTTACCGCAGCGAATTCGAGCATGACGCGTGTGGATTGGGCGCGCTGGCTCAGCTTGACGGTTTGAAATCGCATCAGATGCTAGACGATGCTCTCTCGGTGCTTATTAACCTCGAGCATCGTGGTGGCGTTGGTCTTGAGCGGAACACCGGCGATGGTGCAGGCGTTCTGTTCCAGGTGCCGCATCGTTTCTTCCGGAAGGAAGCGCAGAAGTACGGGCACATCCTTCCCGAAGAAGGCGACTACGCGGTGGCAATGGTGTTCCTTCCTCAGGACGAGCAGGGAGTCGCCGATGCAATGCGCGTTTTTGCTGACGGTTGTGCGGCGAACGGAATCCCGCTTTTGTTCTGGCGCGATGTCCCCACCGATGCTCACGGTTTGGGCGAAACCGCCATTGCGTCGATGCCCGTCATCAAGCAGGCCTTTTTGGGCCGACCCGCCAATTGCGAGACGCGCGATAACTTCGAGCGTGCGCTCTACATTTGCCGAAGGGAGATCGAAAAGGCTGGAGACGCTTCCTCGGAGCTGGCGGAAAAGATCTTCTATATTTGCTCGATGAGCTCGCGTACCATCGTTTACAAGGGAATGCTGTTGGCTACGCAGATGCGCGGTTTCTATACCGATTTGGCCGATGCCTCAACTGAAACGGCCATCGCGCTTGTTCATTCGCGCTACAGCACTAACACCATGCCTGCTTGGGAGCGCGCTCACCCTAATCGCTACATCATTCATAACGGCGAGATCAACACGCTGAAGGGCAACAAGAATTGGGTTGCTGCGCGCGAACCTGAGCTTTATTCGCCGGTTCTTCAGGACGACCTCGCAAAGACCCTTCCGGTTATCAATCGCGAAGGCTCGGACTCGGCAATGCTCGACAACGTCGTTGAGTTCCTGCACATGAACGGCCGCTCGCTTCCGCGTGCCATGTCGATGCTTGTTCCCGAGCCGTGGGATCACAACCCGGCTTTGTCCGAGCGTCGTCGCGCATGGGACGAATACCAGTCGATGCTGACGGAAGCGTGGGACGGCCCTGCTGCGTTGGCGTTCACCGATGGTGTGATTCTTGGCGCAACCCTCGATCGAAACGGTCTGCGTCCTGCGCGTTATTATGTGACCAAGGACAACCGTCTGGTTCTTTCGAGTGAAGTGGGCGTCCTTGATGTCGACCCTGCGAATATCCTGGTCTCGGGAAGTTTGGGCCCTGGGCAAATGCTCGTGGTGGATCCTTCACGCGGTCGCGTGATGTTCGACGACGAGGTGAAGAACGATCTGGCAAATGAGCGTCCCTACCGCGAGTGGATCGACTCGCGCATGATCGAGATGACTGATCTGCTGGAGAAAAACGCTGCGTTTGAAGAAGACGCTGCAGTTGATGACGACATCGATCTGACGCATCGTCAGGTGGTTCACGGGTTCCATTACGATGACATGCAAGAGGCGATTCTTCCTATGGCCCGTACGGGGAAGACCCCGTTGGCGTCGATGGGAATGGATGTTCCGCTTGCTTGCCTGACCGATAAGGACCGCCGCCTGTTCGATTATTTCAATCAGCTGTTCGCTCAGGTTACCAATCCACCTATCGATGCACTTCGTGAGTCGTTCATCACGTCAACGCTTCTATATTTGGGCAATCACGGCAATATGCTCGAGGATGCTCGTGAGAACTGCCGTTTGGTGAAGCTGGAGACCCCGCTTCTTACCATGCGGGAATTCGACGCGCTGGCGCATATCGATGAGCAGGGATTCAAGGCTACCACGCTTCATGCCACCTATCGTGTTGGTGACGGAAAGAACGCGCTGCGTGAGGCGCTTGAGCGCTTGCATAGCGAGGCGATCGCTGCGATAGAATCCGGCGTTAACATCCTTGTCATCTCCGATCGCGCAGGTCAGGGTGAAGTTCCTATCCCGTCGCTGTTGGCTGTCGCAAGCGTCCATAACCATCTGCTTCGTTGCGGCGTGCGCACCAATGCGGACATCATCGTCGAAACGGGTGACGCCATCACGCCGCACGATTTCGCAACGTTGGTGGGTTATTCTGCATCGGGCATCTTCCCGTACTTGGCTCACGAAAGCATCGAGCATTTTTGTGCGATGCGTATCATCGAGCAGGACTGCGCGACGGCAATCGCCAACTACAACAAGGCAGTGGTTGCGGGTGTGGTTTCCATCATGTCAAAGATGGGCATCTCGACTATGCAGGGGTACCACAGCGCTCAGGTTTTCGAAGTGCTTGGTCTATCCGACGAGGTGATCGACGAACACTTCACCGGAACTGTCAGCAGGATCGGCGGTCTTGGCATCGACGATATCCAGCGTGAATGCGATATGCGTTATGACCGTATGGTTGCGCAGGCGGCATCCGTTGCTCCGTCGGTGCTTTCGAGTTCGGGTTTGACTAAGTGGCGTCCGAATGGCGGGGAAGAGCATCTCGTTAACCCCACGACCATCACGCTCTTGCAGCAAGCCGCCCGTGAGAACGATTTCGACACGTTCATGGAATTCAGCGCTGCGATGCATCCTCAAGGGCGTGCAGTCACGTTGCGTGACCTGCTTGAATTCGATTTCGAGCATGCCGATTCCATTCCGCTTGATCAGGTGGAGCCTGCAGCCGAGATCGTCAAGCGCTTCACCACGGGCGCGATGAGCTACGGCTCCATCTCCAAGGAGGCTCACGAGTGCCTTGCCATTGCCATGAATCGACTTGGTGGTAAGTCGAACACCGGCGAGGGCGGTGAGGACACGGCGCGCGAAACGCGTCTTCCCAATGGCGATAGCAAGTTGTCTGCGATCAAGCAGATCGCATCCGGTCGCTTTGGCGTGACCAGCCGTTATTTGATGAGCGCCCGCGAAATCCAGATCAAGATGGCGCAAGGTGCGAAGCCGGGTGAAGGCGGGCATCTTCCCGGAAGCAAGGTTTGGCCGTGGATCGCGAAGACCCGCCGTTCCACGCCGGGCTTGAGCCTTATTTCCCCGCCGCCGCATCATGACATCTATTCGATCGAGGATCTTGCGGAGCTGATCTTCGATATGAAGAACGCCAACCCAAGCGCCAGGATTTCGGTGAAACTCGTTTCCGAAGCGGGCGTCGGAACCATTGCCACCGGTGTCGCTAAAGGCGGCGCTCATAAGATCCTGATCTCGGGTTCCAACGGCGGAACCGGTGCGGCACCGCGCGATTCCATTTATCATGCCGGCCTTCCGCTGGAACTTGGATTGGCGGAAGCACAGCAGACGCTCCTTCAGAACGGGTTGCGTTCGCGTGTCGTCGTAGAGGCCGACGGAAAGCTGGTTGATGGTCGCGATGTTGCGATGGCCTGCTTGCTTGGTGCCGAGGAATTCGGTTTCGCAACTATGCCGCTGATCGTCATGGGATGTTTGATGCAGCGTGATTGCCAGCAAGACACGTGCCCGGTTGGCATTGCCACGCAGAATTGCAAGCTGCGTGGGCGTTTCAAGGGCAAGCCCGAATATGTCGTGAATTATATGCTGATGGTCGCTGAGCATCTTCGTCATATCATGGCGCGGCTTGGTTTCCGCACCGTTGGGGATATGGTGGGTCACCCCGAGCTTCTGAAGCAGACCGCTCCGGTGGAAAGCTGGAAGGCGCAGCTGCTTGACCTTTCTCCGGTGGTGTATCAGGCGAAAACCGAGATATGCGCGGATGTTCCCGGCGCCGATTGCCGCCATAGCCTTCCGGCCTTGGCTCCCGAGGATGTGCTTCCCTTCACGCTCGATGCCACATTGCTGGTGCCGTACACCAAAGAGGCGAGGGAGCATCTGGGCACTCAGCGTTTCGGCGTCGACATCGCCAACATCAATCGCGCGGTCGGCACGATGCTGGGCTCGCAGGTGACGAAGGATCACCCCGAAGGGATCCCCGATGACTCTATCGTTGTGGACTGCTCGGGGTCTGCGGGCATGAGCTTCGGTGCCTTCGTTCCGCGCGGTGTCACGCTTAATGTCATCGGCGAAGCAAACGATTACTTTGGCAAGGGTCTTTCTGGCGGAACGCTGACGCTTCGTCCCAACGAGAACGCGGCTTTCAGGCCAAATGAGAACATCGTCGCCGGCAATGTTGCATTCTATGGCGCAACGGGTGGCAAGGCGTTCGTCAACGGAATGGCTGGTCAACGCTTTGCAGTACGCAATTCCGGCGCCACGTTGGTAGTTGAAGGCGTCGGCAACAACGGATGCGAGTACATGACGGGCGGCAAAGTGGTCATTCTGGGCGAAGTCGGTTTGAACTTTGCTGCGGGCATGAGCGGTGGCGTTGCGTATGTCTTCGATGGACAGCATACGCTTGCGCAGCGCTGCAATCGCGATTTGGTTGACATCGAAGAGCCCGATGAAAGCGAGCTCGCTGAAATCGAAGAACTTCTTCGTGAGCATGTCGATCGCACGGGAAGCCCCTTGGGAATCAAGATGCTATACCGGTTCGCTCGAATCAAAACGAATTTCAAGCGTGTTATCCCGCGC
>CAKTWD010000078.1 GCA_934630485.1 uncultured Eggerthellaceae bacterium | reverse complement strand
CTCACGCACCGCGGAAATGAAAGCAGAAGCGTCGAAAACGATGCCGCCGCTCGACACCTTGGCCTCGAATTTGTCCTGCATGGCGGAAATCTCACTTTCGTTGGCGTCGAACGCCTGCAGGAAACCGTCGCAAATGACAACACCGCGGAAAGCAAGAAGCGTGGTTCGGACAAAAGCAGGGGCCGGCCCCATAACATCGTCGAGATCTACTGTAAGGCCGGCAACGGCGAATACGCCAGCATCATTCATAAGCAGCGCGTGCCCGTCTTGATAACGCACAAGAGAGAAGGTGTCGCTTAACGCATATTCCCATTGACGTACCTCGTCAATAAGATGCACAGGAAGATGATCGGGATTAACTCGACAGTAATCCTCGACAATCGCACTGTTTTCCCAAAGGGTGCGGGAAACCAAGCCCGCCTTCGCCTCGTCAAGCTGTGTGGTGATTTCGAAACGGTAATCCTTAACCACGTCGAAACGCTTGTTCGTGAAGTAAAGCAGCGAATCCATTGCGTCGAAGAACTCGTTGCAGCTTATCTCGTCAAGATGCATGACAACCCATCTTCTAAATCTATTGAAACGGATACATGCTAACCCGAATAGATGAACGCAAAATACCCGAAGGCGTAAATCCGCAATAAGCGCGGCGCCCTCGGGTATATCTAATCAATCGGTTCAGCCCAGCCAACCCACTAGCGATAGTGGACGAATGCAACGCACCACCGAGGCTAACTTGCTTTACAGCTCGTCCTGTTTCAGAACCCTGAAACCTGCGGCTTCCAACGCAAACACAGCCTCAGCTGCTTTAGCGCCACCTTTGATCTTCAAGACGTCAACTGCACGATCGGCTTCCGTCGAGAAGCAATATCCGTACTCGATGTTCAAATCCAGGTCGGCAAGCTTGTCCAGCAGGTCGGCCAAACCGCCCGCCCTATTGGGAACCTCGATAGCCGTGACATCAGTCAACGATGCATGGAACCCGCCATCGGTAAGCACCTTAACGCAGTTCTGAGGGTCGTCCGCAATGATGCGGATCAAGCCGTACTCAGAAGTCTCGGCGATGGTCAGAGCCTTCATGCTGACCCCGGCATCACCCAAGCAGCGGCACAACGCGCTCAAACGACCTTCAGAGTTCTCAAGAAAGACGGTGATCTGCTTAACCATTAGTTGCTCCCTTCCCGAAGGTCGATAAGGCGCTTGGCCTTGCCTTCTGAACGCGGAATGCTGTTCGGCTCGATGATCTTCACGGCGATGCCAACACTCAGAGCCGCCTTCAGTGCACCCTGGATGCGCTTCTGAAGAGCCTCGATAGCGGCGATCTCGTCGAAGTCGACGTCGGGGTTGATCTCTGCCTTCAGTGTAACAACATCGAGCGCGTTCTTGCGAGTGAGCTCGATCTGATACCAAGAGGAAACCTCGGGGAACGTCTCCATGACGTTCTCGATCTGGCTGGGGAACACGTTGACACCGCGGATGATGAGCATGTCGTCGGTACGGCCATGCAAACGATCGATGCGCTTATGCGTGCATCCGCATGCACATTCACCAGGTATGATGCGAGTGATATCGCGCGTACGATAACGAACAACCGGGGACGCTTCGCGATCGATGCTGGTAAGAACCAACTCGCCCCACTCACCGTCAGGCAGAACCTCGCCCGTGATAGGATCGATGATTTCGGCGTAGAAATGATCCTCGGCGAGATGCAAGCCGTTCTGCTCAAGACACTCGATTGCAACACCCGGTCCCATCGTTTCAGTCAGACCATAGATATCAAGGACCTTGTAGTTCAATTTGCGTTCAAGTTCGGCACGCAAATTATCAGAGAACGCCTCGGCGCCGTGAATGCCCACACGCAAATTGAACTCCTTGGCGGGATCGATGCCCATAGCAAGCGCCGTGTCCGCTATGTGCATAGCGTAAGAGGGAGTGCACATCAGCATGGTAGAGCCCATCTCGCGCATGATGCGAATCTGACGCTCAGTATTGCCTGCCGAAATGGGGATAACCGTAGCTTCCGACCAGAGGCTGCCATAATGAGCGCCCAAGCCGCCAGTGAACAGACCGTATCCGTATGCGATTTGAATGACGTCTTCCTCGTTGCCGCCCGCATAAAGCAACCCACGACCAAAGCATTCTGCCCAAATATCCAGATCATGCTTCGTGTAAGCACCCACCGTGGCAACGCCTGTTGTGCCTGAAGACATATGAATCTCGCGCACATCCTTCATAGGAACCGCAAGCATGCCATACGGGTACGCATCGCGAAGATCCTTCTTAGTAACGAACGGCGCATTCTTAAGATCGTCGATCGCCTCAACCGAATACGGGTCGAATCCAGCCTCATCGAAGCTCTTCTTATAAAAGGGAATGTTCTCGTAACAGTTAACGACCGTTTTCTTGATGCCCTCGATTTGGATCTTTTCGATCTCCTCGTGGGGCGCAGTAAGGATCTTTTGAATCTTGCTCATCCGTCGCCCTTTCAAATCATCGGTTTTAAGCACGAACCGATACTAAAGCACGTTGCCATCATCACTATGCAGAATACTGAATTTGGCCAGTATTGAATGTATAATCTACCAGAGGGAGAGAATGTTCTACGGATGTTGGAGTGATATGTTCGATCAGCACAGATTTGCTAAAAACTGGCCGCTTTAAGAAAGTCGCGGGGTTTTTCCCAAATCGACATCGCCCAAGCATTAGGCGTATCCGATAAAACCGTCTCGAAATGGGAAACGGGAGGCTCAACCCCGTCCCTCGAAACACTTAGCGACCTGGCGTACTTCTATCAAGAGAGCCTTCCCTCTCTCGTTCACAAACTCGAAAACCAGGCAAGCAGTGTACCCATGATCGTCATCACGGGAGGTCCCCGTTCGGGGAAAACCGCTGTGGTCGATTACCTTTCCTATAAACTTGCGTACGACGGCTTCACGGTTTTCCGTTTAAGTGAAATCGCCTCCTCAATGATCCAAAGCGGCCTTACGCCCTCGAGATTCAAAGATCCATATGAATTTCAGTCTGAATTGTTCAGCCGGCAAAAGAAAGAAGAAGAAAAGCTTCTTGAGACAGCGGAATCCGCGATGGGCGAAACCGATGATCAACGTGCCGTGATCATTTGCGACAGAGGCTTGCAAGACGGTCGTGCCTACGTGTCTCACGCGGAATTCAATCGTATTGCCGCAGCCGCCGGCATTTCGGAAGAAGAGCTACGTGACCGGTACACTGGCGTTGTCCTCTTGGAAACCATGGAAAAGCAACCTATAAGCGAAGTCATCAACCCGGCGCGCTTGGAGGAAGAGGACAAGCTTCTTGATTTGGCATCGGCAACGAAAACCGCGTGGTCAGATGTGCCAACCATAACAATTCACGCTCATGATGATATGAACATCAAGCTTCGCGAAGCGGAAAACGCCGTTCGGTCAATACTTGAAATGGAGGCACTGCCAAATCCCCCTTGCCCAAGAAGGATACTGGTACGACGACCAAAGCTTGAAGACTTTCTTGATCGAAGCAACACATCCCTCGATCAGGTAACGGTGGCGTTCACTCAAGCGATGAACAGCTCCCGGCAAATGCTCGTCAAACGCAAAACCCCTACGGAAATGCAATTGACTTCCGTGCGTATCAACGAAACTCAAACGGGCGAGAATCGCAAGCATGAATTTGAGATACCCATCAACGGACAAGCGTTCTCATCGTATCTGGAATTTGCAGACGGGCTGCTTCCTTCAGTAACCAAGCAAACAGCCCGCTTTCTCCATGCGAGGCAATCGCTTTCGCTTTCGTTCTACGACTTCCTTCCTTATGTTGCGATTCTGGAAGGCGAGCCAATAGCTTCAGCCGAAAAGCTCGAACTTCCGCCTTACCTTACCGAAATCCGTGACGTGACAGATTCGGACAAGTTCACCGATCTCACCTTCGCTAAAGCTTTGGCGGAAAAGCTTCTATAAAAAGAATCGGCCGTGCGTCTGCACGGCCGATTCTCTATAGCGACAATGCCGCACCTTCAAGCTACGGCATTACAAACCAGATAGCCTAACCGCGACGCTCCGCGATCTCGGACGTAATGTCAGCAATGAATTCATCAAGCGAACGCTGAACGGTTTCGTTTGAACGATCGCGAACCGAAATGTTGCCGGCCTCTTCCTCTTGTTCGCCAAGAATGAGCATGTAGGGAGCGCGATCAACGGAACGAGCCTCACGGATCTTGTAGCCGATCTTCTCGTCACGCTCGTCGAGCACAGCACGCACCCCTGCTGCCTGAAGGGCATCGGTGACCTGCTTTGCATACTCCATATGCTTAGCGGAAACAGGAAGCACCTTAACCTGGCACGGAGCAAGCCACGTGGGGAACTTGCCCGCGAAGTGCTCGGTAAGGATGCCGATGAAACGCTCAATGGAACCGAAGCACACGCGGTGAAGCATGACAGGTCGCTTCTTAGAGCCGTCGGCATCGGTGTACTCCAAGTTGAAGTTCAGCGGCATCTGGAAGTCAAGCTGAACCGTGCCGCACTGCCACGTACGACCCAGGCAGTCCTCCAAATGGAAGTCGATCTTAGGACCATAGAAGGCACCGTCACCCTCGTTGACCTCATAAGGCATGCCAAGGCGATCAAGAGCGTCCTTCAAGCCGCTTTCAGCCGCTGCCCAATCTTCATCAGAACCCATAGAGTCCTCGGGACGAGTGGAAAGCTCGACGTGGTACTTGAAGCCGAACTTCTGGTACACGGAATCGATAAGGTTGACAACGCCGATGATCTCGTCGGTAAGCTGATCGGGGCGAACGAACAGATGGGCATCGTCTTGCGTGAAGCAACGTACACGGAACAAGCCGTGCAGGGCGCCCTTCATCTCGTGACGATGGACAATACCAAGCTCGCCGGCGCGAATAGGCAGATCGCGATAGCTATGCGGTTTGGAAGCATAAACCAGAACACCGCCGGGGCAGTTCATCGGCTTGATGCAGAACGGCTCCTCGTCGATGGTGGTGGAGTACATATTGTCCTTGTAATGATCCCAATGACCCGAAGTCTCCCACAGGTTCTTGGTCATGATGAGCGGCGTGGAGATCTCGACATAACCGGCCTTAGCGTGGATCTCGCGCCAGTAATCGATGAGCTGATTCTTCAGAAGCATGCCGTTAGGCAGAAAGAACGGGAAGCCAGGAGCCTCGTCACGCATCATGAACAGGCTCATTTCACGACCGATCTTGCGATGGTCGCGCTTCTTTGCCTCTTCGAGCATCTTCAAGTGCTCGTCAAGTTCTTCCTTCGATGCGAAAGCAATGCCGTTGATACGCGTGAGCATCTTGTTGTCTTTATCGCCGCGCCAATACGCGCCGGAAACCGCCGTGAGCTTGAATGCCTTAAGGGCCTTCGTGTAGCAAATATGAGGGCCGACGCACATGTCGATGTACTCGCCCTGCTGATAGAACGTGATGCGGGCATCGTCAGCAAGATCGCCGATATGCTCGACCTTGTACTTCTCGCCGCGCTCCTCCATAAGCTTAACGGCCTCTTCACGGGGAAGCTCGAACACCTGGAACTTAAGGTTCTCTTTGGTTATCTTCTTCATCTCGGCTTCGATAGCGGGGAAATCTTCCTCGGTGAGCTTGATGTCGCCAAGGTCGACATCGTAGTAAAAACCGTTGTCGGTAGCGGGGCCGTAAGCGAAATCGGCGTTGGGGTACAAGCGCTTGATGGCCTGAGCCATGATATGCGCTGCGGAATGCCTAAGAACATGAAGTTCCTCTTCAGCTGGGCACTCATTGACGGAACCGTCGTTGTACAGAACCTTCATAGGTGGATTCTCCTCGGTGAATTCGAGTTCGAAATCAAAATCGCAAACGATTGTACACCCCAACCCCGTCCTTGTTTCCTCGTTGTTCTTCAACCCGAAAAATTCTGGAAACAGACCGATCGTAGGTTTTAAGCATGGCACGGAGGCGATTCACCGATCGTGCATCCAGGCAAACCGCTTAAGGAGGAGAAGATGGGACGAATCGACGAGGAGTACGGAACACTCGTTTTCAACGATCACATCATGCAGGAACGACTTCCCCGTACTACGTACAAAGCGCTCTCGAAGACGCTCAAAGAGGGCGAGCCGCTCGACATCGACGTAGCCAACGTCGTTGCGCACGCAATGAAAGAATGGGCCGTCGAAAACGGAGCGACGCACTACACGCACTGGTTCCAACCGCTAACCGGCATCACATCCGAAAAGCATGACGCGTTCATCAACCCGCAAGACGACGGCCGCGCGATCATGTCGTTCTCGGGCAAAGAGCTCATTCAGGGCGAGCCTGACGCCTCGTCCTTCCCCTCGGGCGGTCTTCGCGCCACCTTCGAGGCTCGCGGCTACACTGCATGGGACCCTACCAGCTATGCGTTCATTAAAGATGAAGTGCTTTGCATCCCCACTGCATTCTGCAGCTACACGGGTGAAGCACTAGACAAGAAAACACCTCTTCTGCGTTCGATGGAAGCCATCTCGAAGGAAGCCGTACGCACGCTTGCCATGTTCGGCATCGATGTGCCGCGCGTCACCACTACCGTCGGAGCCGAGCAGGAGTACTTCCTGATCAAGGAGTCGGATTACGAGCATCGCCAGGACCTTATCCTAACTGGCCGCACGCTGTTCGGCGCACCGCCCTGCAAGGGTCAGGAGCTTGAAGAGCACTATTTCGGCGCTATCCGCCCCACCGTCAACAATTTCATGAAAGAACTTGATGACGCGCTCTGGAAGCTTGGCATCCCCGCCAAGACCAAGCACAACGAGGTTGCTCCATCTCAGCACGAGCTTGCACCGATCTTCACCGTGTCCAACCGCGCGATCGACAACAACCTGGTCACCATGGAACTGATGAAAACCATTGCAAGCCATTACGGTTTGGTCTGTCTGCTCCATGAGAAGCCCTTCGAAGGGATCAACGGCTCGGGCAAGCATAACAACTGGTCCATTGCCACCGACAAGCTGAACCTGCTCGATCCAGGCAAGACCCCGATGGGCAACCTTCGCTTCCTGGTGTTCCTGAGCGCCGTCGTTCAGGCAGTCGACGAGTATCAGGGCCTGCTTCGCTGCTCGGTTGCCTCTGCGGGCAATGATCACCGCCTTGGTGCAAACGAGGCACCGCCGGCCGTCATCTCCATCTTCCTTGGCGACGATCTTGGTGCCGTGGTCGATTCGATCATCAACGGCAAGGAATACGAGAGTGCCGATAAGGCATACATGGATCTTGGCGTGGACGCTCTGCCGAACTTCCTGAAGGACAACACCGACCGCAACCGCACCAGCCCCTTTGCGTTCACGGGCAACAAGTTCGAGTTCCGCATGCCGGGCAGTCAGATCAACTTGGCCGATGCCAACACCGTCTTGAACGTCGCCGTCGCAAAGGCTCTGCGCGATTTCAATGAGGACGTGGAAGGCGCCGAGAACTTCGAACAGGCCGCATTCGCCCATGTCCGCAAAACCCTGACCGAGCATCAACGCATCATCTTCAACGGAGACGGCTACTCCGACGAATGGCTTGACGAAGCCCAGCGC
>CAKTWD010000077.1 GCA_934630485.1 uncultured Eggerthellaceae bacterium | reverse complement strand
TAAACCCACGGGTATTGGATGTGGGCGAAGGCGGACACATAGCTTAGTGGATCCTGGAGACCTTGCTTCGCCCAAACGGTCATGTAATCGACGAGCTCAGAGGTAGTTTCGGTGTTCTTGTAGTAATACTTCGCCCAGTCAAATGTGGTGCGGTCGTAAGCATCGAGTGCTTCATCAAGGTAAAGCATCTTTTCTATGACTGCTTTGTCGGCGTCGGGGATGACGTTTTCGTTGACTTTTGCGAATGTCACCGTTTGTTGGAAGAAGGTGCCAAGCATTTCCCCTTTATCGCCGGGGGCAACGCTAAGCAGTGGATAGATGCATGCCGGCAAGATCAAGAAAGAGACAAAGGCAGGGACAAGACCTTGGGCGGCCACGCTGATGGCTTTCTTGCGGATGGCTATTGCGAGGATGATGCTACAAAGAATGATGATATAGACGTTCGGCTTTTTCATCAGGGTAGACACGATTCCCCAGAGTAAGAACAGAGCCGTGGTTCTTGGCGTCAGGTTGCCGCCTTTTGTTCGCACGGTTTCGACGAATATCGTCGCCCAGATCGTGAACGCCGCTGCTGCTAAGCAATCGTTGAAAGGGCTAACCGCGTACATCGGGAAAAATGGGAAGAGGCCGAAGAACGCGAGACCCATGATTTGGACCCCGCGAAGGTTGGTGATGGCATAGCATTCTTTAAGCAGGCATGCGAAAGCGAGCGCCATGGCAACGTATTGAAATAGCGTGATGAGAAAGATCCCAAGTGTTTGTGATCCGAGTGCTTTTCCCACATCAAACAGAACTCCGACTAAAAGTGTGTGGAACAGGGGTTTGTGGTCGGTGAAGGCTGCAGCGGTTTCAACAGGATAGGCCCGTCCCATTGGAAGGGCACCGGATCCTTGCGTTTGGAAAAGCTGCCAAGTTGAGTCGTACATGAAGATGCCGGGGAAGAAGGCGATCAGGTAGGGGATCCATAGGACGACGAGAATCACGAACAGCGCTGTCATTTCGCGTTTTCTGGCAAAGCGCGCGAAGCGTGATGGCGTTATGCGCGTTGCGATATCGCCCATCTTCTGTTGAATGGCAAGCAGGATGTGAAGGCCTTCATTTCTAAAAAAGAAGGCGACTGCAAACGAGATGGAGCCAAACAGAATCAGCAGGTAGGCAAGCGAAAGTAGGCGACTTTCGCCGTTACTGGAAAGACCATTCAGACAGGCGAATCCGGTAACGCAGAAAAGAGTGAGGAGCGCTGCGAAGGCATACGTGAAAACGGAGAGCTTTTTCGATTCCTTGACCAATAGACTATTTGCGAGGATAGGCTTGCCATTGAGGTTCCAGTAAAGATCTTTTTGTGGTTCAAGCTGATGAATCTCCCTTACGCTGAACAGGCGTTTCAACAGAGGTGCGTGCATGGTTGCATATACACCCAGAAGGGGCCACAGCACGTTGAGCGTCAAGATGATGATCGTTGTAAGCGTGTGGGGGACGCCGTAAGGCTCAAGCCAAACGTACAGCATCAGATTGGGGAAGCAGTAATCCGATATCGCGTGGAAGCACATGATGATGAGGGTTGTTTGGCCGAAAAAGTTTAAAAAACGAGAAGGTGCGCGGAAATGCTGCTCAGCGTACTTGCAGGCAAGAAGAATCAGGTAAGGGGCGATTATCGAAAGTGCGAGGCTGATAACCCCATGAGAGAAGGTGCAATTGACGATGCTGATCGAAACGCCTCGATAGACGCAAACCGCCCAGAAGGCAGTCAAGAGCACGATGAGAAGCGCGGAGGGCTTTCTGTCGAGGATTCTATGCTTTCGGGCGAGGAATCCCAGATACATGTAGAAAGAGGCTGTCGCGCCTGCCTGGATGGAGAGTGGCAGCCAAATGACTTTCGCGCTGAACCATCCCGTGATGGCAACGAGGCAGACGACGATGAAGGGGTATTTGGTTTTGAGGGCCAGCCTTACGAATCCCGTTGAGAAAAAAAGTGCCCAAAGGAACCAAAGAAGACCGATCTGTTTAATTACGAACGGAGAGGTGTGAGGGGATCCCGCTCCGTAAAGAATCGCACCGAAGATGTTGACTGCGTTTTGAAGGCGGTCGATGTCCGGCCATACCATTGGGCCAATGATATTGGCGAGGATGAGGATGGTGAACGCTGTGGCGTAGTACGGCAAAAGCAGCTGGCGCGCTTTCTTTTTCATGAAGGAGAGGAAATCGCCCTTCGTTGAAAGGAAATAGCCACTCACTAAAAAGAATAGGGGAACGTGGAACGTGTAGACGAGGCGATCTGCGCTTGCGATACCGAAATGCCCGGCGATGATGGCGAGCATCGCAATGCCCTTTGCGATGTCGATGTAGCTGATTCTCTCTTTTTTGCGTGGGAGGCTGTTGTTGCGGGGGGGGTGGATTCCGGCATGGTGGTTTAGACCGATTCCTTTCGCAGGCTATTAACCGATTAATGATATCTAAAACGGGCGGAATGGGCTGTGAGCTGCAGAAAGAAATCACTCAATCACGGCATCGTTCTGGGGTTGGGTTGATCGCCGGTGTGCTTCGGTGACCCTTCTTTCGTTTGCGGCTCCGTCATGTGTATTTGCGCTGCGCGTGTGTGGTAAGTCGGTTCATTTTGATCAATTCCACTCGATGCAATATCATCTAGGCAGTCGACAACCAAAATGCAGCCAGTGACCGTCGTGAGGGTGTTTTATGAACAATCCGATAGTGTCCATCATCGTTCCCGTGTTCAACGTCGAGTGCTATTTGATTCAGTGCCTCGATAGTCTTTCTCGTCAAACTCTTCCCGATATCGAGATTATTTGCCTAGACGATGGTTCGACTGATTCGTCGCCTCGCTTGCTCGATGAGTATGTCGCGAAAGATAGCCGTTTTCGTGTGTATCACCGTGAAAACTGCGGCGTGGCGGAAACGCGTAATGTGGGGATAGGCCTGGCCTCGGGCGAGTTCATCATGTTCGTCGATTCTGACGATTACATTGCGGAGCGCACTTGCGAGGTACTTGTTTCTTCCGCCAAGGAAAACGATGCCGACATCGTGGTATTCGGCGGAAAGTCTTTTCCCACGCTGCCTTGGGCCGACGCTTCGTTTGCGTGCCGCGACAAGGTTTATCATTCGGGGGTTGATGCGTTGCTGTATGAACGCGGCAGTATTCCTCTGATGTGCAACAAAATGTATCGAACGTCCTTCATCAAGGATAACGGTCTTTCTTTCAATCGTGAGCTAACCTTGGGTGAGGATCACGCTTTTCAGTTCATCGCTTTTCCTCTTGCGAAGACGGTCGCGTTCACGAGGGAAATGCTGTACTTTTATCGCATTCGTCGCGACTCCGCTGTGGGTGCGAGCCGAGATGACGGTTCGAAGCAGCTTTATCTTCATTTTGATGTCGTCAAGTATGCGTTGAACACGTGGCGCGAACGTGGCTTACTGCTTGAATATGGCAAAGAGGGCGTAGTTTGGGCCGTAAACTTTTTGTTCAATTCGGCGAAGAAAACCTACCATGACGATCGTGTTCGCTTTGCGCGGATGCTCACGGACTTTTTCGGTGAGATTTTTGAGGACCGGCCTGTTGAGTCGTTTGATATCAATGACGAGGTTCGAGCACAGCTTGCATATCTGGTTTCCCCTCGGTCGAACGATGAGGAACCGGCTATCAGCATTTTTGTTAAGTGCGCAGATGAATCCGACGAGGCGAAGGACGTGCTCGACAGTATCGAGTTCCAAGACGAGCAGTCTTTCGAGATCCTGTTTGCGGCTCCGGTTAAAGCAGATAGTCCTTACGCTCACTCTATTGCTGATTTCATTGAGCACGATAGTCGTGCTCGTATCGTTTCGGCAACGGATCCGTCAGGTGTCCTTGCCGAAGCTCGAGGCAGGTATTTCATCCGAGCTTACGCCAACGTTGTTTACGATCCTCAGACGTTCTCTCAGACCCTTCAGCTTGCGGGGGATAGGCAGGGAAGGGCTGCTTCAGAACGTAAGGCGTTCGATGTCGCTACGTTCGGGGATTCGGCTGACCTGCTGGGGGTTCGTGATTTCTTCGATTTCTCGGAGCCGAGCACAGCTGATCCTGTCGAGCTTGATGGGGCTTATCGCGCTTCGGAGTTTGGCTCGCATTTGCTTTCCTTCTCGGGTGTTGCCTCAGCGAATAAGGTGTTCAAGACGGCGTTTCTTCGAGATTGCCTGATGTCCCGTCCTTGTTCGACGTGGCTGGCGCTTGAGTGCTTGTCGCTGTCGGTTGCCGAGAAAATCGTGCCTACGAAGCGTCCCCTTGCGTCGTTGCGATGCCTCCCCTTCTCGAGGAAAGACGATCGTTTTGTTCGCCTTTTGATCGAGGAAACTTTTGCGAGTTTTGACGAGGTTCATTCGGTCATTGACGATCAGCGACTTCTTGATGGTTTCGACTCCGCCGTTGCCCGTCATCTCGTTTTGTTTGTTGATCTGACACGTAATCCGTTAGTAAGGTTGCATTGCTTCGAAATTGCCAGGGACCGCGGTCGCGTCTACCTTGAGCGGGCGCTTTGCGGGGATCAGCTCTCTGACAAAGAGAGGCTCTCCTGTGAGGCTTTGCTCTCTCTATCTTATGATGATTACGCACAACATCGAGACGCTGAGCTTCTGGGCGATATCATCAAAAGAAACGAGGAAAATCTGCTTGCTGCGAACGTGCAGGCTGAGCGCGTGATCCAGCTTGGATTCGATATCGAAGACTTCTATCAGTCGATAAGTTACCGCACGGGTCGCGTGGTAACGGCGCTTCCTCGTAAGGCCGCTCAGCTTGCGAAGCGCATGATTCACGCAGTGCATCGTAAATAACAGGGAAAGGGACGAGATGTTCGGCAAAAGCCCAAATGGAACCCCGAAAGTTTCGATTGTTGTACCAGTGTACAACGTCGAGAAGTACCTTCGCGAGTGCCTTGACAGTTTGCTTGCGCAGAAGCTTAAGGAGATCGAGATCATCGTTGTGAACGACGGCTCCACCGACTCTTCCCCGGAAATCGCCGCAGAGTATGCGGCCAAGGATTCCCGTGTTCGCCTGATTTCGAAGGAGAATGAGGGGTACGGCAAAACCATGAACCGCGGCTTCGCCGAAGCCCGTGGAGAATACGTCGGCATCGTCGAGTCCGACGACTTTGCGGATCCCCGAATGTTCAAGGACATGTACAAGTTTGCGAAAAGGCATGACCTCGATCTTGTGAAGGCGAACTATTACGAGCATTCTGACCAGGGCGATGTTTTCCAAGAGCCTTTTGTTGGCTTGGATTACAAGAAGGTCTTCGACCCACGCACTGATCAACGAGCGCTCGTTGTTTTGCCGATTATCTGGTCGGCTCTTTATCGCAGGTCGATGATTGAACGCGAAGGTGTTCGCTTCAACGAAACGCCAGGCGCTTCATATCAGGATACGTCTTTCGTCTTTCAGGTTTGGGCCAGCGCCCGTCGTGTGGCCATTCTTCCGAAGGGCTATCTGCATTACCGCGTCGACAACGTTAACTCTTCAGTGAAATCCTCTTCGAAGGTTTTCGCTGTGTGCGACGAGTACGAGCTTTCTTCGCGGTTCCTTGCGAAAGATCCCGAGAAGCAGCAGGCTTTTGAAAAGATCTTGAACTTGCTTAAACTTGGCACGTATCGGTGGAATTTCAACCGCTTGGCTCCCGAGTACCAGCTTCAGTTCGCGGAGCGCATGAGGGATGAATATATGGCGGCAAGGAATGCCGGCACGCTTGATCAGGCGATGTTCTCTCCGAAAGATTGGGAAGAGCTCAACTCGCTTATGGACGACTTCGATTCCTTCATGGAAGGATGCACTGAATTTTAGTTCTTTTGGCGCCGCTTTGTGCGGCGCTTTTTTCTCGTTGAAGAGCATGTCGTCATAGACGCGCGGTCGGGGGCGGGACTTTTTGTACACGCGCAAATATCATGCTCGCTTTGCTCGGATCTTGATTGATGGATTTAGCATAAAGACCACCAATCAAGAGCTTTACATCAATTGGATGCTGAAAAGGGCAATTGTCGCCGCAAGAGTTAATACGATGAATCGTCGAACGCCTGTGGCCAAGGCGATATCTGATCTCATTGCCTCTTTTGTGGTGCCGTTTGACAGCAGACGGTTGTCAATGGTTTCGAGTAGAGACAGTAATGCGAGGCAAGATGCGAGGGCTAGCATTGTGCCGAAGTCTGAGAAATAACGCATTAATATTCCCGCGCCGTTTGCGTCGAATGCAACGAGAAAGAATCCGCATAATATCAGGACGACCGCTAGGGGCTTCCATGGGTCGCTTATGGAGTGCCGGGGTGTTACGAGGGCGATAATGATACCTAAGGTTACTATCGGCAAAAGTGAGAAGAATCCCCCGATCATGGTTTGAGAGATCGTCGTTCCGTAGTATGCGTAATCGAGGTTGACGGGGACGAAACGAAGATTGTCGAGTGAAATAGCAAATGGCTCGAATAGGTATGCGTAATACGCGAGCGGAAGCCGATCGACATTCCACCCCCTATGAGTCATGTCATTGGTAGTCAGGTTGTAGTTGGCTCCAAAATCGAGGGGGCTTCCGAATCTCGAGGTGTTATATGCTGCCGCAGCGGCGAAGACGACAAATGTCGGAATACATGCTATTGCGATTGGTTTTAAGTTGCTCTTCCTTGTGGCTGGGTGGTTTTGTAGGTGTTGGAGAGCGAGGGCTATGCCGACGATGCCGAATAAAAGTAGTTGAGGCCTGCACAGGGATGTTAATGCAAGCAGGAAAGCTCCTAGGCACGCAAACGCCGTATTAACGGTTGAAGTAGTGATCGATTTAACAAGGAAAGCGAGACCCCATGCTGCGCAGGCTAGCCCAAGTGAGATTGGCACTGTATACAAATCCGGGCACTGTGCGCCGTTGGTCGCACAGCTTCCCATTAGGAGCGTTGCATAGGCGATGAGAAATGTTGATTGGCTCGTTCTGGGAAACCATTTCTTGCAACAGTTTGATAAAAGGTATAACAGCCCTCCAGCAAATAGGGTATAAGAGATGGCGACTGCTATCCAGCTTGGTAGCTCCCCTCCTGAAGTTAGAAGATAAAACGGGACATAGTAAAGCAGGGCGGGCAGCACTCCGAAATAGACATAATAATGGCCATTGAAGAATGCGTGGTCCCAAAGATATGGCGCTCCTGATGCAATACGCGCGGTGGTGTCATAGGGGTTGTCAAGGGCGAGTAGCTCGGGCGAAGGATCGATAAGCAATGATGTATGACCAGCTACAAGCGCTTGTGCTAGTTCGAAGTATTGGTGGTGGTGTGAATACCCTGGTGTGTCTAGCGAGACGGCAGAAGCCGCGCATAGTGAAACTAAGAAGATGGCGCTTGGTGAGAATATAAAGATTCTGAATGAGGCGTTTGCGTCGAACTGCTTTCGCGACAAGGGGGGGATGATGTACCGACCGCGAACGCAATCAGGCAGATGACGGCGATTGCGATCAGGCGCCTCTTGCTGATGTCGAAGGGGATTGGGTCGTTGGCTGAAACCGTAATGACATTTTGTGAGGAAGCATTTTCGGGGCATCTCACTTGAATC
>CAKTWD010000076.1 GCA_934630485.1 uncultured Eggerthellaceae bacterium | reverse complement strand
GAAACTCTACTTCACCGTGTTCCTTGACGACGACGAGACCATCGAGATCTGGAAGAGTCTCGGCGTCGACGAAAGCCACATCACCCGTTTGGGCGAGGACGACAACTTCTGGCGCGCCGGCCCCACCGGCCCTTGCGGTCCCTGCTCCGAGCTGTACTACGACCAGGGCCCCGAGTTCGGCTGCGGCAAGGAAGACTGCGGCCCCGGCTGCGAGTGCGACCGCTTCCTTGAGTACTGGAACCTTGTTTTCACCCAGTACGACGGCCAGGAAGACGGCACGCTTGCCCCGCTTCCCACCAAGAACATCGATACCGGCCTGGGCCTCGAGCGCATGGCCGCCATCATGCAGGGCGTTCAGGGCAACTTCGAAACCAACGAGCTGCGCGGCCTTATCTCTTTGGGCGAGCAGCTTTCCGGCAAGAAGTACGTCGGTTCCGCCAACACCGCTGCCGTCAAGGGCGAGCAGGGCGCCATCAATACCAGCCTGCGCATCATCTCCGACCATGCTCGCAGCGTTTCGTTCATGATCGCCGACGGCATCCTGCCTTCTAACGAGGGTCGCGGGTACGTTCTGCGCCGTCTTCTGCGCCGCGCCGTCATGCACGGTCATAAGCTGGGCATCGAGGGTCCGTTCTTGGGCACATACCTGGCTCAGATCGTCGACACCATGGGTAGCGTATATCCCGAGCTGGTTGCAAACCGCGAGCTTATTGAGCGTGTCATCCTTTCCGAGGAAGAACGCTTCGGCAAGACGCTGCGCACCGGTCAGACCTACCTTGAGGGCGCACTGCGCGATCTTTCCGCAGGCGACGTCCTTTCGGGCGAGCAGGCATTCACCCTGCATGACACCTACGGTTTCCCCATCGAGCTTACCGAGGAGATCTGCGCTGAAAGCGGCATCGGCGTGGATAAGGACGGCTTTGACGTGTGCATGGCCGCTCAGCGTGACCGCGCCCGTGCTGCAACCAAGGACGACGCCGAGGCCGCATGGTCCACGTTCGGCGGCGTTCATGCCGAGTTGTTGAAGCAGGAAGGTGCCACGAACTTCGTGGGCTACGACAAGCTTCAGGCCAACGCCCGCATCATCGCAGTCGTCAAGGACGGCAAGCGCGTTGCCTCGCTTTCCGAGGGCGACGAGGGCGAGATCATCCTTGACACCACGCCGTTCTATGCGGAAATGGGCGGCGAGGTTGGCGACACCGGCATTATCGAGACGCCCGACGCCGCCGCTCAGGTTGTGAACACCAAGGCTCCCGAGAAGGGCCTTACCAGCCACTACGTGAAGGTCACGCGCGGCACTCTGGTCGAGGGCGAGTCTGCAACGGCCTCCGTCGACGCGCTTCGCCGTGCTCAGGTTGCCCGTAATCACACCGCAACCCATATCCTGCATGCTTCGCTTCGCAAGGTTCTGGGCGACCATGTGAACCAGGCTGGCTCCTACGTCGGTCCCGACCGTCTGCGTTTCGACTTCACCCACTTCTCGCCGGTCACTCGCGAGGAGATCGAGCAGATCGAGCTCATCGCCAACCAGGCAATCATGAGCGCCATGCCCACGAACATCTACGAAACCTCGCTTGACGAGGCGCGCGCTTCGGGCGTTACCGCCCTGTTTGGTGAAAAGTACGGCGAGAAGGTCCGTGTTGTCGAGGCCGGCGAGTTCTCTCGCGAGTTGTGCGGCGGCTGCCATGTTGCCAACACCGCCGAGATCGGCTTCCTGAAGGTCGTTTCCGAGTCCAGCGTCGCTGCCAACACGCGTCGCATCGAGGCCGTCACCAGCTTTGGCGCCTTTGAGTACATCAACAAGATCGAGACCGAGCTTCGCGCTGCGGCCGATGACCTGCATGTTGCGATGTTCGAGGTTGCCGACCGTGCTGCTGCTAACGCTCGGGCACTTAAGGAAGCTCAGCAGAAGGCTAAGGCGGGTCAGCAGGCCGCTGCAGCCGAGGGCCTGGACGCCGTGCTGAAGAACGCTTTCGCAAGCGCTGCCGGCTACCCGGTGGTTGTTGCTCATATCGCTGGCGCCGAGACCAGCGCGCTGCGCAACGCCTGGGACATCCTCCGTGCCCGTATGGAGGCTCCCGGCGCCGCTGTTCTTGCAGGCGATAAGGATGGCAAGCCCATCATCATGGCCGCAGGCACCGACGAGGCAGTTGCCGCAGGTTTCAATGCCGGCGCCATCATCAAGGCCGTTGCCCCTGCCGTTAAGGGCGGCGGTGGTGGCAAGCCCACCATGGCCCAGGCTGGCGGCAAGGACGTCGCGGGTATTCCGGCTGCGCTTGAGCAGGCTCGCGAGATCCTGGCCAAGTAGCTTTGCTTCAGCTGCATACGCGCTGATAAACCTCATATTGTTCAAAGGCGGGGAGTAACTGGAAACAGTTGCTCCCCGCTTCTTTTTCAGGCCGTTTAGGGCGTCTGCGTTCTGTATAATGGCGCAAAGTTTGCAAGGTGGAAGGAGAGCAAGATGGGGAAGAACGCTTCCTTTGAAATCGCGCCCGATGCTAAAACGGCGTACATCAACGCCCATGTGCTTGACGGAACCGAGAACATGGAGGTTCTTGAAAACCATGCGGTCGTCGTCGAAGGCCAACATATCGCGGCTATGTCGCCTATGGCCGAGGCCGATTTGGACGGCTGCAAAACGGTTGACCTGAAGGGTGCGTACTTGCTTCCCGGTCTTGTCAACATGCATGTTCACCTTGCCGGCAACGGAAAGCCTCAGAAGAAGCAACGTGACAACGAAGCGCTGGTCAAGAAGGTTATGGCCAACGGGCTGACCCGCGCCGTCGCTTATCGATTGGTTTCCGAATATGCGCGCTTGGAGCTGCACAGCGGCGTCACGACCATCCGTACGGTGGGCGGCCTGGGTGATTTCGACACGCGCGTGCGCGATGCCGGCCTTGCAGGCCAGCTTGAGGCTCCGCGCATCCTTGCTGCCAACGAGGGCATCTCGGTTCCCGGCGGTCATATGGCAGGCTCCGTCGCCATCGCGGCGCATAGCATTCCCGAGGCTCTTGTCCAGGTTGACATCGCCAAGTCACAGGGCGCCGACCTTATCAAGCTTATGATCACGGGCGGCGTGCTTGACGCAACCGAGAAGGGTACCCCGGGCGAGATGAAGATGGACCCCGCTATGGTTCGCGCGGTGTGCGACAAGGCTCACGAGCTCGGTTTCCTTGTTGCCGCGCATGTCGAATCGACCGACGGCGTTCGTGTGGCGCTTGAGGGTGGCGTCGACTCGATCGAGCACGGTGCTGCGCCCACTGACGAGATCATGGACCTGTTCAAGAAGAACCAGTCGTTCCTGTGCACCACGATCTCGCCCGCTTTGCCGTACGCGCTTTTCGACCGTTCGGTTTCGAATGCCAGCGAGGTCGAGCAGTACAACGGCAACATGGTGTTCGAGGGCGTCATCGCCAATTCGAAGGCAGCTTTGGAACAGGGCGTGCCCGTTGCCCTGGGCAACGATGTCGGTTGTCCTTGGATCACGCAGTACGACTTCTGGCGCGAGCTTCGTTACTTCGAGAAGTACGTGGGTGTGTCGCGCAAGTTCGCCCTTCATACGGCGACGCTGCGCAATGCCGAGCTTGCGGGCGTGGGCGACATCACCGGTTCCATCGAGGTGGGGAAGTGCGCCGACATGATCGTGGTGGATTCCAACCCGCTCGACGACCTGTGCGCGCTGCGCACGGTGAAGCATGTGGTTCATCGCGGTCATTTCATCGCCCAGCCCAAGGTGAAGCGCAATGCCGTGGTTGACCGCGAGCTGGATAAGTTCCTGTAAGGCGGCGTGATAGCGCGAAGTTCGGTGTTTTGAGCGTCCTGGCTGAAACTGTAACGAACGGGGTCGAAGCATTTCGACCCCGTTGTTTTTTCGAAGTCGCGGTCAATGCGGCTTGCGGATTTTTGACATCCATCGCTTCCATCGTTCGGGAAGCTAACGGTCGAAATACAGGCGGATTGATTGATCTGGCATCGGTTTTACCGATTGACATAGGATTTTATACGGTTCCGTCTATAGATCATTCGTATAATGGAAGGCCGAGTACCTGCGCTAACATCTAATTGTCAACCGCGGCGTATAGCCGCAACATCGGCATAACCGATAAAAAGAGAGATCAGGGTTTGCGCTAACTACGTTAGAAGAGAGGTACGTTATGGGACGTCCAACCATTTATCCCACCGGCGCCACTGTCTACGATCCCGAGAAGTGCCAGAACGGCTACACCGTTTTGTCCATCGCTCCTATGGGAATTATCATGCTTGACATGAACGGCAGGGTCGTTCGTCGTTGGAAGGATATGTTCGGCCTTCCTGCCAGGGTTCTTCCGGGTGGCCATATGATCGCATCCAAAGCCTCGCGTCCGGCCGAGAACGGCTATCAGGACCAGGAAGACCTTACCATGGTCGACATGGACGGCAACGTCGAATGGACGTTTGATCACAATCAGCTGATCAACGATCCCGACGGCGAGCGCTGGATGGCGCGTCAGCATCACGACTATCAAATCACTGGCAACCCCGTTGGCTATTGGGCGCCAGGTCAGGACCCCGATCCCAACTTCGACAAGATGCTCGTCCTCACGCACAACGACGTGAAGAAGCCGAAGATCAGCCCGCAGAGCCTGCTTGACGACCGCCTGATCGAGATCGACCGCGAGGGCAACATCCTTTGGGAGTGGAGCGTCATCGACCACTTCAACCAGTTCGGCTTCACCGAAGAGCAGAAGAACGCGATGTTCCGCAGCCCTAACGTCCAGCATGCCGGCTCCGAGGGTCAGGGCGACCTGTTCCACTGTAATTGCGCAAGCTACGTCGGCCCGAACAAGTGGTACGATGCCGGCGACATGCGCTTCAAGCCCGAGAACGTCATCATGGACTCGCGCGAGTGCAACATCATGTGGATCGTCGATCATGAATCCGGCGACGTCGTCTGGCAGGTGGGCCCCGACTTCACCAAGACGCCCGAGCTTCGCTTGTTCGGCACCATCGTCGGCCCGCACCACACCCACATGATCCCGAAGGGCCTGCCGGGCGAGGGCCATGTCATGGTCTACGACAACGGCGGCTGGGCTGGATACGGCGCCCCTAACCAGTTCTCCAAGATCGGCGGCAAGGCGGTTCGCCGCGATTACTCGCGCGTCGTCGAGTTCGACCCCACCACGCTCGAGATCGTCTGGGAGTGCAAGGGCGAGAAAGAGGGCATGACCGTCGACGGCGGCTTCAACCCCAAGGCGTCCGACTTCTACAGCCCGCTGACCTCCGACGCGCAGCGCCTGCCCAACGGCAACACGCTGATCTGCGAGGGCGTCTCGTGCATTCTGCGTGAGGTCACGCCTCAGAACGAGATCGTTTGGGAGTACGTCGTTCCTGCCGAGACGTTCCTGTATCGTGCTTACCGCATTCCTTACGAGTGGGTTCCGCAGCTGGAGAAGCCGGTCGAGACCCCGGTCGAGCGTCTTGATCTCTTCAACTTCCAGGTGCCGGGCGCCGCTCCTACCGACTGGGAGAGCGCCGTGGTCGAGGTCGAGGGCGCGCACGCGTTCGATACTCAGATGGCCAAGTGCGTCGAGAGCCTTGACTAACTAGTCAGGCGATTCGGCTGATATGGTCGTAAATAGCAAGCGGGACGAGGTTGGTTTTCAGCTTCGTCCCGCTTTTGTTGTTCGTTAACCCTTGATTCCCATATCGGAAGCGTCGGAAATCTTGGGCGCCGGTAATCGGGGTTAACCGAGATACCGCAAGCGCGTTTAACGTTCGTGAATGCGCGAGACGTCGAAGCGATTAGATCCTTGGGCGTTCACTTCGCCGTCGGGGACGCCACAGGGAACAAGCGCGAACGGTGTCAGGTTTGAAGGGATGTCGAGCGCGTCGCGCACTCCTTCGATGCGGTCGGGGTAACCCTCGATGGCCATCCAAACGCCGCCAAGACCTTGGTTCACGCACTCAAGCAGCAGGTTTTCTATAGCTGCCGACATGTCCATCGGGGCGCACTCGGGCAACGGGATGTTCTCGCGCACGCATGGGACGATAACGACGGGCGCGACCGCGGCGCACTTCGCGTAAGGCGATGCGGCAGCAAGCTTTGCGCGTAAGTCGGCGTCACGCACAACGTAGAATTCCCAAGGCTGTTGGTTTGCGCCCGACGGCGCGGCCATAGCCGCACGAAGAAGTTCGGTCACTGCTTCGGCGCTGACAGGCTCGTCTTTGAAGCGGCGTACGCTTGCTCGCTTGGCGATCTGGTCGATCATGGCAATCACGCTTCCTTTCTTCGGTTCATGATCTTCGGGTTCATTCTACTTCGATTCACCTGCTTCTATAGCAATCGGATATTCCGAATACAACGAACAGGTTACAGCCGTTTCTATAGCTCATTCTTATATCAATACCCTTAGAACCTGCGGTAATATGCAGAGGTGATCTGCTGTGGTCAGATACAACATCGGAATTACCGATAAAAAGAGTTTAGGGTTTTGGAGTAACACAGGAGAAAGGTACGTTATGGGACGTCCAACCATCTATCCCACCGGCACCACGGTCTACGATCCCGAGAAGTGCCAAAACGGCTATACCGTTTTGTCCATCCCGCCCCTGGGTGTCATTTTGCTTGACATGAACGGTAAGGTTGTTCGTCGTTGGAAGGATTGCTACGGCTTCCCGCCCAAGATGCTCCCCGGTGGCCATATGATCGCCTCTAGGGCCACGCGTCCTGCCGAGAACGGTTATCAGGACCAAGAAGACCTCTCCATGTTCGACATGGACGGCAACGTCGAGTGGACTTTCAATCACAACCAGCTGATCAACGACCCCGACGGCGAGCGTTGGATGGCCCGTCAGCATCATGATTTCCAGGTTTCCGGCAATCCGGTTGGCTATTGGGTGCCGGGCATGGATCCCGACCCCAACTTCGAGAAGATGCTGCTCCTCACGCACAATGACGTCAAGAAGCCGAAGATCAGCCCGCAGAACCTGCTTGAGGACCGCCTGATCGAGATCGACCGCGAGGGCAACCTGCTGTGGGAGTGGAAGATGCTCGACCACTTCAACGAGTTCGGTCTGACCGAGGCTCAGAAGAACGTCATCTTCCGTAGCCCCAACGTTCAGCATGCCGGCCCCGAAGGCCAGGGCGACCTGTTCCACGTGAACTGCGCTTCCTACCTGGGCCCCAACCATTGGTACGACGAGGGCGATGAGCGCTTCAACCCCGAGAACATCATCATGGACTCCCGCGAGTGCAACATGATGTGGATCATCTCCCACGAGACCGGCGAGGTTGTCTGGCAGGTGGGCCCCGACTTCACCAAGACGCCCGAGCTTCGCTTGTTCGGCACCATCGTCGGCCCGCATCACACGCATATGATCCCCAAGGGCCTGCCGGGCGAGGGCCATGTCATGGTCTACGACAACGGCGGCTGGGCCGGCTACGGTCTGCCGAACCAGTTCTCCAAGATCGGCGGCAAGGCGGTTCGCCGCGATTACTCGCGCGTCGTCGAGTTCGATCCCACCACGCTTGAGATCGTCTGGGAGTGCAAGGGCGAGAAAGAGGGCATGACCGTCGACGGCGGCTTCAACCCCAAGGCGTCCGATTTCTACAGCCCGCTGACCTCTGATGCGCAGCGCTTGCCCAACGGC
>CAKTWD010000075.1 GCA_934630485.1 uncultured Eggerthellaceae bacterium | reverse complement strand
CGGCGCGGATATCGTTGGCGACGCGGAGAAAGACGAAATCTGGGTCTACGACGACCGTATGACGGGTATTGCCAATATTGATGCGTTGAAGGTGCTCAAAGGCAGCGTGATCAAGGCCGGACAGTTTTCGTTTGCGCTCAAGGACGCCGAGGGCAAAGTGCTTCAGACGGTGACCAACGATGCCGAGGGAAATGTCTCCTTTGCTGTCGAGTACAACAAAGCTGGTGAATATCGTTACACCATCTCAGAGGTTGTTCCCGAGGATGCCGAGAACAACGTCAAAGACCACATCACCTACGACACGGTTGAACACGATGTCACGGTGGAGGTGACTAACGGTAACGAGAAACTTGACGCCGTTGTTACCTACGATAACGGCTCCTTGACTCCGTCAACCTTCACCAACAAATACTCGACGAGCTTGCCGTTCACTGGTGGCGCGGGCATGACGGCGACGTATCTTGTCGGTGCCGCGCTTCTCATTATTGCTGGCATTCGGGTGCTTCTGTATCGCACTGGCGCAAAGAAAGGAGGGGTGCGTCGTGATTAGCCGCAGCTTTGGGTCTCGCGCTCGTAGGTTTGCTGTCCTGCTTTGCGTGTTCGTGCTCACGCTTGCGCCAATCCTTCCAAAGGTTGCCTCGGCGTCTTCCATGACCGAGTGCGCTGCGCCGGTGGGCACTCTTACTGTGTCGCCTTCGGTCGCTGATGAATACGAGGCATACCAGCTTTTCGATGCGAAGGTTGCTGATGGAGACAGCTCTGGGGAAAAGCTAGCCATTGATGTGGCGTGGACGAGCGATGCCGCACGCGATGCGGCTCTTCCCGTTTTGCGCGAAGCCGGCATGGATGGTGCGAAAACCGTCGCGCAAGATGCTGCCGAGTGGATTGGTGCCGATGGGCGCATGACACCCTCGCTTGCTCTGGAGCTTGCCCGTGCGCTTCGCGCGTCTGGCGTGGAGCCCAGGGCGATCTTTGCCGGCTCGAGCGAGGAATTGCCTGCAGGATATTGGCTTGTTGTGGCCGATGATGACGCTATCGGCGAATCTCAGGCGGGTACGGCACCGATATTTGCGCTGCTAGGCGGTGCGCCGGTCACCGTTGTGCCTAAGGCTGCTGTACCTGAAGTTCGAAAAAATGTGCTTGAGGATTCGGACGGGGTGTGGCGGAAGGCTGCCGACGCCACCGTAGGCGATGACTTGTACTGGCGCTTTTGCGCCACGATTCCAGCAGGCCTTGTTGGCTACGAAGCATATACAGTTGAGTTTAGCGATGCCATGAGCGCGGGGGTCGATTCCTCCAAGGTTGTTTCGAGCGCGCGAGTCTATTTGGCTGCGGGAATCGATGGAGGCTTCAACGCGGTCTGCGTCGATGGCGGCTCTGTTGGCTGCGAGCCTGCTGACGGGTGGAAGGATATCACCGCTGGGTGCTCTGTCTCGGTCGACGCCAGAGCAAATACCTTCACGCTGAGGACGGGCGACCTGATTTCCGAGTTTGATAGTTCGGAAAGCTTCGGAGATGGCGCCCGCTTGGTCGTGGTTTACAATGCGCCGCTCGGCACGAAGGCGAACCGCGGTGTGGCGCTGGGCAATCCCAACGAAGTTTTCCTGCGCTACCCGCGCTCTCCCTTTGCTGATCAGGGCGGAGAGAATGGTTATACCTGTACTCCGAGCGACAACGCCACCGCCTATACCTGGGATCTCTCGCTTATCAAGCGATCAAGCGACGATCGAATGCCGCTTTCGGGCGCAGTGCTGCGAGTTGCCGACGATCGCGGGCGCCAACTTACGGCAGACGGGATGTGGTCTCGGGGCGATGCGACTGTCGCCACTGGCGCGGACGGGTGCGTAACGATTAGCGGCGTGGACTCTGGCACGCTGATGGTTGAGGAGGTTGCGGCGCCTGAGGGCTTCGTTGGATTTGCGGGCGCCAGGGCGCTCACTCTTGCAATCGAGGGGCTCGACGTCCAACAAGTTGCAGCTGCGAAGCCCACGTTCACCGTGTCTGTCGAAGACCCTCTGCTCGTTGATGGGGTGGATGCCGGCTCGGGTGTCATAGAGTCTACGGTCTTGAACTCCCCGAAACCCACGACCCCGAGTGAATGGTTCGGCGGGCTTTTCCCTAAGACCGGCGATCGGTGTTTGACCTTCGCATTCATGCTTATGGCAGCTGGAATTCTGCTTATGGCCGGATTGCGCTTCCTTGGACGGGGAGAGAGCCGTCGTGGTGAGTAGCCGCTTCGTGCCATGTGCGCATTGTGCCACCGTGGCAGTGTCGTTTTTTGCTCGCCTGCTCTTCGATGCTTTGCCTAAAGGCCGGCTTGAGGCTGTTCTTAGTGTTTCGTTATTCTTCATATAGAAAGGAACCAGGTTTGAAAACGAAGAAGAAATTCGCCCGCTTTGCCCTCGCAACGGGGCTTGCTGCGACGATGGCTTTTGGCACCATCGCTGCACCCGCATCCATGGCGTTTGCTGCGGGTACAGGATCGACTGTCACCTTCGAGGACGGCGTTTACTCCGCATCGTCTACCTATAAGGGCATTCAGATTTTCAAGGGAACGGTCGCTATAACTGATGGGGCAGCGACGGTGAGCAACATCGATTGGGCAAGCGTCGCTGCCAAGGCTGCCGTGCTGGCCGCCATTAAGGCGAAGGATGCGTCTTATGCCAGCGTAAACGCACAGGACGCCGCCGATTGGCTGAGCGCCAACGCCGGGGTTTCGGGAATCGACTCGAAGGTCGCAAGCGGCAATGTTTTGAGCATGGTTGCCGCAAATCTGAATGACAGCGGCGCTTGGAAGACGACGACTGCGGGCGACGCGTCCCTTTCCGGCCTTGAGGCTGGCTATTGGCTGTTCCTTACCGATACCGCCGGAACGCCTGACGGCACATCGACCGATGCGTTCACCTCTCCCGTGTACGCTGTGATCGACGGCGCCAGCTCGACGACTGTCACCCCCAAGAAGGGTGTGCCTACCGTCGAGAAGAAAATTCTCGACGACGCGGACGCCACTGCTGCGGATGTCAAGAGCTCCGGTAAATGGAAGGACGTCGCCGATTCCCAGATCGGCCAAGAGTTGAACTATAGGCTTACTGGTACTATTGCTAGCAATTACGCCACTTTTGCTACGTATGCCTACAAGTTCACCGATGTGCTTTCAGGTGGCCTTGATTACGTTGACGGTTCAGTTGAGGTGTACGCGCTTAACATCGGAACTTATACCGAGATTGATATGAGCAAGTACGATGTGGTCTGGACTGGCAATACGTTGACGGTAGAGTTCAAGGTCGGCGATGGCAGCAAGGGGCTCAAAGACGTTGAGGGCGTGAATGCCAACACCGAAATCGTCGTTTTCTATAAGGCTAAACTGAACGGCAACGCCACGATTGGCAATACTGACGGCAATAACAAGGGTGGTAACCCCAATACCGTCAAGCTCGAGTACTCCAACAACCCGTATGCCGAGGGCATGGGCGAGACGATCGAGGATACCGTCGCCGACTTTGCGTTCAAGCTCAACCTCAATAAGGTTGACCAGGGCACTGAGAAGGGCCTTGCGGGCGCCGTATTCACGATTCAATCTGCCGATTCGAACACAGAGGGCCAGTACATCGCTTCGATGTCGGACATCAACGCTGGTGTCGTTGCAGGGCAGCTCGTGACCGTTGCCGATGCTGGCAACCTGCCCGATTATGTGAAGTTCACGTCTGGAAATGATGGCATAATCGCCGTCTCTGGCCTCGATGCTGGTTCCTATACGGTGACCGAGGTTAAGACGCCCGACGACAGCAAGCACACCAAAGCCGATCCGTTTACCTTCGCCATCGCCGCCGAATATGACGATACGACGATGAAGATGACGGGCCTTAAAGCCGAGGTTTCCGAGGCTGATAAGGGTCGTGCCGATATCGCTTTCGGTACGCTCGATGGCACTGCCGGTGACAATAAGCTGACCGCTACGGGTGGCACAGGAACCAATGCGGCTGCTGGCGAGGTCACCATCAATGTTGGCAACACCAAGTCTGTGGGCCTTCCCATCACCGGTCTTGGCGGCGTGACGCTTACTTGGGTGATAGGCGCCGCGGTGCTCACTATCGGCGTGGCGCACTTCATCCGTAGCCGTCGTGCGGAGTTCGAGGAATAGTAGTTGTTTCGGCCTGTTCCTTTTCGAATGAGTTC
Organism: uncultured Eggerthellaceae bacterium; assembly: GCA_934630485.1. Lineage (GTDB taxonomy): Bacteria > Actinomycetota > Coriobacteriia > Coriobacteriales > Eggerthellaceae > UMGS1502. The sequence continues at coordinate 4,150 of CAKTWD010000075.1, read as the reverse complement.
TTGCTTTTAAGCGGCGAGGCCTGCGGTTTTTGACCCGTGGGGCCTCGCTCTTTGGATGGCGTTCGTATTGCGGCATTGCGTTTTTTGCCGTGTACGCTTTCACTCGTGAACCAGCAACCTTTACGTATCCATGACGACCGACGTTGGAGGTGCCGAGACGATGAAGCAACAAGACAATCGCATGGCGGTTGATGCCTCCGCCTCTTGCAACAAGAGACGCCGTAAGCGTTTGCCTCGCTGGGCCGATCGGCTTACCACCATGATCGTCATTCTCGTCGGCGTCGGCCTGATGGTGTGGCCCTGGGTCTTCGACAGGCTTGAGGCTTCGGGTGTTTTCAATCAAATCAACGCCGTGTCTAGCACGGTAGAGGCTCTTCCTGCGGAGGAGCGTGAGCGGATTCTTCTCCAGGCTCGCGCGTACAACGAATTGCTTGCCCACGAGAGCCCCGAACTTCCCGCCGACCAGGTGGAGTCCTATGAGGATCAGCTTATATTCGATCGCGATCCCATGATGAGTTGGGTTGGGATTCCGTCCATTAACGTGAACATGCCTATCTATCACGGCACGAGTGAAGAAGTGCTCATGGCTGGCGTTGGCCACCTCGAGGGTACAAGCTTGCCTGTGGGCGGGACGTCTTCCCACTGCGTGCTCACGGCTCATTCCGGCATGCGTAACCTCAGCATGTTCGACGATATCCATGCTCTTAAAGAAGGTGATCTCGTTCTTCTGCACACCATGGGTCAAACGCTCGCGTACAAGGTGGTGGGTTCTGAGGTGGTGTGGCCCGACGAGATTGAATCCCTCGCCATCGAACCGGGGGTTGATAAACTGACGCTCGTGACTTGCACGCCTTATGGAGTGAACGACCATCGGCTGTTCGTTCATTGCGATCGCACCGAATATGTCGAGCAGGAAGTTGTCGAGCAGAAGGGCCTCTTGGCGAGGCATTGGGGTAGGCGCGAAGTCGCGGCCCTCGTTGTTGTTACCGCTATGGCGCTTGTCTTGCTGGATGTTGTCTTCCACCGGGTTCGCAAACGGCGCAACAGTAAGTCCAACGGTGGTTTCGGACAAAGGGGCCGTTGTTAAGGGCCATGGAGGGTTCGATAAAGGTGATATGGGCGATATCGGGAGCTTTTCGTGGCGGCCGTGGGCCATGGCGTCATAACCGATGAGCATGAGGCGGGAGCGGCGTGATTGTTGGAATTCGAAGCCAACTGGTCAGGCATGCTAAGGCACGCTATTTTTGAAGTTTGCGGCGCAGCCGCATTTCGCGCATTTGCCCTCAATCACGATTTGAACTTGTCTGTGCGCAGCGTGTACCCGGGAGCGAACGATGCGCTGGCGTCGTGGCAGTCGCGGCACCAAATGTTGTTGAGCAGGACCCTCTTTTCTTTGTTGCTTATGGCGTCCCAAGCCGTTTGGGCCTTCGGCGAGGAGCCGTTCCGGTCGCATTCCGGGATGGCGTCGGCGGGTTTGGGCTCGCGTTATTCAACGGGGCGGGTGGCCGGTCTCGGAGGTGTGCGTCGCGCTCAAGGCACCCGCCGGGGCCGCCGAGCGCGCACTCGATGCGCGACGAGGGGCACGCCGAATTGGTTTCCCGGGTCAGGGCTAAGGTGCGCGGTACATACGGCGCGTCCAGGACGCTCTTCGTGCTGAGGCGCATGGACGCGCACGTCAATGAGGCGCGTGATGCTCATCGTGCGCGGGCGCGGATGGTGCCCGTTCATGGGCCCGATATCCTCGCCGTGGGACAAGACGGCCGCGCTCGACATCTTCGAGTGCATCGAGGTGGTATACAGCTGCGCCAGGATTCACTCAGCGCTGGGCTACATGAGCCCTGCCGAGCTCGAGGAGGTCGATTGGCCGGATGACGAGGGCTGCCCAAGAGCGGCGTAATGGTTGTCAATGGAGTCGGGGGGTATTCAGATTCAAGAATCCGATCATTCCCATACCGCCGAGTGCCCCGCTGTACCGCCCAGTAGGGACATGCGGGAATAATTGGACCGTTTTCTAAAGTAGACAGGCAAAAAAGCCTCCGAACCAGAGAGCTCGGAGGCCGTTATTCCCGTTTTTTCGCTGGTGGCTTTGCTCTGCGGCGACGACGAAACAGTATCAGGCGGTGCTCGGCAGCACCAAAACGCGAGTTCAGAAGCCAGTTTCCGCTATTCCCACTCAATAGTTAAAAACTCTCTCCTGTTTGTTCCAGTTTGCCGCAGTTTGTTTCAGTTTGTCCTATTTACACCCAGTCTCAAAAAACGCCGCGAATCCATGGGGTCAAATTTGGGTCACGGTTTTCGGGACGGGACAGGGCAGTTCCGTGGGTCACGGTGGGTCACGGCTTTACTAGAAATTCTTTGCGTAGAATCATTCTGCCCTTACCAAGCAAATGGCAGGGTAGTGCAGCATCTGCAAATCCTCTCCTATTGCTTGAGACAATACTTTTCCGCTTCTGTGAATTTAAAATCGATTTCGCTGAGAATAGATTTCCTACTATCTGAATTTTTTAAATGCCATATTAATGTTGTTCGAACATGATTTCCTCTGCGCGGGCCCCTCGTCGGTGGGAGCCGCGCCTACCTGCTGCGCTTCTTGCCGCTTCGACCTGCCATCCCACCGCCTGGTTGCCACGCTATCTCTGCTGCTGTTGTCCCGTCCTTCGTGCCATCGGCCTTACTGCCCGTAACGACCGCCCATTCCGTAAGGCGGGCACAAAAAAGGCTCGCACCTTGAACCGTTGTGTTCCAGAGTACGGGCGTGTCATAAAAGGAAGACGACTGGTCGCGTTACGTGAACAGCCGGCTTGCCGTCGAAGCGATAAAGGGCCCAATCACTCCGATTAGCTCAGCTGAATCCTTTGCTATGCCGGCAATCTTTTCCAGCTTGTCGAGAAATCCCGCCTTGTCTCCATCTTTTGTTGCCTGTTCTAGCTCCTTTGCGGCTGCTTCTATTCGATCCTTTGTCTCTGGATTAATATCGAGGTCAAGAATTTGTTGAACCGTTGAGCCGAGCGTCATGCTCATGGCCGACGAGAGGGCATTCGAGGAGGAAGAGCTGCTGGCAGTATTGTTGAAAATGGGGTTGACGTTAATACTCACACCATCCTCCTTGTCTAGAAACCATCCCTCGGCATATGACCAGCCGTCATCAGTTGGGCCTACGCTGTACGGTATGTTGTCGGCCCAACTGACTTTAATCAGGCCGGCGCGGGAAAGCTCGCGATAGTCCTCGTCGCGTTTCTCGCGATAGGTCAATGAAATAACTTGCCCAGCTTTCTTTTGGCTCTTTGCTTCACCGTAGATCAAATCTAGGAGTTCATCTGCCTCGTCCGAAATGACAACAAAATGACGCCTTGCAGAACGGACGCGATCATAGTGCTCTGCGCCAGCGACAAGGAGTTTCTGGACAAATGCGAGTTCTCCGCCCCAGTCGGTCTGCATTGTGAGCATGTCCTGGTCGCGCAATGTTAGCAGTTGCTTGGTTAGCCCGGCATCGGTTAGGTCAACGGGAAGTTCATCTTGCCGCAAACACACCATAGCCAACGCTGCTTCTTGCATTATAGTCAGGCCAAACATGTCAAACCTCATTCTCCCCGATCGTTCTTAATAGCCCGCCATCAATCCTCGCGTCCTGCTCATACGCTATTCCTATCCTATCTGCAGCAAACCCTGGGAGAACGACCCAGGGAACAAGAGCTTCCGCGAGGGTTTCTTCTTCTTGTAATCGCTGTCGAACATGACCTCGATGTAAGACTCTTCGATGTCGATGATGCAGCCGTAGCTGAACGCCTTATGGAAGACGGTATCGCCCGGTTCAAGCTCGTCGAGCTGCTCCTGTGTCACCGCAGGCTCGGGCTTCTGCTCCTCCTTGCGCGCGCGGGTTTCCTCAGACCGTAACGTCGCAAGGAGCCGGGTGTTCCTCCAGGTAGTTATCGACCGAGCATCTATTGATGTTCCCTTTGTAAACATAACTGTGTGCAATTGGCTCAAGCTGAGCGAACAGCAAAGCGGCGTCTCGGCATGATCGCAAAGTCCCGCATCCGCATCCCGCATGCGCGAAGAGGTGTTCGTGGTGCGCGGCGCGGTTGCGGATCTTGTTGATTCCCGCTATCCGTCCATTGACGTCGTTTCGGTCTGCTCCCTTTGGCCATGC
>CAKTWD010000074.1 GCA_934630485.1 uncultured Eggerthellaceae bacterium | reverse complement strand
GCTTGGCAGCGCCGACACCGATCGAAGCCGACATCTCATTCAAGATGTGACCCAACGTGGCGAAGTCCTCTTCAAGCGCCACCTGCTTCTTCCGGTCGTAAATCGCGGCGGCAGGATGGTAAATCGGAAACACCGTGAACTTACCGGCATGCTGCACTTTACCGTGGAGCTGCGTGATGCCCACTTCGGTCTTCAAAATGAACTTGGTGGCGAAATTGCCCAACGTGACAATCACCTGAGGATCGATAGTGCGCGTCTGCTCTCTAAGGAACGGCGTGCACACCTCGATTTCCTCGGCCTTGGGGTCGCGGTTCGAAGGAGGACGGCATTTCAGCACATTCGCGATGAACACGTCGCGCTCGCGATCAAGCCCCGCAATCGCCAACAGGGCATCGAGCTTCTTGCCGGCAGCACCAACGAAAGGCACGCCCTGCAAGTCCTCGTTCTTCCCCGGTGCTTCGCCGATGATCATCACGCGAGCGTTTGGGTTGCCTGCGCCGAAAACAGTTTGGGTCCTGCCATCGGCGAGCGGGCACTTATGGCATGCGGACACCTGCTCGCGCAGCTCGTTCAAAGGAATATGCGGTTTGGTCATAGTTGGAATTGCCTCTACACGTACAGGCGCGGCATGCGCTGGGCAAAGCCGATCGCGATCTCATGCTGGATGGTGTTCAACTTGGCAGCCATCTCGTCGATGGTCACCTCCAAATCGCCCTGAGCGCCAACGATGATAACCTCATCGCCCACCTGCGGATCAAGACGAGATTTCGTGCCGTAGCTGCGCAAGTCAACCTCGAACATGCACTGGTCCATGCAGATGTTACCAACCTGACGCACGCGACGGCCGTTCAACAGGAAGTCCGTGTTGCCGGAAAGCCCACGCACGAGACCGTCGGCGTAGCCCAACGGAACCGTGCAGATCTTCACGCTGCCAGGGCTTCGATAGTTCAGCCCGTAGCTTACGCCCTCGCTCGGCGGCACCAAACGCGTATCGGTGATACGCGCATGAACGCTCATGGCGGGCTTCAAATCGCAGATAGCGTACGTCTCGGGGCACGCGTGGAATCCGTAAAGCGAAATACCCAGACGCGCCATATCGAAATGGACCTCGGGATAGCGGTAAAGCGCGGCGGAGTTCGCGCAATGAACGATACCTGGATCGATACCCGCCGCACGCATATTTTGGATAGCCTCGTTGAAACGACGAACCTGGATCTGGAAATCAAGCGTGTCCTCGCCGTCCGCCGTCGCGAAATGGGTGAACGTGCCAACCAGTTCAAGCGCACGATGGAACGCAACCTGCTGCATGAATTCGACAACCTGGTCATAACGGACGCCAATACGATTCATGCCCGTATTCATAGCTAAATGGAAAGGCGCGCGCATGTTGTGCAAATCGGCCATCTCGGCATATGCAATGGCGAATTCCGCGTCGTAAATAGAAGGAAGGATGCGATACGCCAAAAGAACGGGAATCGAAGTCGCAGGGGGCTGAGCAAGGATCATCAGCGGAGCGGTGATTCCCGCTTTGCGCAGCGAGACAGCTTCGGGGACCGTAGCGACGGCAAGGTATTCCGCACCCGAATTCAAGGCCATTTTCGCTACTGCCACCGCACCGTGGCCGTAGGCATCCGCCTTCACGACGGCAAGCAAACGAGTACCTTGGGAAAGATGATGCTTGGCCTCAAGCACGTTATGGCGAATGGCACTAAGGTCGATTTCGACCCAAGCCCAACGCTCGTCGGTTTCCGAAATGGCATCGACCTTGTCCATATCGAATGGGATAGGTTCGCCGCCATCTAAACCATCTTGATCGAAACCGGTGCCCAAACGACCCGACACAGCAGGGCGAACAGGCGCGGCCGGACGATTCGACATGCTGTTTGGAGCAACCTTAGATTCGGAATCATGATTGCGCGGGAACGAAGGGGCCTCGCCTAGTTGAGCAGCACGGGCGTTTTTACGCATAGCGTCAGCAGCCGATTCGAACCCGGGCTTATGGCTGTTGAATCCGATGAATCCATTGGGTAGATTGTCAGACATCTTTGCTCCCACATCCGTCAACGATCGTTCTTTAAGCGCGCAACGGCGCACTGTTCGTTAAACTATAAACCTTTTCTAAGCTCGCATCGCCTTCAACGAGAAGAACGCAAGCACCCGTCAAAGGCTGTCGGCCCTAGAAAACACGAAGGCCGTCGACCTTTCGATCGACGGCCAGAAACCGCGTATTAAGCGGGTGCCTACTCGGCAGCAGGCTCGGTGGCAACTTCCTCAGCAGCAGGCTCCTCGACAGCCGCGGGTGCCTCAGCAGCCTCGGCGGCAGCCTTCTTGGCGTACTCCTCGGCACGCTTAGCCTTGGCAGCAGCCTTAGCCTCGCGCTCGGCCTTCTTGGCCTCTTCCTTGGCAGCGGTCTCGGCGGCCTTCTTGGCCTTGCGCTCGGCCTCGCGAGCAGCAACCTGAGCCTGAGCAGAGCCGAACTTGTCGGCGAAGCGCTGAACGCGTCCGCCGGTGTCGACGAACTTCTGCTGGCCGGTGTAGAACGGATGGCACTCGTTGCAGATTTCGACGCGGATCTCGGGCTTCGTGGAATGCGTCTTGAACGTGTTGCCGCAGCTGCACGTCACGGTGCACTCGACGTAATCCGGATGGATTCCTTCTTTCATGGGATTCTCCTTTTCATGCCTTGGTTTCCGACCAAGGCGAAGACAAGCCTTATTAGATTACCACGTACCCCTTACTGTGCAACCCCTAAAACCTGCCACTCATTAAGTTCGCAACTTCTTCAAAAGAAGCGGCCCCGAAGGGCCGCTCTTGAATCCTAATGCTGACGCGCGGGTTTGAACGAAGCCTTTGCTGCGGCATCCTTCTCGCGGCTGGCCATCTTCTTTCCCGAGAACAACAGCACGAAAGCCATGATCACGACAACCGCACAGAAGATAGCCGCCGGGATATAGCATCCGTCAAGCAAGCCAGCATCGACAGCCTTTGCCATGATAAACGAGTAACCAAGTTCGCCGTTGCACAGAACAACGCCTGCCAGCATCCTCTGCGACGTGTCAAGCGACTGACTGATCAGGCAAAGGGCGCTGATGAAAACGACATTACCGCAAACCACGAGCATGAGCTTCTGAAAGAAACGCTCGTCGACAACGTAAAACGGGGCCCATGTGTAAGCTGCATAAGTCACAACAAACAAGATCGCCAAGTACGCAACCATCAACACCACGTTCATAAGGAACGTGCTCGTCGCATCGGCGATCCTCGAGGTGCCCTCAGGGGACTGAGGCCAACGACGAGCTTGGCAGATAAACGGCAGCGCCACGGCGCAAACGCCCGTCAGCCAAATGGACTCGCCTGCCATGACCGTCCTTGTAACCGCGGCGATGATCATCACCACGCAGATCGCGTTCAACCTGAAACCCTTCAACTTCGAAACCATGATTTCCATCATGTTAGCCATGGTCAGCTCCTGTCATCCAAACCTGGGAATTTACTCCCCTATTCATAGGTTTGAATATACGGAGGGCCGGTAAACGAAAGATCTCGCCAATATAAATCAGCGCGTTTAAGTTTCGAGGTGAAATCGGAGCAAGGACTAGACTAACTTTGCCTGTCGTTCCCTATACCATGCATCGAGCTTTTTGTACAGCGTATGAAAAGCCATCGTCGAAAGGGCGACCATAACGATGATGATCACGCCCATCTGGAGCGTGTACGGCGTCAGGCTGAACAGGCCGGGCAGCAGTAGGTGCCCGCCAACAGTGCCCCCGATGACGACAACCAAAAGCGCCGCGCGAATCGGCGTGTACGGAATCGAAAGCCTGATAACCAGGTTGATGCCGACCCACGAGGTTAGAAGCACGCACATAGTTGAGACCTGAGCATACGTCATGCCCAACCCGTAACCGAACAGGTTAGCCACAATGATGCAGATCACGGAACACAGCGCGCCCGGAATGCTTCGAACGATGACGTTCTCCAGGAAGTGCCCCTTGATTCTGTCTCGGTTGGGCTCAAGTGCCAACACAAACGACGGGATGCCAATGGTGAACATGCTGATCAGCGTCATTTGAATAGGCTGGAATGGATACTGCCACGGAGCCAAAACGAAGAAAACCGCGCAGGTGATCGAAAGAAGCGTTTTCACCAGGAACAACGATGCTGAACGCTGAAGGTTGTTGATTGACCTCCTGCCCTCGGCGACAACTTTGGGCATACTGGCGAAATCGTTGTCGACCAAAACAAGTTGCGCTACATTTCGTGCCGCATCGGATCCCGCCGCCATGGCAACGCTGCAGTCCGCCGCCTTCAGCGCCAGCGTGTCGTTCACGCCGTCGCCCGTCATGGCAACCGTATGACCGTCGTTCTGCAGAGCAAGCACGAAGGCTTTCTTCTGCTCGGGCTTCACGCGTCCGAAAACGTTGCACGATTCAATCGCACTCGCGACCTCCTCATCGGTTTGAAGCGTGGTGGCGTCGATGTAATGCTCGGCGTCATCGATGCCGACCTTCGCAGCGATTCCCGAAACGGTGTGCGGATCGTCACCCGAGATCACGACAACGCGAACACCTTCCTCTTTGAAGTAGGCGATGGTTTGTGCGGCAGTCGGCCTGATTTGATCGCGAATTCCAACGAAGCCCAACGGTCTGGGAACGCCGACGATCTCCCCTTCTTCGTCGAACCCGTCAACCTTGGCAAGCAGCAACACGCGGGCATCGGCGGACAACACGCCCACCTGCTCGCTCACAAGACCGAATGCGGCGCCCATCACGAACTGAGCGGCGCCCATAACATACGAAGACCCATCGGCGAGCACAGCACCTGACCATTTTTTATCACTTGAAAACGGGATGGAGCGAACGCATTCAAGCGGCTTCATCGACAGGCGTACGCCGTAGTGAGTAAGAATCGCGCGAGCTGTTTCGTTGGGGTCTTCATCAGCCGCCGCGATCGAGAAAAATGCCCGATCGAGATTCGCCAGTTCAGCCTTATCAAAACAACCCTCGGCAGGGGCGGTCCAGGCAACCTCCATATCGCCGGTCGTGATGGTGCCGGTCTTGTCCAAACATAGCGTATCGACGCGCGCAAGTGTCTCAATACAGTAAAGCTGCTGAACAAGAACGTTGCTTTTCGCCAAACGAATGACCGACACGGCAAGCACCGTAGATGTCAGGAGGATCAAACCCTCAGGGATCATTCCCACCAAAGCGGAAACCGTAGACAGAGTCGCGCTGTTGAATTCGGTATGGGAAAAACAATACTCGCGAACAAACAGAAGAGACCCTAGCGGGAACATGATGCAGCTTACGAACTTGATGATGCCATTCAAGCTGTTCATGATCTCGGAATTAACCTCTTTACGGCGCTTCGCCTCGGCCGAGATCTTCGCTGCATAGTTTTCAGCGCCCACATGCTCCACACGGGCGTAAACCTTGCCGGCGTTCACAAATGCACCGCTCATCAAAACATCGCCTTCGCGCTTTTTGATGAGCTTGCTTTCACCGGTTAACAGGCTTTCATTAGCGTCACAAGCACCATGAACAACAACGGAGTCGGCGGGAATCTGATCACCCCTGCCAAGAACAACCACATCGTCACGAACGATCTGATCGAGTGGCAAATCAACCTCTGCCCCATCGCGCAAAACAGTGGCTTTGCTGCCTGCGATAATCGATAGCTTGTCCGTCGTGCGCTTCGAGCGTATTTCTTGAACAATGCCGATTATGGTGTTGATCACGATAACCATCATGAAGAGCATGTTCTTGAAAGAGCCTGTGACGAAAACAAACGCGGCCAAGATCACGTTGACCAGATTGAACAGCGTGCAAACATTATCGCGAACGATCTCGGAAACTGAACGAGTCTTCGCTCCGACGTCCGCGTTGACATCGCCCGACGCAACGCGTTCGGCAACCTCCTGAGAAGTCAGACCGAGAATAGGAACAGCCGCGAAGATCTTATCTTCTTCGTGCGTGTCACTCATCGCCGATGAACCCCTATCCTTCATCTTGAAACTTCCTGCACGAGCGTTAAACTCCCACCGAACAACCAATGTCGGCACCTGCCGAGCATAACTGATCACAAGCCCGCGAGCACCCGTAAAACGGCAAATCGCCGACGACAGAAGGCGCCAGCGATTCGGCAGCAAATCAATGCGATTATTTAACCAAGCAGATCCCGAACGTTCTCGGGAGGCACGTACGTAGGCACAGCCTTAGAAAGAGCATCGCGCGCTTCCTTATCGGTCATCTCAAGAGACGCCCTCAAGATGTCGAGCTTCGCATCAACCTCATCGAAGCTGACTTCCTTACCGGTCGAGATCATGATGCTCTTCTGTTTCGTGGGAAGCGTGTTCTCTTCATTCATCAGAAGCTCTTCGTACATCTTTTCGCCGGGACGCAAACCCGTGTAGACGATCTTGATATCTTGATCAACGCGCAAGCCCGAAAGCGTGATCATGCTCTTTGCAAGGTCCACGATCTTGACTGGATCGCCCATGTCCAAAATAAAGATCTCACCACCATCAGCCATGCCGCCAGCCTGAATAACCAAACGTGAGGCTTCAGGGATGGTCATGAAGAAGCGAACAATGTCAGGATGGGTCACGGTGACGGGGCCGCCCTCCGCGATCTGCTTCTTGAAGATGGGAATGACGCTGCCATTCGACCCAAGAACGTTTCCGAAGCGCACGGCGGCGAAAACGGTGACAGGTGCGTCGGGATCCTTCTTGGCCTCAGTAGAGAGTCGCTGTTGAATCTTGCGGTTCTCCTGAGCATAGTGCTGGATGATCATCTCGCCCATGCGCTTGGTGGCACCCATAACCGATGTAGGATTGACCGCCTTGTCGGTCGAGATGAAAATGAAACGTTTGACCTTGAACTCATTTGCCAAGCGAACCGTGTTCAGCGTGCCGAAAACGTTGTTCTGGATAGCCTCACGGGGACAGACTTCCATAAGCGGAACGTGCTTATGAGCAGCCGCATGGAATACCGCATCAGGCTCGTACTTAACGAACACATCACGCAAACGGCTAACGTCGCAGACGCTACCGATTTCAACGCAAACCTCGATATCGTCGTACTGACGCATGATCTCATTCTTAAGAAGATACGCGTCGTTCTCCCACATGTCGAAGATAACAATACGCTCTGGGGCAACCGTTGCCATCTGACGGCAGAGCTCGGAGCCAATGGAACCCGCGCCGCCCGTGACAAGAACGGTCTTGCCCGAGATGTAGCCGCACACCATGCGCGTGTTCAGAACGATCTCCTCACGACCAAGAAGATCCGCAACGTCTACTTCACGCAGCTGGATGTCATCGATCTCGTCAATGGTGAGCTCGCGAACATTGGGCAGCGTGCGAAGCTGGCAGTTCGTTTCGGTGCAAATGCTGTAAATGCGCTTACGCTCATCAAGCGTGGCGGAAGGAATGGCAACGACGATCTGCTCGATATCGAACCGAGAAACAAGATCAGGGATATCCTCGCTTGTGCCAAGAACGCGAACGCCGTGAATGCGCTGCTTCTGCTTTGCGGGGTCGTCGTCTACAGCGACAATGGGGTCACCAAGCATGTTGGGGTCGTTAGAGACCATACGATTGATAGCAAGGCTACCGGTTTCGCCAGCGCCAACGACCAAGGTACGAGGCCTATCGAATCCTTTCGGAGGAGCAGCGAACTCGCGCTTCTTCGACCGCATGACACGATACTGCATGCGGATGCCTCCGATGAAAATAACTTGAAGGATGAGCGCAACGCAGTAAACACGGATAGGCACCCATTCCCCAATAGTCCAAAGGAAGACGGCCGAAACAAGAATTCCAAGACCAACCGCTACTACGATACGCAGCATGTCATCGGTGGAAGCGTACTCCCAAAGATTGTTGTATAAGCGAAAAGCCATGTACGTCAAAAGGTTGATGACAACGGCAATGCCAAGAATGAAATAGATCTCGTGAGTCGCAAACAGGAACTTGTCCTGCAACGTAAGAACGGAACCAAGCCAATACGACAAGAATGTCGCGGCTATGTCCCAAACAACGAGGAATGCGGTTCTCTTGGTGAAACGAAACTCCATACCGAAGACCCTAACTCTCTCGTAAGGAAACAAAGATAACGAAACAAGTACGCCAAGAAGCGCGCACGTTGATAAATATTACCCCAGTTAAAACAGTTGGGATCCAAAAGGAGAGCTCTTTGCGATAAGAACAAAAGGGCAAGTAAGCGAGCAAGACGAGAAAGATAAAAAAGAGCTAGCACATCCGAAAAACCAAGAAGGCACTGACCGGAAAGTCCCTAGAAAAGCAAAAGCCCCCGGGTTGGCCCGGGGGCAATGGGAAGGGCCGCCCGAAGGCGGCCCTATGGCGCGAGAAAGCGCCCTGCGCGAGCGAGGCTCCCTATCCTCCCGCAGC
>CAKTWD010000073.1 GCA_934630485.1 uncultured Eggerthellaceae bacterium | reverse complement strand
CGCGTGACCCGCGTGGATGCCGCTGCGGCGACGTTCTGCGCAGCGTCATCGCGCCCAACCAGTGCCCGTTGTTCGACAAGGTATGTACGCCCGAGAACCCGGTTGGCCCCTGCATGGTGTCTTCCGAGGGTAGCTGCGCCGCGTATTACCGCTACTATCGCTAGGCAAAAGAAACCCGGTAGTGGGCGATCGGTAAAAGCGAGTTAAGCAGTGAGTTGGGGTCTCCTGTTTGTTGGCAACCCGTTTCTCGCGGGTGCATTAGCGTATGCTAAATTGGTTAGCTATAGTTTCCCGCACGTTATCGAAGGTTGTGACAACAAAGCATGGGTGACAAACCTGAGCCGGGCCTGTTCGGCGGCTTGAAGAAAGCATTCGGGCTCGGCAGTAAGCATCAGCAGATTTCCGAAGAGGAAATCAAAACCTTGGTGGGTGACGCCGACGAGCTTCTCGAGGATGAGAAGCGCATGATCAGCGACATCCTTAGCCTAAACGACATGTCGGTCAGCGAAATCATGACGCCGCGCGTCGACATCATGGCGGTCGAGGACACCGAGACCGTCCGCCATACGCTGGAGCGCGTCCGTGGCACGGGTTATTCGCGCTTGCCTGTTTACCACGACGACCTCGACTCCATCGTGGGAATCGTCCATTACAAGGATCTTATTCCGGCTGTGCTTGAAGGCAACATCGACGAGCCGGTCATCGACTATGCGTTCGTGCCCATGTTCGTACCCGAATCGAAGGACGTGTTCCCGCTTCTTTCCGAGATGCAAACGAACAGGCAACAGATGGCCATCGTCGTTGACGAGTACGGTGGAACCGATGGTTTAATTACGGTCGAAGACATCGTCGAGGAAATCGTCGGCGAGATCATCGACGAAACCGACGCCGAGGACAGCCTGGTTGTCAGCACGGGCGAAGGCAGCTGGGTCGTTGACGGGCGCCTCCCGGTGGAAGATGCCATTGAGGTGGGACTTCCCGTTGTCGAATCCGACCAGTACGAAACCATCGCTGGTTGGTTGATGTCGGTGCTCGACGCCGTGCCTCACATCGGTGACGAGTTCACCTTCGATGGATTCCGCTTCAAGGTGCAGAGCATGCGCCGCCGCCGCATTCAGAAGCTTCGCGTCGAAAAGATGAAGGAAGCCGCTGAACAGGAGTAACGCGGAAAAGTTGGAGCCCGATCGCCCAATTGGCCGCTTGACGGCGACTGCCGGCAGCGGGTTCCCGACGACGCTCGTGAAAAGGTTGCTAGACGGGTTGGGAAGGATTCGATGAGGAAAGCGGGAAAACTTTACCGTTCTCGTGACGGCTACATCGGCGGCGTGTGTGCCGGCGTGGCGGACCGCTTGGACCTCGACCCTATTCTCGCTCGTGTCTTCGCGGTTCTGTTCGCGGTCACCACGTTGGGCATAGGCGTTCTGGTTTACGCGCTGATGTGGATCGCCCTCCCTCTTGAGCCTCGGACGTTCGGCCCGCTTGAGGTTCAGCCCGAGCACGTTGAGTCTTCCAATTACGGCGACGTGGGTGCCAACGCCGCGTGTGATGTTGCTTCGGGCGAGCTTAGCTCGGTATCGCAGGAAGAGGTTATGAACACGCCGCTTCGCCTTATCGTGGGCATTTCCATCTTGGCGTTGTTCATGGTGCTTTCTCATTACATCGCGCCGTTCGTGCGCGGCACGTCGTGGTGGCAGTACTGGCCGCTTGCGATCATCATCGCGGGCTTCGCACTGATCGTCGTTCCCATTGCGCGCGCTCATACCGACTTCTGGCACTTGGGCGGAGCCGTGCTCATTGCGCTGGGGTGGACCGCAACGCCTATCGCGCTTCAATTGCTTTCGCCAATGACGCTGGTCAACGCGCTGCATGCGCTGTGGCCTCTTTTGGTGCTCTCGGTGGTTCTGTTCGTGGTGGGAATCAAGCAGTCGGAATCCGCGATTGCCCTGGTGGCGGTTATCTTGCTTGTCGCGTTTTGCTTTGCGACGATCACTCAATTTTGCGTGCCCGGCACCATGGACGATTTGGTGCTGCTTTTGCCCGACGGCTCAAGCCGTCTTATGCTGCGCGGCCCTCGCTTATAGGGTTTGGCGCGTGCGTTCATGAGCGGGCAGGCTTGCTTTTCGCCTGAAGTTTCGCGTCAACTTTAAGTTGCTACCCGCTGTCGTGGGCGCTCGTGAAACGGGTAGCGTCGGGGCATCGCTAAATCGCATACCAAGGGCATTCCTTCAATTCTGAATTCCGATACCCAAACCGTCGGGTTTTGTGCAAGATGCTCAGGCCTTGCGCGGTAGGCGCGATTTTGTCGGCAAATCATGGTCGTTTCCTGCGGAAAGGCCGAAAACGACGACGTTTTCCGTATGCGAAACCCAGTGCTTGGGGTGCGATTGAACTCCCAGCGGCGTGGTTTGGGGAAGATTCGCGACGGTTTCGTTTCGGTTTCGCTGTCGTTTTGCCATCGCCGCAGGTCGCCCGTCTTCACAACTTACATTTTGCACAAGCGGTATTTTGCCGTTTGTGACAAGGGAAAACCAAAATCTTTCGTTTGTCAATCGCTCCGGCGAACGGTGCCTTCTCCACAAAATTTTGCCTTCCATCTGCGGCTCAGGTAAAATACGGGTAACGAAATAGCGCTTCGGCGCGCACTCCGACAGCAAACACACCCCTTAAACATTCATCGCTGTCCCGCTTCGGCGGCTTAGGTGTTTGCGTGCTTATACCGCTTTTCGAGGCAAACAGAGAGGCATATTGAATGACAACACGTGCTAAAACACGCCGCGTCCCGGCATTCGGAATGGCTTTGGCCATCGTTGCCCTGTCTCTTTTCGTAGTCTTCGTTGCCGCAACCAGCAACGCCGCCGCAGACAACGGCCCGTCTGACTGGTCCTCTTTCGGAATCGACGCATCAACTAAACAGGCTTCTTCCAAGGCCGCCTCGAACCCCAGCGGTTCGTTCGCCAACGCGGGTGAAGCCACTCTCACCGAGGCTTCCGTTTTGGAAACCTCCTCTTCAACCGACATTTCAGCAGGTATCGCCACCATCGAGGAGGAAGAGCGAATCGCCGAGGAGGCTCGCAAGGCCGCAGAACGCGCCACCATCGAAGCCGCTTCTACCGCTCAGGCCAACTACGATGCAGCGGTAAGCACGAACCTGCCCGATGTCGACTGGACCATTGGTGAAGAGAAGTTCGTCGCTGAATGGGGAAGCCGCATCGACGCGTACCTTGCTGGTTCGCCGCTTTCGGGCTACGGAAAGACGTTCGCGCAGGCCGCTTGGAACAACCAGATCGATCCGCGCTGGTCGCCGGCAATCTCCAACACGGAAAGCAGCAAGGGCTCTGTCTGCTTCAAGTCTCACAACGCTTGGGGCTGGGGCAACAACGCTTGGTCCAACTGGGAGGAAGCCATTAACGCGCATGTCGCCGGCTTGGCTGCAGGCTACGGCTACTCCATCACCTTGGGCGCAGCTCAGAAGTACTGCCCGCCCAACTACCAGAACTGGTACAACAACACCGTCGGCCAGATGGCGCTCATCTAGCTTTCGGGAATCGGGGCGCAGCGGGAAATCGCAGGCGCCTGCACCAAACAGCAACAGGGACAAGGCGTGTCGGTTTCGCGGCACGCCTTTTCTTTTATCCTGCCTGTGAGAAAATGAGCGCACGTATTCAGGAGGATTCTATGAGCAACGTCATCGTGGTAGGCTGTGGCCGTGTTGGTTCGCGCCTGGCGAATATGCTTTCCGAGAATGGGGACAACGTCTGCGTCATCGACAAGCGTGCGGACGCATTCGATAACCTGGGCCGCATGTTCAACGGCTCCACTGTGCAGGGCATCGGCTTCGACGAGCTGACGCTTACCAAGGCCGGCATTGAAGACTGCGATGTCGTGGCCGCGGTTACCGAGTCGGACAACGCCAACCTCATGGTCACCGAGGTTGCAAGCCGCCTGTTCGAGGTCCCGCGCGTCATCGCACGTCTGTACAATCCCGACCACGAGCGCGCTTACATGCAGCTGGGCATCGACTACGTGTGCGGTACCACCCTTGTTGCCGAGGAGGCCTTCGGCAAGGTTGTTTCCGGTCACGGCTCGCATTTGGACACGTTCGGCGACTTCGAGGTGCTGCGCTTTTCGCTTGACCTTTCTTCGCGCGATCGTCGTGCCATTCGCGTTTTCGAGATCGAGCGTGACCATGACATACGCATCATCGCCTTCGAGCGCGCAGACGGCTCGGCGTCGTCCATTCCCACGCGCGACTCGGTTCTGTACCACGGCGACCTGGTGCTTGCGTGCGTGCGTCACGACCTTCTTGATTCGTTCTCGTCGTTCATTCAGGATTAGCGAGGCATTATGTACGTTGTTATCGCAGGTGGCGGCAAGGTTGGCGAATACCTTGCCAACGTTTTGCTTTCAAGCGGCAACGAAGTTGCCATCATCGAGAAGGAGCGCGAAGTGGCGGACCGCCTGTCCATGCTGCTTCAGGGCCGTTACCTTATCATTCACGGCGACGGCTGCGACTCTCATTATCAGGAAGACGCCGGCATCAGGAAGGCCGACGTTTTCGTTGCAACCACGGGTCAGGACGACAACAACCTGGTCTCGTGCGAGATCGCGCAGCGCGTGTTCGACGTGCCCCGTTGCGTGGCGCGTGTGAACTCGCCGCAAAATCAGCGTATCTTCCGTGCTCTGGATATCGAGTCCATTTCGTCTACCGAGCTTACCGCGAACCTCATTGAAGAGGAGACTCTTTTGGGAAGCGTGTCGGTCGTTTCGACCCTGACGCACGGCAACGTCGTTCTGATCTCGGTAAACGTCCCGCGTTTCCGCAATCACAACCCCGCCGACGGCGTCTCCGTCGAGGACATTGCCCTTCCCGAGAACAGCTTGATCGCCGCTGTCGAGTCGAAGGACGACGTTTCCGTGGTGAATGGCGAGACACGCCTGTTCGCGGGCGATAAGGCCATCGTAGTGGCCGACAGCGACGTCCTTGATGACGTTCGCATGGCTTTCAAGTCTTTGTAGCAAGAGCCGCGCGGCATGCGCTGAAGTGGGCGCTTGCTGCGGGTATAATGCGATTCGAACGCAATTCGTGTACGTTGGCTGCTGCGCAACCGGGCGCATGCGGTCGTTTCGAACGGAGGAAAACGAATGATCGGCAGGTACACGCGCCCCGAGATGGGCGCTCTCTGGGAGCCTCAGAACAAGTTCTCCATCTGGAAGGAGATCGAGGTTTTGGCATGCGAGGCTCAGGCGGAGCTTGGCGCAGCTGGCATCACCAAGGAAGAGGCTGCGTGGATCCGCGAGCACGCCAACTTCACCATCGAGCGCATCGATGAGATCGAGAAGGTCACGAACCACGACGTCATCTCGTTCCTTACCAACATGGCCGAGTACATCGACGTGGACCTGCCGGAAGGTTGGGAGCCGCCCAGCCGCTGGGTGCACTACGGCATGACCTCGTCCGACCTGGGCGATATGGCACTGTGCTACCAGATCACGCAGGCATGCGACATCATCATCGAGGATATCAAGAAGCTCGGCGAGGTATGCAAGCGCCGCGCTTTCGAATTCGAGGACACCCTGTGCGTTGGCCGCACTCATGGCATCTCCGCCGAGCCCATGACTTTCGGCATGAAGTTCGGCAGTTGGGCTTGGATGCTCGAGCGCGACCTGAAGCGCATGCAGGATGCTCGCGCCATGATCGCCACGGGCGCCATCTCCGGTGCCGTCGGATCGTATTCCAGCATCGACCCCTTCGTCGAAGAGTACGTCTGCGAGAAGTTGGGCCTGACGCCCGATCCGCTGTCCACGCAGGTCATCGCCCGCGACCGTCATGCTCAGGTCATGAGCACGCTTGCTGTGGTCGCCTCCACGCTCGAGTCTATCGCCACGCAGATCCGCCTTCTTCAGCAGACCGACGTCATCGAGGCAGAAGAGCCGTTCAAGAAGGGTCAGAAGGGCTCATCGGCCATGCCTCATAAGCGCAACCCCATCACAGTCGAGCGCGTCTGCGGCCTTTCGCGTGTCGTCAAGGCAAACGCGCAGGTCGCCCTTGACAACGTTGCCCTGTGGTACGAGCGCGACATCAGCCATTCCGGTACCGAGCGCGTCGCCCTGGCGGACAGCTTCATCGCTCTGGACTACATGTTCGGCAAGATGCAGCCCCTGTTGGACGGCCTGTTCACGTATCCTGCCAAGATGGAGCACAACCTGTGGCGCACGCGCGGCCTGATCTTCTCGTCGAAGGTCCTGCTGGCGCTGGTTCAGACCGGCATCACGCGCGAGGACGCGTATGTCATCGTTCAGCGCAACGCCATGGCCGTGTGGGAAGACATCCAGAACGCCATCGACGGTCCCACGTACCGTGAGCGCCTGGAGGCCGACCCCGAGGCGAAGCTCACGCCCGAGCAGCTTGACGCCATCTTTGATCCGTGGGCGTTCCTGACCCGTAAGGATCGCATCTTCGCTCGCCTGAAGGAGCTGAACTTCGATTAATCGCCCGTGCGACAACGCCGAAATCGCAAGCGGCATCGAACCAATTGGGTTCGATGCCGCTTTTTGTTTGACGGGCGATGGCTTGTCGGGATGAGGCTGTGCCTATTCGCTGGGTTCAGCCTGCGGGGCATCTTCCTGTTTTTGGGTGGCCAGCGGCTTTCCCAGCTCTTCAGCAAGAATAGGAAGAAGCTGAGCGAAGGTCTCTTCGCGCGTTTTCTTTTTCAGCTGGCATTCCCAAACCACGTGGACTTTCCAGCCGTCAGCCTTAAGGGCGCTCAGGTTCTTTTCGTCGCGCTCGACGTTGCGTGCGAACTTCGCTTCCCAGTACTCGACGTTCTTGGCAGGTGTTGAGGGGTGGCAATGGGGGCAGCGATGCCAGAAACAGCCGTTGATGAACAGGCAGACTTTCTTACCGGGCCAGGCGACGTCGGGGCGTCCGGACACCTTCCACTGAAGTCGATAGCCGCCTAAGCCCGCTTCGCGCAAGCGTTCGCGCACCAGCAGCTCGGGTTTGGTGTCCTTGCGCTTGTTGCCCTGCATCGATTTGTGCACGGCGTAGTTAGACGCAGGCGGCGCGGGGACGCGCACGCTTGCGTAGTCGGTGCGTTCGCGGGCGGCCGAGGCCTTGCATTTCGGGTTGCGCTCTTCCGGCGCCGTGGGATCGGGGAGGCTCGCGATGATCTCGTCGAGCTGGCCTTTCCAATGGTTTTGCAGGCGCTCGAGGCCCCAGGCGGCGTTCGCGGGGCTGGTGGAGGGAAGGACCAGCGCCTCAAGGCCGATCTTCCATTGCAGGTAGCGCTTATAAAGGCGTCCCGCCGTGGCTCCGTTGCAGATCACCGCGTCGATACGGGCAGCATCGGTGATCAGCTCGACGCGGGCGGGAACGACGTTTTTGATACTGGCGTCGCTCGAGCCCTTGATGTCGCATTCCTCGATGGCGTCCCATAGCGCGATGCCGTTGCTCAAAAGCAGCAGTTTCTTCGCGTTGATTGATTGCTCGAGGGTTGCTGCGGAGGCGTCTGCGGTGTCGCGGGTTGCGGCGTCGGCGTGCTCTTCTGCGTTCGAGCCCGCCTCGTTTGCACCGCCTTCGGCGGCTCTCCCGGCGTTCGCGTACGGCGACAAAAGCAGCTCGCCCTCGTTCGGGGGCACGGGTTTGCCAAGGGCGTGGGCAATGACGCGCCAGAAGCGGTTTTGCGGGTTGCCGTAGTAGAAGGCGTTCTTACGCGAGAGCACCGAGGGGAACGACCCCAAGATCAGAATGCGCGATTCGTCGTTGAACACCGGGTCGAACCCGTGCGAGATGTGACGGTAGGCTGCCATGGCGGTTCGTGGGCGTCGGAGCGACGCTTAGCCGATGGGCTTCCAGATCTTGACGCGGCACATCTTCTGCGCGGAGTCGTTCACCGGGGTGTAGTCGATGCTGGTGTAGGTGACCAGTGTGTTGTGCGTGCCGCTGGTTGCCAGGTACTCGCCGTAGCTGTCGGCGCCGTTGTCGACGTTGATGGTGAAGTACTCGCCGGCGTCAAGGTCGATGCCCGCGACGGAATAGCTTGATTTCACGATGAGGTAGTTGCCGCAAAACGCCGGCGCCGCCGTTGGCGTGCGGTTGAAGCGGAACCACTTCGCGTCGCTGTAATTGGCGGTGTTGTCGTAGGGTAAGGCAGCGCCGCTGTTGGACGAGCCGCTTTTCTGAGCGGTTTCGGAATACGAGAAGTCGCCGACGCTGACCTTTTTGCGGGGAACATAGGTGCCCAGGTTGGCAATGCCGTCACCGAAGCTGTAGATGTTCTCGAACGAGAACATCAGGCCGTTGGCGCCGTAGCCCACTTCGAAGGGGGACATCGATTGCGGAAGGGTAAGGGCGTCGGCGACCTTACCTGAGCTTGCGTCGATTTTCGTGATGCAGACGCACGACGTGGAAAGCTTCGAGCGCGGCGTGATGACCACGCAGTCATCGCCGCCGTACAGCGGAGTGGCCATGCGGCGCGTGGACTGGAACAGCGACTCGCTGGAGGCGGTTCCGGCT
>CAKTWD010000072.1 GCA_934630485.1 uncultured Eggerthellaceae bacterium | reverse complement strand
GATGAGCTCCTTACTGGAGGCCTCCATCGTGCACTGAAGCAGGCCTTGAGGGATAAGCCAGCGCTCTTCACCTGCGATTTCGCGGGCTTTGTCAACGAACTGAACCGACATGTTGCGAACATCCACCAGCGCGAACGAAGAAATCTTCTGGGAAGGGCTCGGCAAGATGGCATGATGACGCTCGATGCGATTCACCGAAGAGCCGTCGTCGCCCCTACCCACTTCATGCATGAAAGCTGGCTTGCTCTCAAGCAACAGCAATCCGAAGTAGCGGGCGCTGCGTCCCGCATACGCGGCATCAAGCTCGGCCTGAGCAGCCGCAGCCTCTTCCTCGGACATTTCCTCCAAATCCTCGGCGGAAACCTTAGGGGCCTTTGGCGTGTCCTCGAAATCGACAACAAGCAAGTCGCTGGAAACCGGATGCTCCATGCGGCTAAGCTCGCTTCCGATGAATTCAGCAATCATCAGCGACAAGGCGATGAAGTCGTTATGCCCGTTCAGGTAATCGGAAAGTTCGTTTTTAAAACCGCTCTCGGGTTCGAACTCGCCCCTTTTGTTGTCGATGTTGCCCAGTGCGTGCTTAGCAACACGCTGCACATACGACTTCACGTTCTTATCCGAAAGGTCAAGCTCCTCCCGGGAGTACACGTTCACGCACGAAATGAAATCGAATACATGGAGGATGGCATGATTGATCTTGAACATGAAACCGGCTCTCTTTCGCGATGAACAACGGGAACAAACATTACCTTATGAAACGCGCGCGAGCAAACCAAAGCCGAGCATTCACAATGAACAAAGAATGGGACAGAAGGCGCATTCGTCCCACTTCACATGGACGTGAAGACCTCGCGGCTAGATGCCCGCATTCTTACAATCAAAGGACGAACGAGAATGATAGGAGCAGCCATGAAACAATCAACTGCATTGAAATCGCGCGAGCGCACGGCGCAAAAATCCCTCATGGTTTTGGCCATCGCTGTTTTGACGGCGGTACTCGCATTTGGTCTTACCGCTTGCGGCGGAGGCAAATCCGGCGGTGCATCCCAAGGGTCGAATGCATCCACTAGCTCGGCAAGCGCATCAACGAAGAAACTCGAGCCTGCAGCCAACACCAATCCAATCTATCTGGAAGCCGGATCGAGCACCGATCACGGCAAGCCAAGCGGCGAGTCCGACATGTGGTACGTTGACGGCGACAGGTCAAAGGGCGGATTGTATTTCGAGAACCTCCTTCCCTTGGCCCCAGTGTTCGTTGATGCCGACGGAAAGCAGCTTAACGAATACGGATATCCCAGCGCCGTCGAAGACAACCATCTGATCCCCGCTGAGGAGGGCGAAGGTAACTTCGATCTGATTTTCAACGATCCCATGACGTGCTACGACCTTGTGAGCGGCACGTGGTACATCCGAGGCGACTACAACAAGGAACTCGCTAAAATCGTCGACACCCACTGGACCAATGAAGACAACCCCAAAGACTCCTTCACCCTTAAGGCCAATGGCACCATCGTTTGGGACAACAAGGAAGAGTCCACTCTGAAGACATGGGACGTCACCGCCATCGACCGCGTCACCCTGCTGTTCGAAGATGGTGAGTCGGGTTTCGCTTACGATTGCTTCTACGACGACAACGGCAAGATGGTCAGGCTTGAGGGTTTCACCGGCATCTACAACCGCGACGATAAGTAACGAGAGCGTTTAGCAAGACACGAAACCGAAAGCGCCGGAAACCGCAAGGGCTCGGATGATTTCATCCGAGCCCTTGTTTTCGTTTAGCAGATCCTTCGGCCACGCACCGCACAGGAAGTCTCAGTGACCAGCTTAACCCACTGAAAGCGCAGCGGCGGTTAGTAGCCTTCGTACGACAGCCAATGAACTTTCTTAGCGTCGATGCGGGCGGAACCCGATTCGAAGAAGAACTCGACAAGACCGGGACGCGATTCAACAACATGATCGATCATGGTGTCGGTCATGTCGTCAATCTCGATGTTGAAATCGACGATTTCCTCGAACGACATCTCGCCTACCGGCTTGGTGATGTCGGTTCCGGGAATGCCATAGTGATTGTCAATGCTGAAGGTGAGCGAATCCTTCTTGCAATACAGATAGCCAATCCAGTAGCCGTTGAACTGGTTGTTCTCGTCAATCGCTTTCGAGATCGACTCGATCGTTTCGGACATCAGAATCCCCTTCCAACATGCAGCGTTGCGATGCAACCGCATCGACTCAGCAATTGAACAAACTGTCGGCCGCCGCATATCGCAGCGGAACAAATCAGCACTCTAGCGCAAACGAGGATCAAATGAAGGGATGGTGCCCGAAACCCTCTTTTGGCAACCGCCAACGCGCAATGTGCTAGAACCAAAGCGTAACATCTAACGCCGTCGTGCGCGGCGCGTCTTTTGGAAAGCGCAATGAAATGGAAACGGTCCTTATAAAGGTAGCGGCATTCATCACCATCATCATCGTTGGATATTTCGCGGGAAGAAGCGGGATTCTTGGCCAACGACCCGAGCAGGTTGTCTCGAAAATCGTTTTCACGTTCACGCTTCCCTGCTCTGTCGTCCACGCGTTCGGATCCGCTGAATTCACGCCCTCGCTCCTTCTGTTGGTTCCCGTGGGCCTTGCTTGCGCTGTCATACCCTACGCAGTCGCGTTCCTTGCAACACGGAACTCAAACCGCCGCGACCGCGTGTTTTACTTGCTGAACATCTGCGGTTTCAACATCGGTTGCTTCGCCCTGCCCTACGTCCAATCGCTGTTTTCACCAGAAATGGCCGTTGCCGTCTGCATGTTCGACGCGGGAAACGCCTTGATGATGACAGGCGGCGCATACGCGCTCACCGGAATCCTTGCAGGAAAAGGCCCTGTCCAGAACCCAGGGAAGTTCGTCGCTAAGCGGCTTTTCAGTTCGCTCCCCTTCGACGCATATCTGCTGTTGATCGTACTGGCGATTTTGGATATCCAGATCCCAACGCAAGTCGTCGCCTTCACCGAACCCATGGCGAACGCGAACGCCTTCTGTGCAATGTTGATGCTTGGCCTGATG
Organism: uncultured Eggerthellaceae bacterium; assembly: GCA_934630485.1. Taxonomy (GTDB): domain Bacteria; phylum Actinomycetota; class Coriobacteriia; order Coriobacteriales; family Eggerthellaceae; genus UMGS1502. The sequence goes on along the minus strand of CAKTWD010000072.1, from coordinate 5,692 downwards.
ATCGGCTTCGACACGATCGGTCCCAATATCCGCAAGATCGGGGTGATTCTGGTGTCACGCGCGCTTTTCTCGGCCGCATTCAGCCTTCTGGCTTTTGCGTTTTTACCATTCGACATCACCACGAAAATCGTCATCTGCATTCTTCTTTGGGCACCTGCCAGTGCAATGGGCCCGACATTCACCCTTTGGTGCGGCGGCGATCAAAAGCTTGCAGGGCTCTCGAACGGCCTGACGATCATTGAGGGAATCGTGGTCGCAACTGCGATCGTCTTGCTTTCCGGAGCCCTGGCTTAGCTCGATTAGCAATGGCGAGGTGAAAGAAGTGCACGAACGCGCTGCTGGCCATCGATGGCTTCGTGCAGACGCTTGATGTAGTACATCTGGCCGTCAGCGATATCGATGCGCAGGCCGATTTCCGCCTGCTGATACAAAGCCAGCGCGCGAAGGAAATCGCGCTCGACGCCGTACGATTCGCAATCGTCCTCCATGATGATGTTCGCAATGCGAATGGCGGGCTGCGCGACCTCCACCTCGGAATTCGCCAACGACAGGCTGCGCTCGTACAAGTAGTACGCTTTTGCTTTGTCGACGGGAACACCGCGACCACGGTTGAGGACGAACTCGTTCGAGTTGAGGATGCGCTCCTCGATGGTCGGGTCGGGCTTTCCCTGGGATTCCATCGAAATAAGCTTCGTTGCCCGTTTTCTTCGCCGTTGGTCCCACATTCTTTTTTACGCTAATGAGTTGCATGCGAAACGTATTGGAACTTCTACTCACATCCATATACGCACATGATTCCGTTTCTTTTGGAGTCTTTGTAACGCACAAACTAGACGCAGAGCCAACGAACTCAAGAAACGAGTTCTTCTACAATCGGATCCGAAAATAAATATGCAGCCGTACATAAAGACATGGCCAAGGTGTCAGCCGCCGTGCACGAGGCGTGATTGAAAGTGCCGGAAAAGTGCCAAAAAGAAAACAGGTCAGAAGCTTAAGCCTCTGACCTGTGATTTCGCTGGTCGGGTTGACAGGATTTGAACCTGCGACCCCTTGACCCCCAGTCAAGTGCGCTACCAAACTGCGCCACAACCCGATTAATGTTTTCGCGCTTTCGCGCTGCAACGGTTAGTTATTTTACTTGTAAGTCCGAAACAATTCAAGACATTTTTTCAGTTGATGAAGTTTTCCACACATCATCGATTCAAAAACGCTCTTAAGAACCGCCGCGCGGATAAATCCCCCGAAACAAAATCCAAACGAGCATACTCCCCCAGCAGCAACCCCAAATCACGGAGACACGCGCTGCAGCGACCGCGCAAAGCAGCAGTCATGTTACCAACACGGTAACAAACAGGACAAAGAAGAAAACCCCGACCACCCAAGCGATCTGCATTGCTATGATCGTAGTGTTGGTTTTCGGCAGCACGAATAATGCCGAATCATGTCCATAAGGATCATCTACAAAGCTTGCTCTTGCTTATTAGTAGTGTTTCCTGTTAAGATGGATACATACCGAAACCATAAGAGAGGATGGTTGCAATGGCAGATCCTAAGTTTTATCAGTGCGAAGTTTGCGGCAATGTCGTTTACCAGGCATGCGAAGGCGGCGGCACGATGGTTTGCTGTGGCAAGCCGATGACCGAACTTGTCCCCAACCCTACTGAGTTCTCCGCTGAAAAGCACAAGCCCGTTACCACCATCGAGGGCGACACCCTTACTATTCGCTGCGGCGAGGCAGACCACCCCATGACCGCCGAGCATTCCATTCGTTGGATGGCAGTCACCGCACCGGGCATCTGTGCCTTCAAGGTTCCTACCGACGAGCCCGAGGTGTTCTTCGGCATCAGCGAAGCTGCTCCTTTGAAGGCCTTCGCCTACTGCAACAAGCACGGCCTATGGGAGACCGACATCGTCGATCCGCGCTAATCCCGCGAACAGCACAACGAGATGCGAACCATTCACATCGCACTCAGAAACAAAGAAAGGGGCCGCAAGGCCCCTTTCTGATTTATATGAACCGGACGATTACTCGGCACCCTTAACCACCATCCCTGGACCAACATGACTGCCGATAACCGGACCCACCGTGTGCTCAACAAAGATAGGTTCTTCCTTCTTCGATTCCTTCAGCACAAGCTCCTCGAGCTTCTTGACGTCCTTCGGAGCCTCAGCCGAGCCAATGATCACATAAGGATTGTCCTCGGTAAGCTCTGCCTTCTGAGCGAAGAATTCAGCCAGTTGCTTCAAACCCTTTTTCCTGCCACGGGCAATGCCCTTGATCTGCAGAGTTCCGTCAATCGCAATGAACAACAGCGGCTTCACGTCTAGCTTGGAACCCGCGAAAGCCACGGAGCTGGGAATACGACCGCCACGGCGAAGGCTTTCAAGGTCGTCAACCATGAAGTACACGTGTACAAAGTACTGCGCCTCGGTTGCCCAGTCGGCAAGCTCCTTGGCGCTCATACCACGCTCATGCTGACGTAACGCTTCGAAGATAAGCAAAGCCTCACCCGTCGACGCCTGGTGGGTATCGACAACGTACAGCTCAGCTTCGGGATGCTCCTCGAGCACCATATCGCGCACGCGAATCACCTGGTCGAAGTGGCCTGACAAACCAGACGAGAACGACAGGTATACCGTGGGCCTACCCGATTCGACGCATTTCTCGAACATGTCCTTCATCAGCTGGAACGGAGCACCTGCGGTAGTAGGCTGCTCGCCCTTGCTCATGCGCTCATAGAACTCATGCGAAGTGGATGTCTGCCAAAGATCGTCAAGAGCTTCCTCGGTACCGAAGTAGTACGGAAAGCTGATAAGACCGACATTCTCGCGATTTACCACGTCAAAAGGCAGGTCACAGCAAGAATCAATGAGGAGGTTGCAAGTTGAACCGATCATTGGTTCTCCTTTCAGTTGGACTCGGAAAGAGAAACGGCTTTGGACAGGATCTCGTCGGCCAAAGCACGCTTAGTCATAATGGGAAGTGACTCAACTGCATCAGCGCCATCGGCCTTGAAGACGAACGAGGCACGGTCGTCGTCGGCCCCGAAACCCTTGCCTTCGCTCACATCGTTGGCGACGATCATGTCAGCGCCCTTCTCGTTGAGCTTCTTGGTTGCGTTGGCGATGACATCGTCGGTTTCAGCAGCAAATCCGATAACTATCTGATCGCCCTTCTGATGAGCGAGGGTATTCAGGATATCCGGGTTCTGCGTCAGCTCGATGTAAGCCAATTGGGCATCGTCACGGCCCTTCTTGAGCTTACGATCGCTCACGTGAGCGGGGCGCATATCGGAAACCGCAGCAGTGAAGATGGCGATATCGCACTGCGGGAAGAACGCCGCACTTGCCTGCATCATCTCGAGAGCAGTCTGAACGCGATGAACCTCGACGCCTTCGGGGTTTGCCAGCTCCACCGGACCGGAAACAAGAACGACGTCCGCACCGCGTTCCTGCGCAGCAGCGGCAATTGCGAACCCCATCTTGCCTGTAGAGGGATTGGAGATGTAACGCACAGGGTCGATAGGCTCACGCGTTGGGCCCGCGGTAATCAAAACACGCTTCCCCTGCAGGTCGCACTCAAACGAGGGGGTTTCTTCCTGGCCGTCCTCGAGAACCGTCATGATAGCCGACACGATGTCCTCGACCGGGGCAAGCTTACCCTTGCCGGTATCGCCGCAGGCAAGATAGCCGTCAGCCGCCTCGACGATCTTGACGCCGCGGGCAGCGAGCGTGGCAAGGTTAGCCTGATTGGCAGCGCTTTCGTACATGTTCACGTTCATTGCCGGAGCCACGATCAAAGGCGATGTGCAGGCCATAACCGTCGTCGTCAGCAAATCATCGGCAATGCCATGTGCGATTTTGCCAATGACGTTTGCGGTACAAGGAGCGATGCAGAACACATCGGCCTCTTTAGCAAGCGAAATATGATGAATGGGATCGCTGGGATTGTCGAACAAACCCAAACCAACCGGTTCGCGCGTAAGGGAGCGGAAGAGAGAGGGGTCGATAAAATGCGTGGCATGCTCGGTCATAACGACCTTCACGCGAATGCCCTGCTTCTGTAGGCCGCGAATGACCTCGCAAGACTTGTAAATGGAAACCCCGCCTGTCACACCCAAAAGAACGGTTTTAACAGCAGCGTTTTCGTCTACGCCGATACGGTGATCGGCCGTTTGCTGAATGTTGCCCATAACGTGCGACCTTTCAACGATAAGACGGGCATAACTACATTATTGGGCCAATGATACCCCAGATCTCCTACAGCGTGGCAGCGAACGGCACACCGTCAATGCTGGGAAACGGGGCCTGAGAAAGCATCGCCGCAACTTCGTCGCCGGCATTCGTGCGACCCATGCTTCGATCGGAAATCTTATTCAAAACCTCGCGCAGATCGGTCGGAAGGTTGTCAGCGAATTCAAGTTGCTCCCCTGTTTCCGGATGCGGGAAACGCAAGCGGAACGAATGAAGGAACTGACGCTGACAGCCAAGATCGGCGGACTCATATCGCGGTTTGCTGCCCGTGTACATAAACTCACCAACCAACGGATGGCGTGTGTATTCCATATGCACGCGAATCTGATGGGTGCGGCCAGTGAACAACTTGCAATCGATAAGCGTGTAGCCGTCATCTTTGGAATGCGCCTCGAACCGCTCGAGAACGCGAAACGTGGTGATGGCATCACGTGCTGAAGGGGTATCGCGAACAGCCATACGCGTGCGATCTTTGGCAGATCGGGCAATAGGCGCATCGATCATGCCGGTGTCGCGCGCGATGATGCCATGAACGAGCGCAAGATAGTGACGATCGACCGTACGGTCTTGGATGGACTCCATAAGGGCATAACCGGTTGGGTCGTCCTTCGCGGCGAGCATAAGGCCAGACGTATCCATGTCAAGGCGATGGACGATACCGAGACGATCATCCTCGCCCTGAACGTTTGCCAGGTTATCGACGCCGCAATGGTAAATGAGAGCATTCACCAAAGTGCCGTCAAGATGATCGACTGACGGATGGCAAACCAACCCAACCTGCTTCGAAAGAACCAGCAGATGCTCGTCCTCGAAGCGAATATCAAGATCGATGGGCTCGCCACGCAAAGCCGTAGGAGCCGGCGTCTCTTCGAGCTCGTAAACGATGACATCGCCGGACTTCACGGTTTGCTTCTTCGACGCGGGATTGCCCGCAACAAGCACATGTCCGTTCTCGATGGCCTTGGCTGCGGCGCTGCGGCTGGCATAACAGCCGCGTTCGCCGAGGACGGCGTCAAGGCGCTTGCCGGCATCGAGCGCGTCGGCAATATGAACACGAGAAACGGCCATCTACTTGTTACCTTCCTGATCGCGCCCCGTTTTATCGGCTTTCGTCGTTTCTTTATCGGAGTCGTCGCCCTTCGAGAAATCAACGATAAGCCCAATGATCAATATGACGAACCCGCAAATAACGCCAATATCGGCCACGTTGAACACCGGGAACTCGAAGAATGCGAACTCGATGAAATCGACGACATAGCCCAAAACGAAGCGATCGATTGCATTGCCAATGCCTCCCGCGACGACAAGAGCGAAACCAACGGTTTCGAACAAATTCATATGCTTAGAGGCAATGAAGAAATAGATGCTTGCGATAAGGCACACCGCAAGCGAGAAAACACCAAGGGCAAAGGTGGAATCGGAGAAGATTCCCCACGCG
>CAKTWD010000071.1 GCA_934630485.1 uncultured Eggerthellaceae bacterium | reverse complement strand
GTTATGGACAGCCTGCAACACACCTCGATTGCCTCTCTGGCGCCCGATCTGTTCTGCGTGACGTTCTCGGGCCTTTCCAAATCGCATATGATCGCGGGCTACCGTATCGGCTGGATGATCCTTTCTGGCAACAAAAACCTTGCACGCGATTACATTCTGGGCTTGAACATGCTCTCGAACATGCGCCTTTGCTCCAACGTGCCTGCTCAGTCCATCGTGCAAACCGCCCTGGGCGGTCATCAAAGCGTTGAGGGCTATCTTGTTCCCGGCGGTCGTATCTACGAGCAGCGCGAGTATGTGTACAACACGTTGAAAGACATTCCCGGCATCAGCGTCGTCAAACCAAAGGCGGGCTTCTACATCTTCCCGCGCCTTGATGTGAAGAGGTTCAACATCACCGACGACGAGAAGTTCGCGCTGGACCTTCTGCGTGACAAGAAGATCCTTCTAACGCAGGGAACCGGCTTCAACTGGCATCAGCCTGATCATTTTCGTGTGGTTTACCTTCCGCGTATCGAGGTGCTGTCAGAAGCAATGACCGAACTCGCCGACTTCCTTTCGTACTATCGCCAATAAGGGCCTCGCAAGCCAAAACGTGTAATTCAGCAAAAGCACGCCGATTCCCCAGATGGAAACCCGCGCCTTTGGAATTGAACCAAACATCAAGAAGCGGCTTGGGCAACATGTCCAAGCCGCTTTAATATCCATATTCGAGATGACCGCCGCGCCGTGAGTTAGCGGACAGCGCGATGATCTTCGGCCTTATTCGCAAAGGCGCGGACCTTCGTTTTTCTTGCCATAGCAATAGAATCCCTGACCTGCAGCAACACCAGTCCTGCCCTGATCGATGTAATCCTTGAGCATCGCGACGATCTTGCCCTGAGTGCTCTCCGGATCTTTTGCACGCGGATCCATGGCAACGATGTTATAAGCAGTATTCAAGCCAACCACGTCGAGAATCATGAAGGGGCCGATCGGCGCGCCGGTTGCAAGGGTCCAGGTTCGGTCGATGGTGGGAACGTCTGCAATGCCGTTAGCAAGCAAGCCATTAGCCGCATTCAAGAAAGGCACCAGCAGACTGTTCAAAATATAACCGGGCTGTTCTTTCTTAAGCTCCAGGGGGATCATGCCAATAGCCTCGGCGAAGTCAACGGTATCACGGAAAACCTGCTCGTCGGTTCCCGGATGACCCATGACCTCGGCAGTGTTGTTCTTCCAGATCTCGTTAGCGAAATGAAGCGCCAGATACTTTTCGGGGCGACCGGTGTATTCAGCGAACGCACTGGGAACCATCGTGGAAGAATTCGTTGCCAAAATGGTCTTCTCGGGCATGTAGCCACGAAGCGCGGTATAGAAATCGATCTTATCCTGCGGCGTTTCGGAAATGGCCTCGATGATCAAATCGGCATCCTGAGCGGCATCTTCGTATGACGTGGTGAACGTGATGCGCGCAAGCGCCCCTTTAGCTGCCCCGAGTAGCTCTTTGATCTGATAGGAATCGAGATCGCGGGTATTGGAAAGGCCGCGGCAGTAAGCAAGGGCGGGATTCTCGCTCATCTCCTTGATCATATCCTGGTACTGTTCAGCAAGATGCTCGAACTTAGGACGAGCGCGATCGATGGACCCCTCAGAGCGAAGCCAAACCTTTACAGGGAAGCCCTTATAAGCGGCCTGGAACGCGATCTGACTACCCAGAACTCCACCGCCGGCAACCGTAACGTTCTTTATCTCCATGATCAACCTCTTTTCAATCTGATTCGTGAAGCGATTCGGAACCTCGCCCGTCGCTGGGTGAAGAATACGATCGAAGTAAGCTCAATCATAGTGTCGGTTTATATCAGAATATTCATGTCAGTTGAAACAATCAGAACAAGCCGATTGCCTATCAGCTTTCATAATGGGCGGCGATTTCTTCCGCGAAAACTTCCTCAAGTATGCCAACACCCACACGAACGTCAGCACCTGACAACGCCGCAAAATTAACGACAATCGTATGCGCCGATTTCGCGTCGTAACGAACGGTGTAATCGGACAGCATCGGCAAACGCATCCCTCGCGACAACGCGGCTTCCTTCACCTGACGGTCGCTTTTCGAAGTGCGAATGTGAAAGAGCAGGTGAGTTCCCATCTCCCCGCCGAACATACTCGAGATCTTCGCAAGAGGCGATTGAGACGCAACTGCAAGAAGATCCTCGCGTTGCTTTCCGTATGTTCTGCGCAAGCGAGCAATATGTCGCTCGAAATACCCCTCCGATATGAAAGCCGCAAGAGCCATCTGCTCGAAGCTTGAAACGCTGCAGGTATAAAAGGAAAGCTCTTCGCGGTAGATCTCCATAAGAGCCGTAGGGAGGATCATATAGGCAATGCGAATGGATGGGACAAGCGTCTTAGAAAAGGTGTTCAAGTAGATGACCCGTCCAAGCTTGTCGCGGCTGATCAACGGGGTGAGTGCCCTACCCGCATGACGGATCTCGCTGTCGTAGTCGTCCTCGATGATATAACGCCCCGGCTTCTCTTCGGCCCAGATCAGCAAATCGCGACGGCGCCGCTCTGACATGACAACACCGGTGGGAAACTGGTTCGCAGGCGAAACATAAACGGTGTCGGCGCGGCCGGCACGAAGAACATCAAGGCGAATGCCCTCTTCATCAAGAGGGACATGTTCCCAAAGCGTCTCGGAATTACGCGAGGTCTTCTCGAACTTCTGATACCCGGGATCTTCAACGGCGATGATGCTCTGCGAACCAAGAAGCTGGAGCAAGCGATCATACAAATACTCGGTACCTGGCCCAATGACAATACGAGAAGGGGCAACGCTGATGCCCTTCGATTTGAACAGATACGCAGCGATCGCCTTCCTTAACGGCAGAAAGCCGTTAAAAGGCATGCGCTCGAGTAAGTCTGCATTGGAATCGGATAGCACTCGTCTCATCAAACGAGCCCAGGTGTCAAACGGAAACAAGTCCAACCCGCATTTGTTCGCACGCAGGTCAAGAAGAGAGCTTGCATTCGACGACGAAACCTGAGGTTCGAGCTCATCAAGGGCAATCGAGGCGGCGTCAACCTTGCCCGAGCCAACAACGAATCCGCTCCCCTGCCGTGCTACAAGATAACCCTCGCTTACCAGCAAACCGTAAGCGCGCTCGACAGTGTTCACGCTGACGTCAAGGTCTTCCGCCAATGTGCGCTTGGAGGACAGCTTGGTTCCGGCTGCAAGATTTCCGCACGTTATTTCCTCACGGATCCTGTCATGTATGAATCGATATTTAGGTGCCCCGTTTCGGCGATCGATATCGAAGCCTGCCATACGCCCTCGCTCTTTACGAAAGGAAATCCGATAGTTTCACGTCAGTTGCTGACCCTATATTTCAAGTCAGTTTAACCCCAGATCAGATTTTCTGAATAAAAAAGCGGCTCGGAAAAATTTCCGAGCCGCTCGCCACGCACAGCGCACCGCTTAACTACAGTGGATCTTACTCGTGATGATGGTGATGATGATGCTCGCCACCGCAATCGCAATCGTCACCGCAGCCACATCCATCATCTTCAGCGAACTCTTCGCACTTGGAGAAAGCAGCCTCATCAACGACAACGGTGCAGTCAGGATGGAACTGCAAAATACTGGCAGGCACCTGAGGCGTAACGGGGCCGTAGCAAACCTTGCGAACGATGTCTGCCTTATCCTCGCCGGATACAACCATCAGAACCTTCTTTGCCCCCATGATGGTGCCGATGCCCATGGTGTAGGCCTGACGCGGAACCTCATCGATGCTATTGAACAGACGGCTGTTAGCCTGAATGGTGGATTCCTGCAGATCTACCACATGGGTGGCAGCAGGGAACGTGTCGGCGGGCTCGTTGAAGCCGATGTGACCGTTGTGACCAAGACCCAACAGCTGAAGATCGATGCCGCCAGCCAGGGTAATGGCTGCTTCGTAAGCCTCGCCAACAAGCTCGGCGTCAGGGTTGGTGCCATCAGGCACATGGGTGTTCTCAGGACGAACGTTGATCTTGCTGAACAAATGCTTATTCATGAAATAGCGATACGACTGCTCGTGATCGCCGGCAAGACCGCGGTACTCGTCCAGATTGAAGGTGGCAACACGCGAGAAATCAATGCCTTCCTCGGCATAACGATTAGCGATTTCAGCGTAAAGTCCCTCGGGGGTAGAGCCAGTGGCAAGGCCAAGCACGCAGCCCGGCTTCTCCTCAACTTCACCGATGATGAAATCGGCAGCGAACTCGCTCAGTTCTTGATAGTCTTTGGTAACGTAAATTTGCATATCGAATCCCATCGAAAGAACGACCAGTCAAAACAAAGCATCACGATACAACATCGCGGTGCTTTGAAAAAGATCAAGGACTCGAAAAGCGCGGTAAGAGCAGAGGTTACTTCAACTCGTCAGCAATAGCGCTGATGAAGGCGTGGGTTCCCAAAGTCTTCGGGTCGGGGATGGTCGTGATACGCGCGAGATCCCCCGTCATGCGGCCCGACTCGATAACAGAAACCGTAGCCGCCTCGAGCCGATTAGCAAAATCAACAAGTTCGGGCAGTTCGTCTAATTCGCCACGCTTTCGCAGCGCTCCGCTCCAAGCAAAAATGGTTGCAACAGAATTCGTCGACGTGGGTTCATGCTTGAGGAAGCGGTAATAATGGCGCTGAACCGTTCCATGTGCGGCTTCGTATTCAAACTGTCCATGCGGGGAGACCAGAACACTCGTCATCATGGCAAGGCTTCCGAAGGCACTTGAAACCATGTCGCTCATGACATCACCGTCGTAGTTCTTGCAGGCCCAGATAAAACCACCCTCGTCCTTCATCACACGGGCTACGGCATCGTCAATGAGCGTATAGAAGTAGTCGATACCCTCTTGTTGGAAACGCTCTTTGTATTTCGACTCGAATATCTCGGCGAAGATATCCTTGAAACGATGGTCGTATTTCTTGGAGATGGTGTCCTTGGTGGCAAACCAAACGTTCTGGTGAGTTTGAAGGGCATACTCGAAACAGCAATTTGCAAAGCTTGTTATAGAGTCATCAAGGTTGTGCATGCCTTGAACCACACCCGGACCAGCGAATTCATGAACGAGCTCACGCGTTTCGGTTCCGTCGGCCGCGGTGTATACCAGCTCGACTTTGCCCGGGCCGGGAATGCGCATTTCAGCGTTTTTATACACATCGCCATACGCATGACGCGCAAGTGTAATGGGTTTTTTCCAATTGCGAACACACGGCTCGATTCCCTTCACCACAATGGGGGTACGGAATACGGTGCCGTCCAGAATCGCACGAATGGTGCCATTCGGGCTCTTCCACATCTTTTTCAGGCTGTACTCTTCAACGCGCGCTGCATTCGGCGTGATAGTGGCGCACTTCACCGCAACCCCAAGACGCTTCGCGGCAAGAGCAGCATCGACGGTAACCTGATCGTCCGTGCGGTCACGATTCTCAAGGCCAAGGTCGTAATACTCGGTCTTCAGGTCTACGAAAGGCTTGATAAGCTCATTTTTCACGATCTTCCAGATGATGCGGGTCATCTCGTCGCCGTCCATCTCGACAAGCGGCGTTTTCATTTGAATCTTGTCCATGCAAGCCTCCCACGTCGATTTCTTCGAGCACAGAGTAAACCCGTTTAACCATTCGCAACGATTAATTTACAAGCTTTTCCTTAAGGAACGAGGCCGTCTGCAGAGATCGGCCTACGGGTCATGCCGAAAATGAAACTAAAAATCGGAAACCATCAATGACATCCTCAAGTCGCAACTTGAATTGCTAGAAACATTGTTTCCGAATCGTTTCACAGATTTTCTTCTTGCCTTCTTGAGAAATCGTAGCGATAATGCCTTTTGTCATCTTCTACGAAGCTCCTAGGATCCGCAACGCGAGGCGGAGACCGGAAGCGGAGAAGACTCTGGAGAATCTCTTAAATGAGTGCCGAAGGTGCAAGGCGAAAGCCGAAACTCTCAGGCAAGCGGACAGAGCGACTGCAACGGGCTATTCGAATGCTCGTCATGCATACGTCATCATTTGCGACCTTCTTCAGTGAATATCGATTTTGCAAGGAGGTCATAATGCAAGAGGCGTTGCTCGCGGTTGTTTCAACCATCAATTCTTATCTTTCCAATTACGTTCTGATCATTTTGCTGCTTGGCACGGGTCTGTACTTCACGGTGCGCACCCATGCCGTTCAGTTCCGTTGCTTCGGCGAAGGCATGAAGAGCGTTTTCGGAAACTTCTCGATGAACGGCAAGAAGCATGCGAGCGGCATGAGCTCGTTCCAGGCACTCGCCACTGCCATTGCGGCTCAGGTCGGAACCGGCAACATCGTCGGCGCTTGCGGCGCAATTCTGATCGGCGGCCCGGGCGCTATCTTCTGGATGTGGCTTATTGCCCTGCTTGGCATGGCCACCAACTACGCCGAGGCTGTTCTTGCACAGAAGACGCGCCGCATCGACGAGGATGGCACCGTCCACGGCGGCCCGGTTTACTACATCACCACTGCATTCAAGGGCAAGGGTGGCAAATTCCTGGCCGGTTTCTTCGCTGTCGCCATCATCTTGGCGCTTGGCTTCATGGGCTCCATGGTTCAGGCCAACTCCATTGCCTCCACCATGAACACCGCCTTCGGCATTCCCACGTGGGCTATCGGCCTGATCATCGTCATCGTGGGCGCATTCATCTTCATCGGCGGCATATCCCGCATTGCGTCCGTCACCGAGAAGCTGGTCCCCTTCATGGCCATCGTGTACCTGGTCGGCGGCCTCGTCGTTCTGATCATGAACGCACACGACATCATCCCGTCCTTCCAGCTCATCTTCGCCTGTGCACTTAATCCTCAGGCATCCATGGGCGGCGTTACCTTTGGTATCATCGCTGCTCTCTCTCAGGGCGCAAAGCGCGGTCTGTTCTCAAACGAGGCAGGCATGGGCTCTACCCCACACGCACATGCCATGGCCAACGTCAAAGACCCGCATGACCAAGGTGTTGTCGCAATGATCGGCGTCTTCGTGGATACCATAGTCGTCGTCACCATGACCGCACTGGTCGTCATCAGCGCCCTGTACTGCAACGACGGCGCAATCGCCCAGGCCTTCGCCAGCGCTTCCGCCGGCGCTGATCCAGCTGCCGTCGCCGCTTCCATTGGGCTTGACAAGACCAACTTGGCGCAGGCTGCATTCGCCAAGTTCTTCGGTACCACCTTCGGCAACGCGTTCGTCGCCATCTGCCTTCTGTTCTTCGCTTTCTCAACCATCATCAGCTGGAACCTGTTCGCCAAGCTGAACGTCATCTACCTGTTCGGCAAGAAGGGCGTCCTTCCCTTCATGATCGTCGCTCTGGCCTTCATCTTCATGGGCTCCATCCTTTCGAATGATCTGGTTTGGGAACTTGCCGACATGTTCAATCAGTTGATGGTTCTTCCCAACGCCATCGCTTTGATCGCTTTGGGTGGCTCGGTTTCGGCCGTCGCCCTCGCCCATGGCAAAAAGAAGAACTAACGCACGCAAGCGGCAAACAAGGCGTTAAACCAACGAAAAGAATCCCGTCGGCTTCCCAGCTGGCGGGATTCTTCATTTTGAATAGCTGACGACAATCAGGTCATCCACTCGTAAATCTGCTTTACAGGGTTTCGAACAAGGAGCCGATACCTTAGCGACCGCAACAATCTTTATAAGCCTTACCGCTACCGCACGGACAGGGATCGTTCGGACCGATACGCAGTTCTCGCCCATCGACTCCGTAGAAGATGCGACGACCGGTCAGTTTCTCCATCAGCTCGTTCGTCGACCATCCGTTGTTCTCCCATGAAGGAACGATCTTGAACACGTTCGATATCAAACGGGAAAGAACCCCCTCGTCAAACGAGCAACCCTTCATGCCGATATCTTCAATGTAGCGATCGATTGCGGACATATCGCCTATTTCGATGGCAGCACGCACGACGTCCTCCGTCACATACTCTCCGAAGCTGTAGTCATCCTGGGTGTCGGGGACATGAGCATCGACGAACGACTCAAGATCACGCACACAAGGATGATGCCAAAGAGCGCCAAGCGGACCGCCCACGGCGAGCATCTGCTCAGTGATGGGCTTGGGTTCAAAATCACGGTGCTGCATGATCATCGTCTCGCGCAGCTTGGCAAGATCATCGATCTGCCGATCGACCACCGACTGCATTTCGGAAACCGTAGGCTTCTGTTCGCCGAACGCGGCATCATCTTCGCGGGCCTCACCGTTAGGCGCACTTTGGTAGTGAGCATTCACAACCTGCTGGGAAACGAACGATTCCGTCAGCGTGTAATGAACAAGGTAAACCGCGTCCTCTTTATGCCATAACGTGAATGTAGACTCTGCGATCTGCGAAAACGAAACAAGGATCTCACTGAAACGTTCGAATGGAACAGGCTTCGAATCGACCGTACGATACTGATCGTAGACTAAAGGGAGTGGCGCAAGGCCGTAAAGAAGAACCGCGCACGAGGCGACTCTGATAGCAAGCTCGTCGTGCAAATTGAACTTGAACCGGCCAGCAAGGCCAAGCGTGGTAAGGTCGAGAGCGAATTCTATGGGAAGAGGCTTGCCTAAGCCGCGACTGCGCTCATAAGCGTCGCGAACCTGAGGATCGGCAAGAAGGCCGCGGTGAAAACCTTCTGGCAACCTTTCGTCTGTTTCGCCCGCCGAGCCCTCAACAGATGCGAATGCCTCCCTGCTGATCTCTTCAAGAAGCGCATCCATGTCGTCATCAA
>CAKTWD010000070.1 GCA_934630485.1 uncultured Eggerthellaceae bacterium | reverse complement strand
ACAGGTAGGAGACTCCCTCAACTATCACGCTCCCGAATACCTTCAGGAAACCCGTACGGCCATTACGAACTGTCTCTATCGAATAGAGGCAGTTCCAGGCATCAATCTTCTGTTCAGTGTCGCGCTTTACGCAACATGGATCCCACTTGCACTCACGCTGGTTTCAGCAACTTCACGCAAAAGAACCCTCGGCCTTGTCGCATTAGCTCCTATGTACGCATCAATGGCGATCCTTTTCATTTCGCCAATCGTAATGAGCCGATACGCCCTCCCCGTGTTCGCTCTCATCCCGCTTGCTCTAGCCGTTTCCCTGAACGGAATTGCCGAAGACGATAAATAAAGCCGGCGACCCAAAGGGCACCGGCTTAGCGGCTAGGGCCTTATTCCTCGATAGCGGTTATGCGATACAAGCGCATATCGTTTCGGGATAGAACCACCTCAAATCCAGGCGTGGTATCGCTCACCAAGTCGATTCCGCTCCATAGGCCCTTCCTTTCATACGTGAAAAAGAAGAAGCTGTCTGGATCAGCAGGATCGTTCTCTCGCCCCTGATCGAGCAAAAGTACGTATTCCGCACCAATGTTCCTAACAGCCTGATTAACCTGTTCGTCATGGGCAATCATATCCAAACGGCTGCGAATCAGCTCACTATCCGCGCTCTCTCCACCCTCTCCGTACGCACGAAGGTAGCGATAATAGACGCGCATGTCATCAACCACGTAACAGAAGCAACTGCCATCATTGGGGTTGTTGATGACAAGCGCGCCGTCAGGAATGAGCTGCTTAGCTTCCTTAACAAATTCCTTCTCTTCAGTGGTGTAAATATAATCGACGTTGTTCTCTCGATACAGCTGCTGCCAAACCGAGTAAAACGAGCTCTTTCCAAGCCGAGGGGTACCCTCCGGCGAACTATCGGATACCGCTGGGATCGAGATGGCATTTCCCGCTAATAGCAAAACAAAGCAAAGCGCAACCGAGACAACCGAAGACAAACGCACTTCCACATGTCGCAAGCGCGCAAAAAGAGCCGAGATCCCACTTGAAACTTCGGCAATCCCCAGACTGGCCAAAGGGATACCGAACATCGCAGCCATCGCGGCCACACGATAGTAATCGGTGTACCAAAACCCCGTCAGCAAATGTTGTAACGGCCCATCAGACGACACATCAACCACGAACAAGCCACAAGCTATCGCGAACGCAAAGGACAACCACAGCCACTCTCGCCTCTTGAGCGTCAAGGCCGCCCCAATAATCACAAAGATCATAAGAACAAGCTGAGTCCCCTTGCTCATGAAACCTAAAGTCAACGCACTCACAAATGCCTGGGGCTTAGACTGCACCGCAATCCAAGAATGCTGAACCACCGCCTGCAAGAAAGGCAGGCAGTACGCCGCAAACCAAATAAGCCCAATTGCAACCAGCGCCGCAACGACGAACAGCACGCGGAGGCCTCGATGGGCCTTGCCATCTCTGCGAACCAAATCAGCAGCAAACGAGGCGCGATAGGTTAGAAATGGAATCAACCAAACACCAACAGTGAACACAGCGTTGGGCTGAGTGAACGCAAGCGCTACAACGCCTACGACGAACAACAACGCGAACCCGATTCGCGACCTAGCGAGCAACCCCCCCTGAACAGGAGCACAAATAAAGTAGCGACAAGCGGCACCAAACAAAAAGCGGCCGTATTAGGGAAAAGAGGTCCCCATGCGATCGTCATCCACGGGAAAGAGGAAAATGCGAGGGCACAGGCAGCTCCCCAGCGCACCACGTCACGACGCTCCTCAAAAACAACGCTCATAAATGCGAAAACACCCATCGGAAAAACAATCCCGGCAAAAACAAAATTAGCAGCATTAACGGAAAGAACGATGGGCACGCCAAGCAAGCTGACCATAAACGCAGCAACGTCGTACCAAGCAGGCGGATAGAACCCTGTTCCTGGAAGAGGATTCAATCCCGAATCGATATCCCCAACGTACAGCGAGGTGCCAAACGGAGACCAGTTGCCGGATTCTACGAAACTTCGAATCGACCCCAAATGAACAACGTTGTCGTATTCCTGCGCAAAACTAATTGGTTCCTGCAGGAACGAAACAAACATCACCGAAGACACAACAATGCCGACGGCAACGTATAGCAACAACGACCTTGGGTCAAAACCAAGCGTCACGCGATCGCCTTCCGCAAACAATGACTCCCTAGAAGAAGCAGCGCGATGCTTACCTAGAAGAAACAGAATCACACCAAACGCAAGTTGAGGAAATAGCACGCTTGCCCAGCTGCTCTGAACGCCAATGAGCGAGTATACAAAGGTCATTGCTACAGTAGCCGGGATTCCTATAAGAGGAGCAAATGCAAACGCGAAAGAGAAACTAACGCGGAATCCCCGCAAGACAAGGAACCCTGGTATATAAAGAAAAGCCGCTCCCACTAGCGCAGCACAAAAAAACAAACCCCACATGGTTGCCTTTCGTAATCAGGATAAGACAGATCTAAAAGTATAAATCAGACGCATTGAGCCAACACCCTGTTTAATGCCAAACGTCGCGCCTGCCCACCAAACACGGGCAAAACAAGCAAACCCCCTGCGCGCCGGATGCTGAACCGCTGCGCAGGGGCTTGATGCTTCACGTCTCACTTTAAGAAGATATGAGCAGGACGTTGAAGAAAGTCGGAAGCCCCTCCTGCGTGCACGTCCGCGGATTAAGCCGCCAACAGTTGCATCCAAACCAAATGCGACCGAACCGCATTCATGGAAGGGGCTTCGTATGAACAATACGACCCCTTTCGTGGGACACGACGCGCACACCCACTCGAAAAAGACCTACGCCTTCGCGTCAGCCACGGGCGAGGTCGAGAGAAAATCGCTCGGGTATGAGCCCGGCGAACTCGCATCGTGGATAAAGCCCCGTCCCAGCCCGCAAGATGCGTTTACGAGTCGGTTAGCGGCTTCCACCTGTACTGCGAGCTGTCCAACGGGATTCTGGTGGAAACAGATAGGATCAAGGGCGAAGTCAACCGTCCTTGATCCTTCGGCGCCTATCAACAATGTCCGTCTCATCAAAAAGAGTGGGCGTCTAGATCACACAAGCACACTCGCCCGCAGATCAACAAACGCCCACTCCATCAATCGACAAAATCAATTCAATTATACCGTAAGCAACAAAAGCCCTAGCTTGCCTGCTCTACAGCTTCGGGGGAGTCCACTCACCCTCGTCGGTGCTCGGCGCAGTCGCTGCCCCGCCGCCATTGTCACCAGGAGCAGGCGCCGGGTTGACAGCACCGCCTGATAACGGCGCATCAGAGCCAGCATCGCCGCCGCCCGAAGACGATCCGCCGCCGTAATTATACTGCGGCTCGTAATACGTGTACCCCGCAGAAGCTCCAACGTCACCAGCAGCAGCTTCTTCGGCCTCTGGCTGCGGCTCCTCGTGCTTCTCATTCGAAACAGACGCAGCGTCAACGCAATAAACGCCCCCTTCGAACTTAACAACCAAAGCGTTGCCGATGGAATCGATAACCTCAACCTCCTGGTTCAAGGACAGCTTCGCCGCCTCGTTAGTCATCAAGTAATCGGAGTAAAGCAAGACGCCATCGGCGACGTATCCCGTCCAAGATTCGTACTCGGAAGAACCCTCAAGCGACAAGATTCGTTCAGGCAACTGAACCTCACGCTCGTTAACAACGACGGTACAAAGATCCTCGCTTGAAGACCCGGACTTCACATCGTCATCGGATGCGCCGCGAGGCGAAGGCTCGCCTGTCGAGGATCCAGAGCCCGAAGAGGCGGCATTCTCATTAGAATCGGTTTGAGAACCGCTTGCTTCGCCCTTCGAGAACCCGAACAAATCATCAACCTTGACAAGAAGCTCGTCGCCGCGATTCAGGATGCAGGAATACGTCTGAGCGCCATCGGCAAGAACTACAGCCGTGACTTCTTCGCTGTCGGCATCCGACGCGCTGCCTGAAGACGAACCCTTCGACTCCATCTCGTCGGCATAAGCAACGCCAACACCCAAAAGGAACGGATCGCGACGGACCAAAGCGCTTACCGGCATCGTCATCTCATCGCCATCTCCCACGGTAGCGCCAGTCGAAGACCCCTGACCGCCACCGCTAGACGCACCGCCACCAGCAGACACTCCGCCGCCAGAAGACGATCCCCCACTCGGAGCAGCACCTGCAGCACTTCCGCCGCCAGTGGAAGACGACCCACCACCGTAGCTGTAGCCGTAATCATAAGAAGGAGCGACAAATCCGCCGTCGGGAGCCTCGGACTCGGAAGCCTCCGGAGCCTTCTCGCGCATCACCTTATCGGCAGGCATGTACCCCTCGAAGCCATCGGCATTGCGCACAAAGAGCAAGTTGCCAAAGGAATCAAGGACGGTTACCTCTTCATTCAGTTGAAGCGTGAGGATGTCGTCGCCCGAGAAATCGGGCTTAGCGAAAACGATCGCGCCTTCCGCTGCGTAGCCCGTCCATTGCTCGGGAGCGGCCTCGCTCGAAGTACGAACCAGATTCTTGGCGATATACACGGTCTTTCCGTTGTGCACCGCACGGTAATAATCGTTGGCGTACGAACCCGTCAACTCCGTAGCGGGTTTGACGTTTTGCAAGGTGTCCCCTCGTTTCAAAACGGCATCGGGAACGAAAACGTTGTTCACCTTAACGGTAGCCCGCACGGTTTCGGGTGTCGTGGCCATGGTCTCAGAGGCTTTCGACTCCGAGGCCGAACGGCCAAAATTCAAAGCGAAGGCAACGCCCGCGCCGACAAGCGCGACGGCGCAAATCGAGCCAATGACGACTTTCAGGCCACCACGGCGCTTCGGGCGAAGAGGCTGGCTCGACAAGCCCTCAAAAGGATCAGCGTCAAACGCGGCAGGTTTAGCGTGAGCAGCGGGCTTGGCATGAGCGCCAACTTTGTCCGTCTCCTCCAATTCGATTGTAGGCAAATTCTCAAGACCCATGTTTACCCCCTGCAGGCATCGATGATGCCATGAACGAAATCGTAAGCGGACGTTCCCTTAGCGAACGAATCCGCATTCTGCTGCGCGATGTACTCGATGCTCCTGACAACCGTGCCGCCGTAAACCGTGAACTTGTTTCCAGAGGCGTCTTGCAGAATCGCATACGACCGCATCGCCATGTCGCGCTTATATTGGTCGGCACCAGAAAAACCGACCAAGACATTGGTGTAGTACTCGACGCCGTTCGAGGAGCTGAAGACGGGGTTCTGAGAGCCACGTACGTACGCCTTGCCTCGGCTAACACCAGGCGTATCGAAGGTCAGGCTTCCGTTAGTCACGCGATCGTTCCAAGCAAGAAGGGTTCCCGTTTCGACAATGGTGTACCCGTTAACCCCAGAACCCGTGAACATGCTCTTCGCCGTGCTGGCCATACCCGTGATCATGCGGATGCCCTTTTTGCCCGTTATGCGAATGGAGCTGCCTGCGTAACGCAGCAGGTCGTCAAGTCCGTAATAGCGGGTTGCGGTGTAGGAGCTGCCATTCGAAGAAACGATCCACGAGTACATATGGGTCGGGTAAACGTCGTGCGCGGCCGCACTTGCGCTGTTGTATTCGTACATCGTCACGCTGTGCGGACCCGAACCAGAAATCTGGACGGTTCCGTATTTTCCATCTACGTCAAGCGTAGTGGCAACACCATCGACATACGCAATGCGTTTATCCGTAACCTCGCTAGGAACGTCGGAAAGGTTGATCTTAACGCTTGTCTTTGCTGCTGAATCGGCAGATTGGCCAAGAAGATCGTTGATCATCCTGGTCAAATCGTCGCCGTATGTTTTAGACGTGGCCCAACGACCGGTCAGGTCCTTCACCTTCGGCGCACTTCCACGCGCCACGAGATCGAATCGCGGATCGACCGCATCTTTGTTCAACTTGTCGGTGGAAGCGTAAGCCTTTAGGTGCTGAACCTGAGCACGCAAGCCCATGCGCACGGCATCGCTGCCGTACTTGCTGAAGTCGGCTCCAGCAGCGCCGCCGTCAGTGGCGCCCAAGCCGCAGAAATTGCACTGCTCGGCGCTAACCTGCCCGCCGAAGGAAAGCCATCCCGTCTCCTTCATCGCTTGCGCAAAGACGACCTCGGCACGCACGCCTTCAGCCTGAGCTTCTTCGAACAAGATGTTGCAGAACTGGTCGATGCTGGAAGCGCCATATTTAGTGTAAACGGAAGACGGGAACGTCTTGTTCTTGGACTTGAACCACGCAACCACCTCGTTCACCGACGTCTTCGATGAGCCCATGATAGCCGGATTGTCCTCGCAGGCCATGGGGGTGGTCACGCTCTCGCCTGTCTTGTTCACGGAAGAAGAGCTGACATCCGACCCACCGCCGGCAGTCTTCGACAGCCCATAGTACTCGGCGATGCCCTTCGCATCAGCCTGACCCATGCGAGTCCTCCATTCGGAGCTCGCAAGCTTGGAGGCGTCGCTTCCATTGGTCACGAAAGCATGCTCCACGATAATGCCACAAATGCCCTTCCAGCGAGCGTAGTAGTTGATGCCGTACCAATCGCACAATCCGCCAGGCCAAGGATATGTTTCGTTAACAGTGCAGTCACGCGTTTTGACGCCGCGGTTGTAAAGGCCGCAGGAAGAAGAAAGGTTGCTCAAAATGCTGTTGCCGACGCCTTTGCCGACAACGTGGGTTTCGTTATACAGATACGCGCTTTCGTTCGGGATCCAAACCTCGCTGCCGTTCGCGGAGGGGACAGATGCGGAATTGCAATGAATGCTAACAACTATATCCGCTCCCTGGTTGACCGCAGAGTTAATGCGCTCCTCGCGATTCATGTACTGGTCGTTCGACTTGGTCAAAACCGCCTTAACACCCGAGTAGGTGTTGAGTTCGTTCACGCATGCGACCGCGATATCCCAGTTAGCTTCTTCTTCGTTGACGCCATTGGCGTGAGCTCCGGCTTCGCCACCACCATGACCTGGGTCAATCGCCACCACCAGCACCCCATTGCTTTTTGCTTCCGCCTTTTCAATTGGAAAGGAGAAGACCAAGCACGTAGCCAGCAAAAAGCACAGCAGCAAGCGGAATCGCTTGTGCAAGGAATCCATGACGCAAATAGAGTCATGCGAAATAAGCATCAATAGCTCCAATTCATTAATTTAGCTGCAATTACGAGCAAATGGCGCATTATCGAAAAGCGCATGCGAAAAGGTTATCGCCTCTAACAAAGCGACGCAATCTCAAACTGCGCTCGACGATGCAAATGAAAGATGTTCGCACAAAATGAACCGAGTTCCGGAAAGCAAACAAAACCAATTCAAGTGGGAAACCCAAAAATCAAAATTCACCCTATCGCGTAGCCTCAATAGCGGCTTTGATGTCGGCGATCGAATACAGGCTGCCGAAGGCGCAAATCACATCGCCGTCAGCAGAAACAGCTCGCGCATCAGAAAGCGCCCTCTCGAACGACTCGGCTGCGCTCACGCCGCGCTCCAATTCGATCTGCCGTGCATAAGCCACCTTTTCGACAGCCCGGGCCAATTCGGACGCTTGAAGCGCACGGGGATTAGGAGGCGCCACGCAAATGAACCCATCCGCAATATCTATGACGTTTTCGATCATAGATTGATAATCTTTGTCGGCAAGAACGCTCATGACGAAAAGAATCTTCTTGTTCGGGAAAAGATCGCGCAGCGAATCGGCCAGGACCTGCGCCCCTTGAGGATTATGACCGCCGTCGACCAAGATAGCCGGACCTGCCTTGCGACAACCCCCTTCGCTCTTGATCTCGCCATCTTGCTCAGCGATCTCGTCCGAATCGCCAAAGCCGCTCTCGCCCGTCTCAACGATCTCGAAACGGCCCTGCCACCTGGCTCGGGCGATGCCGCGCTCAATATCGTCGTCCGAGATCATCCATCCGCGCTCGCGCAAACGCAGCGCGCATTCGATTGCCATCGCCGCATTGCAAGGCTGATACGAACCCAGCAAGCTGGTCTGATACGCGTTGCCGCAATAATCGAACGAACGCATTGCCTGGCCATTCACTTCGCCAACCCTAAGCTGTGCGAAATCAGGCATGGTCACCGTGCAATCTGCCGCCTGCGCCGCCGCCGCGATAGCGCGCGTGGCGCCCTCGTCGTCCTGCGGGTAGCTGACAACCGATGCACCGTGTTTGATGATACCCGCTTTCTGCGAGGCGATCTGCTCGTAGGTATCGCCCAGAAGAGCCGTATGATCAAGGCCGATACGCGTGATGGCGCACACCTCAGGCGACGGGATCACGTTAGTAGAGTCAAGCGTTCCGCCCAAGCCAACTTCCAAAACGGCGATGTCGCAACCGCTTCGAGCAAAATGCTCCAAAGCGACAGCAGTCATAAGCTCGAATTCGGTGGGGTGCTCCCCCGTCTCGCGCGCAATCGTCTCAGCATGCTCGCGCACGAAAAGCGTGACCTCGCGCAGATCCTTAGGCGAGATCATCTCGCCGTTCACGCGGATGCGTTCCTCGAACGTGATAATGAAGGGGCTGGTGAACAACCCGGTTTTATAACCAGCTTGCGTCAAGATGCTGCTGATATAGGCGCTGGTCGACCCCTTGCCGTTCGTGCCTGCAACATGCACGAACTTCAGCTTGTCCTGAGGGCGGCCCATGCGATCGAGCAGCGATTCGATACGCTCAAGCCCGTAACAAGACGAATGCCAGGCGGGATCGTTGATGTACGCCACAGGGTCGAAGGCCTCGTCTTGACCCCCTTTAATTGTACCGTCGCTCTGTTCGAGCGGCTTGGCAGCGCCGA
>CAKTWD010000069.1 GCA_934630485.1 uncultured Eggerthellaceae bacterium | reverse complement strand
TGGGCGACCCTACTGCAAAGGGGTCGGGTAGGCTCTCGTTCAACCCTGTAAGGCACATCGACCCGTTTGGCACGGTGATTTTGCCATTCCTGCTTATGTCGATGAACATGCCCATTTTCGGTTATGCGAAGCCGGTTCCCTATAACCCCCGATATTTCAAGGATCCCCGAAAGGGCGATCTGATTGTTGGGCTGGCAGGTCCTTGCGCCAATCTTCTTTTGGCGTGCCTTGCTGCGTTAATCGGCGCTTTGCTTTTCAACTTCGCGCCAGTGCTCCAATGGATGACGGCCAGTGAGTTCTTCCGTTATTTCTTCTTGCTCTTTCTTCCTATGTTTGCGCTGGTCAATCTTTATCTGATGTTCTTCAATCTTCTTCCGATACCTCCGTTGGACGGTTCGTCCATTTTCGCGTTCTTCCTTCCCGAGAAGTACCTGCCTCAGTATTATAAGGTTCAGCAGTACGCGTTTCCGATTTTCATGATCGCGGTGATCTTGCTGCCTCAGTTCATGAGGATCGATCCGTTCAGTTGGTATTTGAACGTCACGGCGGGCAATCTTTTCGACCTGCTGTTCCCGTATATGGGGTAGGCCATGTCATATCGCGTCCGTACTGAAAGTTTCGAGGGTCCCTTCGACTTGCTTCTGTATCTTGTTGGTAGGCAGCGCGTTGATATCGGGTCTATCTCGGTTAACGACATCGTCAATCAGTATCTTGATGAAGTCGAGAGAATGCGCGCTCTCGATCTTGATGTGGCAAGCGACTTCCTTCTTGTTGCCTCCACGCTCCTTGAAATCAAGGCGCAAAGCCTTATTCCCGCCGAGACGGATGAAACCGTTGAGGATCTGACTGAACTTACTCCTAGTCAGGCTCGCGACATACTCGTTGAGAAGCTTATCGAGTACAAGAAGTACAAGAACGCAGCTGCTGCTTTGGGCATGCGTATGGAGGCGCAAGCTCGCATGCATCCTCGAACGTTCGGTGCGCCCGAGCGTTTCGCGGAAGTCATGCCTGATTTCCTGCGTGACGTTTCGCTTGATGCAATTGGTTTCTTGGCGGCGGGTGCATTCTCGCGTCGCGATGTCGTTTTGCTTGAGTCCGAGCATATCGCCAAGAAACCTATTCCCGTTGAGGTTCATGTCAGGGCGCTCCATAGGCGCCTTTCGAACGAGAAGCACCTTCGTTTCTCGGATCTGATTCACGACGACACGCCTACGCCCATCGTCGTTGTCACGTTTCTTGCTTTGCTTGAGCTTTACAAAAGGCAAATGGTTCATCTTACGCAGGACAACCCGTTCGGCGATATCGAGGTCGACTACATCGAAGGCTCAGGCGAGCTTGATTTAACGGGAGACGATGCGCTCACTTCGGTGGGCGAAGAAGAATAGCCCCTTTAATCGAAAGACCTACTCTGAGGAGCATATATGTTCGAGGGATTGCAAAAGGAGCAGTTGCCAGCCGCGCTTGAGGCTTTGCTGTTCGTTACGAACGAGCCAGTGAACGCCATCACGTTGGCGGAAATGCTCGAGTGCGATACTTCAGATGTCGTGCTGGGCCTTGAGGCGTTGCGCGACCGTCTTAAGCAGGACGAGCGTGGGATTCAGCTCATTGAGGTTGCCGGTGGTTGGCGTTTGTACACGCATCCAAGCTTTGATGCGCTTTTGCAGAAGTACGTCCTTTCCTGGGACACGCGTAAGATGTCTCAGGCGGCTCTCGAGGTGCTTTCCATCATTGCGTACGGGCAGCCTATGACGCGTGCTCAGATTGCTGCCATCCGTGGCGTGAATTCCGACGGTGTTGTCAGTACGTTGCTCGATCGCGGGCTTATTCGCGAGGCTGGAACCTCTGACGCACCGGGTAATCCTGTTCTTTACGGCACGAGTGCGGCTTTTCTCGAGAAGTTCGGGCTGGCTTCCCCGCGTGATCTGCCTGATCTTGAGGGGTTTGCCCCCGACGAGAAGACCGCGCAGCTTATTCGCGAGCGTTTGGGTGCCACTCAGGCGGCTAACGAGCCCACCGACGATGAGGTGGCGGCGGGGATCGCGGGTCTTACGGGCATCGACGAATCTCCGTTTGCGACCGTTGAGAAGATCGATTTCGATAGCCTGACGTTCGATATGGACAGTGAGTAGAGTGAGCAACGCCGAAAGCGACAACATGAATGATCCCACGATCGACGACACGGTCGTTTCAAGCCCTGATTTCTCCGATCGCCCTGAAGACGGCGAGGGGGGACGCCTTGTCCCTATGCGTCTGCAGAAATTCCTTGCGCGTGCGGGTGCTGCATCAAGACGTGGCTCCGAGAACCTTATGACCGCGGGTCGCGTTACCGTCAACGGGGAAGTGGTGACGGAGCTTGGAAGCAAGGTTGATCCGCTAGTCGATGTCGTGGCTGTCGACGGCGTCGTTGTGAAGCTTGGCGATGGTTCGACCACCATCATGATGCACAAACCCGCAGGGGTTATCACCACCATGCACGATCAGCTCGAGCGCCCCTGCGTTGCCGATTTGGCTCCGATCGGTCGCTATCCTGGGCTTTTCCCGATCGGTCGTTTGGACACCGACACAACCGGTTTGCTTTTGTTCTCAACCGACGGCGAGCTTGGAAACGGCTTGCTTCATCCGCGTCATCACGTGAAGAAGGTTTATCTTGCCTGTGTGGAGGGCACCCCCACGGCAAAGCAGCTTGATCAGCTTCGACGGGGAATCCAGCTTGATGATGGGATGACCCAACCTGCCGAGGTCGATATCCTGCAGGGTCGTAAAGCCGATCGCGCTGCGGAGATGCTGGTTATGCCGTCGCAGGTGGTTCGCGGCGGGTCGCGCGTGTACGCCGAGATCCTGAAGGAGCGCTCGCGTGCGCGAAGCTACGTGAGCATCGGCATTAGGGAAGGACGCTACCATCAGGTGAAGCGTATGTTCGCCGCCATCGGCCATCCCGTCGTGGCGCTTCATCGCGATACATTCGGGCCGCTTGATCTCGGCAGTCTCGAGCGCGGTTCATGGCGCGTTCTTTCCGATTCCGAGGTTGCGTCTCTTAAAGCGGCTATCGATGTCGCAGATGATTAACGGTCGATTCTACGTTTGGTATGTTCAGCCGTCCCTTGACGGGGAATGCTAGAATGACCTGAAAAGCGGTATCTATTTAATTGAAAGGGGCTTTCTCCAGATGGCTCTCTCAGTGGAACAAACCCCTAAACAATGCCCGTTCTCGGCCATAGCCGTTGTTGGATTGGGTTTGATAGGTTCGTCTTGTGCATCGGCCGTCAAGCGCGTTTGGCCTGATGTCCGCGTTTTCGGAGTCGATACGGATGACCGCACGCTGCGCATCGCATTGGAGAAGGGGATGGTTGACGGCTGCTCTCGTCCCGATGGCGACGCCTTTCGGTCGTTCGTCATCGATTCATGCGACCTGGTGCTGATCGCCACCCCGGTTGATGTTGCCGAGTATTATTTTGAGCATCTTGCCAACTGGGGCTATTCCGGTTTGATTTCCGATACTGCTTCCACGAAAAGCCGTATCTGCGAGATGGCGGCTCGCGCTCTTAAGGCTCCCGAAAAGTTCGTCCCGGGACATCCCATGTGCGGCTCCGAGAAGAACGGCATCGAAGGGTGCCGTGCTGACATGTTCCAAGGTGCTTACTGGATTTTATGTCCCGATCAGGGAACCGATGGTGACGACATCCAGCATCTGCATGAGTTCACGACCGGTCTTGGCGCCCGCATGATCTCGCTTCCCCGTGAACAACACGATCGCGCTGTCGCGGTGGTAAGCCATGTCCCGCATCTTGTTGCGTCGTCGTTGGTCACGCTTGCCGACCACGCTTCGCGCGAGCAGCGAAACATCATGCGGTTGGCCGCGGGTGGTTTCAAAGACACCACGCGTATCGCAGCAGGTTCGGCCGATCTGTGGACGGGCATCGAATTTGATAATTCCGCCGAGGTTCTTTCCGGCATCGACGATATGTGCGACATCCTGCAATCGTTCGCACGCTCCTTGCGCGAAGACGACCGCGTTTCCATGAAGAATCAGTTGCAGCAGGCGGCCGAGCTCAGGCGAGAACTGCCCGCGGCGTGGGTGCCTTCGTCCGAGCGCATGATAGAGGTTCGCATTCCGGTGCCTCAACGCAACGGCGTCGTTGCCGAGGTCACCACCATAGCAAGCTCGGTCGGTTGCAACATCCAGTCGATCGAGATCGACCATGTTACCGAGAACAGCGCTGTTCTGAATATGCTGCTAACCGATGAAGGAGATATCGGTAAGCTGTCGTTTGAGCTGATCAACGCCGGATTTTCGGTTTCGTTCAGCCCGTTGTCACCGAAGGAGCATACTCATGTCGACTGATGATGTTAAGACGATCGAGCCTTTGTCCGGCCCTTTGTCGGGCTCTTGCGTCGTTCCTGGAGACAAAAGCATTTCCCATCGCGCCGTTTTGTTCTCGGCTATGGCCGAGGGAGCATCGCGTTTGAGCGGCGTGCTTGACTCAAGCGATGTTCGCGCTTCGATCGACGCGGTAAGAAAGCTCGGTGCCGAGGTCACGCTCGAAAAGCAGCCCGACGGCAGTCTGTCGGGCGGCGTGGTCGGGTGGGGCGCGAAAGGCCCCAAGCAGCCTGACGGTCCGATTTACTGCGCTAACTCGGGAACGACCGCGCGTCTTTTGATGGGCATCCTTGCTCCGTGGGACATCGAGGTTGAGATCACCGGCGACGAATCTCTTTCCCGCAGACCGATGCGTCGCATCACGGCGCCTCTGATGAAGATGGGTGTGAGCTTCGACCCCGCCGGCGCCGAAACCCTTCCCATCGTCGAGCGCGGAACACGCGATCTACGGGCGATTTCCTACGATTCGCCCATGGCTTCCGCTCAGTTGAAAACCGCCGTGTTGCTTGCCGGCGTGTATGCGAACGGGACCACCACGGTCAACGAGCCGTCTACTTCGCGCAATCACACCGAGCTCATGCTGCCCGAGTTCGGCGTCGAAACCACTGCTTCCGAGCTTTCGGCTAGCGTGAACGGTCCTGTCGCTTTGAAGTCGTGCGAGGTTGTCGTTCCCGGCGACCCCTCTTCTGCGGCTTTCCTGATTTGCGCTGCCTTGTTGAAGAAGGGGAGCGCCATTCAGGTCGAGAACGTCAGCCTTAACACTGCGCGAACCGGCTTCTTCCGCACGCTTGAGCGCATGGGCGCCGATATCGAGGTTCATCGAACCGGATCATCGGGCAAGGAGCCCTTCGGCGTGATGTCGGCATGTTATTCTGGTAAGCTGCGCGGATGCGAGGTTCCGGGATCCAAGATCGCCAGTTTGGTCGATGAGGTTCCGGTTCTGGCATTGGTTGCGGCGTTCGCTCGCGGCGTTACGGTTTTCCGCGATGCGGGCGAGCTTCGCGCTAAAGAGACCGATCGTCTTACCGCTGTGCGCAACGGTCTGGCGCAGCTTGGTGTCGATTCCTGGATTGAAGGCGACGATCTGTTCGTAGAGGGCAATCCCGATCTTGAGATCCCCGATGGCATCGTGTTCGATTCTCTTGGCGATCATCGTCTTGCCATGACATGGTCGCTTGTTGGCTTGACTGGGGAAAAGCCCGTTGGCATCAAGAACTTCTCGTGCGTTGATGTAAGCTACCCCGATTTTTTGAAAGACATAGAAAGGCTCGTTCGATGATCGTTGCAATTGATGGACCGGCTGGTGCCGGCAAATCGACCGTTTCCAAGGAAGTGGCGCGCAGGCTGGGTTTCACCTGCCTTGACACCGGCGCCATGTATCGCGCTATTGCCTGGCAGGCAATTCAGAACGGCGTTGACTTCGACGATTCGCGGGGGCTTGACCAGGTTGCCAACAATTACCGCATCGAGTTCGCTTACGACCAGGGCGAGCCGTCCCCGAGCGGTGTTTTGATGGGCGGCGTCGATGTGACCCGGGCGATTCGCACTGCCGAGATCGATCGCGCCGTCAGCCTTGTCTCGAAAGAGCCGCTCGTTCGTGCGGCCTTGGTTGCCCAGCAACAGCGTATTGGCAACGGCGGCAACTACGTGGTCGAAGGCCGCGATATCGGAACCGTCGTCTTCCCGGACGCGGCGGTCAAGGTGTTCCTGTTCGCCTCTGCCGAAGAGAGGGCGCGCCGTCGTGTGGCTCAAAACGCCGAGCGAGGCATAGGTTCTGTCGACTACGACGAGGTTCTTGCCGACATCGTGAAGCGCGATGAGATCGACTCGTCGCGCGATTCGTCGCCGCTTGAACCGGCTGCCGATGCCGTCATGCTCGACTCTTCCGATCTCTCCATCGAGGAAGTCATCGAGGAGATCTGCCAGCTAGCCAAGGCACATCTGTAGAAAGTCGGGGCGTCGATGTCCGATCAGCAAGACAAGCAGCAAGACAAACCCGCGCAGGACGAGAAAAGCGCGAAGCGACCCGCGTATGAGAAATGCTGGGACATGCCGTTCGGCGGCACGTCGCCTGAGAAGCACGTCTCTCATATCGTGGCTCATATCATCGTCGGCTTCGTCGGCTTTGTTTTCAAGATCCTGTTCCGCTACCGTGTCGATAACCGCGAAAGCCTTGACGCTTTCGCGGATAAATCGGGCGTGGTCATCATCGCGAATCATACGTCGTTCTTGGACGTCGTGTTCATTTATCTGTCGGTAAGGCCGAAACTTTGGCCTCGCATGATCGCGCGCAGCACTTTGTTCGAAGGCAAGCCGTACATTTTCGCGTGGATACTTGCCCATTTGGGCGTGTTTCCCATCAAGCGCGATACGGCGGACAGGACGGCCATCAAGCGCGCTTCCAGCATGTTGAAGAACGACGAGGTCATCTGCATCATGCCCGAGGGCACGCGTCGCGGCAAGGGATCGAAAACCCCCGAAATCCACGGTGGCGCGGCGCTCATTGCGCGCATGGGTCACGCGCCTATCCTTCCCATGACGGTTCGCGATGCCGAGAACGTGAAGCGCAAGGGCGAGCATATCCGTTTCCCTAAAATCACCTGTGAATTCGGCGATCCCATCTTGGTTTCGGACTTCGACTTCCTTCCCAAACAGGACAAGCTTGACGGTTGCATGTGGTACGCCATGCGCGAGTGCTTCGCGCTCAGCCAGCGTGTTGCCCCAAGCGAGGTCGATATGAAGGCGCTGTTCCCCGATGGTAAGGACTACACCGAAGTGTTCGAAGAACATCAGGTGGCGCATCACACCAGCGTCGAGCTCGTGAAAGAGATCGATAAGAAGAAGGCCCGTGCTGCCGAGCGCAAGGCGCGTTCATCGCAGGACGTTTTGGGCGATCAGCCCTCCGACAACTAAGGCGGTCGATATGAACGTAGTCAAGGCCGATCATGCTGGGGCATGCTTCGGCGTTCAGCGAGCGCTCGACATTGCCCTTGAGGCATCGAAGTCCTCGTCGCGTGCCCACACGTTGGGTCCCTTGATCCATAACCCCATCGTGGTGCGTGAGCTCGCCGAGGCGGGCGTCGATGAGATCGCCTCGGTTTCCGAAGCCGATCCGAACGACACGGTCATCATCCGAAGCCATGGCGTCACCCCGCAGGTCATGCGTGACGTTGAATCTCATGTGAAGAACGTCCTCGATGCGACGTGCCCCTTCGTTGCCGCTGCGCAAAAAGCGGCATATCAGCTTGCCGAAAGGCACGGCTGCGTCGTGGTCGTCGGCGAGGAAGGGCACCCCGAGGTGGAGGGCCTGACTGCCCGTGCCGCCGAGGCGCCTGCCCGCGTTATCGTGGCGTCGTCGCCTGACGACCTGCCTGATGACGTGTACGACCCTGTGGGAATCGTCGTTCAGACAACTCAGGAGCGTGCCGCCCTCGATGCCGTGGTCGACGAGCTTCGCAAGCGCGGCATCAACCCCGATGTTAAGAACACCATTTGCACGGCAACCAGTCAGCGTCAGGATGCGGCGATCAAGATCGCTTCTCAGGTCGATGCTGTCGTGATCATTGGCGGTCGCAACTCGTCGAACACCACGCGTCTTGCAAGCATCTGCCGCTCGGCATGCGCGCGCACGTACCATATCGAATCTCCTGACGAGCTTGATCCTTCATGGTTCAAGGGGTGCGAAACCGTCGGGGTCACAGCTGGCGCGTCCACTCCTGAATCTCAGATCTCCCGTGTCATCGAATACTTGGAGACGCTGTGATCGGCGAGATCAAAAACGGTCAGCCGGCAAACGGGCATCCAAGCTACCCGTCTCGCGATATCGCGCGCACGGCCGCGCGCGCAAGGAAGCGTCCCGAGGCTGTGGTTCAAATGGTAGCCCCCGATTCTCCCGCAGACGATGCCGGTTTTACCCCGGGGTGTCGAATCCTTGCCGTTGACGGGCAGCCTTTGCGTGACGTCATCGACTGGCGCTGGCTTTCCGATGGCGACGAGATCGAGCTTTCCTACATCGATACCGATGGAGATGCGGGCGATATCATCTTAGAGCGCGAGGAAGGGGAGGACTGGGGTTTCACCTTCGAGGGGCTTGTTTTCGACGACGTGCTGCAGTGCAGGAACGCCTGCACGTTTTGCTTCATGCATCAGCTTCCCAAGGGTTTGCGTCCTTCGCTTACCCTGCGCGACGACGACTATCGCCTCAGCTTTTTGGTTGGAACCTTCGTCACGCTCACGAACCTTTCACCGGAAGACGAGCAGCGTATCATCGAGCAGCGCATCACCCCGCTTCATGTTTCGCTTCAGGTATCGAATCGCGCGGTGCGCAGGAAGCTGATCGGCCGCAATGCCGATCATGGCATCGATGCGCTCGATCGTCTTCTTGAAGCGGGCATTCAAGTTCACGCGCAGATCGTCCTTGTTCCCGATGCGAACGATGGGGACTACCTTATCGAGACCCTCAGCTGGGCTTACGAGCGCCCGGGCATCTTGGACATCGGCATCGTGCCGTTGGGTTACACGAAGTATCAAACCCGTTTCGACCATAGTTTCAACGACCCTGCGGCTTCTAAGCGCGTGCTTGATGACGTTGCGCCCTTCCGCGAACGGGCTCTTGCAGAGCGCGGCACGCCATGGG
>CAKTWD010000068.1 GCA_934630485.1 uncultured Eggerthellaceae bacterium | reverse complement strand
AGCGAAGACTTTGCGTCCCAGGTTTCTATGGCAATGCGGGGCGCTATGCCCGTTAAGGAAAACGCCGAATCGGCAACTTCACGCGTACCGTAGCCGCGCATGGCAAGAACGAATCGCTCGTCTTTTAAATCGGACATCGAGACGCTATCCAATCTGCTGGTCCAGTGTCCCTCGTAAACGCAAAGCGTCAATTCGTCTTCGGCGAGGAGTTCTGTGTGAAATTCCGAATCCCTTACAGCGGGAACGGTAATGGCGAAGGAGAAAACACCGTTTTTCAAAGAGCGTACGATTCCCTCAAGGGGCGCGGCGCACATATAAACTTCGTCGCTATCGAGCGATTTGGTGATCTCAGACAAGAAATGTTCCGTTCGCCCCTCAATGTTGGATGCGAACGAGATTTGGGATCGCATGCCAGCATACGTTTTCTTTACGCGATCGATAGCCTTGAAGCAGAGGTCGATGATGGAAGACGAGTCTTCGTAGAATATCTTTCCGCAAGGGGTGAGTTCGAGCTTATGGCCTTTGCGTTCGAATAATTCCACGCCAAGCTCGTGCTCGAGCGATGAAATGACCCTGCTTACCTGAGACTGCGAGATGAACAGCTCTTCTGCTGCCTTCGAGATGCTGTTTGCTTTAACCACACGTTGAAAGAAGACAAGGTCTTTTATTTCCATCAAGCACACCCCTTGTTGAACGACGTTGCATTTTACGAATGCTTGCTTGCATATTATAAAAACACACTCTCTTCATGAGTAGCTAATATTTTATTCATTCAAGGACTTCGCCAGCCCGTCGAAAGTTGAACTCCGATAGTTGGGGCAAAGGGAGAAAGACTTCTGTTGGGGCAAAGTGATTCGACGGGTTGGTTGAAGTTCGAATAACACCTTAGTTTGGGGGAGAAGGGTTGTTTATCATGCAAAAGAACATCACCAGGCGCGGTTTCATCGGTCTTGCGGCGGCTTCCGGCGCAGCTGCGGTTCTCACGGGTTGCGCAAGCGGCTCGGGTAGCGCTGGCTCCGCAAGTGCTGCAGCTTCCGGTTCGGCTTCGAAGGCGAAGCTTGCCGAGGTCGAAGAAAGCGTCATGCCCATCGACTATAAGAATTACTACTTCGACTTCACTGATCAGATCGCCCAGGAAAGGGCTGCCGTTAAAATGGCTCCCGATCCTGCCGACATCGAGATCACGGCAAGCGACGCCAACGACGCGTCGGGCGTTGTCTTGGTTCCTGAGTTCGGCGCCGAAGGTTCTGGCAAGTACTACTTCAACGCATTGGTTGTCGGCAGCAAGGTGACCTTCACCGCCAAGGAAGGCGCCAAGATCAAGGAAGCCAAGAGCACCGCGGCCGATTCCGACATCGCTGTTGCTTCTGACGGCAAGACCGCTACCTTCACGCCCCAGCCTATCAAGATCCAACCGCAGGGTTTGCTGGCCGGCGAGACCATCACCGTCGTTATGGAAAGCGGCGCCGAATACACTATCCCGACCGCTTCCGAGGCTTTGCCTGTTATGGAAGTTACGGGCAAGGGTGTGGCCGACGGCGATGCTGGTAGGTACACGTTCTCCGTTAACGCGGAGCTTGTCAGCGTTAACTCCAAGCGTGAGGTTGTTTACTACCGCGACGTTCGCTGCATCGCGAACTCGCTGGTTAACAACTTCCAGCCCGAGACCGTCAACGGCGAGCAGTACTACTCGTTCTATATCAACCTGAACCAGAAGATCGCTTCCGGCGGCATGGGTGCAGGTGCTTGGTGCATCATGGACGAGAATTACAAGGACATCGACTTCGTCGACATGCTTAAGAACGACGACCCCAACCATACGCACGGCGAGGGTTATGTTGACTTCCACGAGATCCGCGTCCTTGGTCCGAAGCATTACCTCACGCTTTCCTACACGCCGATCACGGTTGATAACCTTCCCGCATCCGTCAAGGGCGTTGACGGCACATCTCAGGCCAGCGTGTTCGCGGGCATCTTCCAGGAGATCGAGGACGGCAAGGTCGTTGCCGAGATCAACACCACCGACTACCAGGGTCTGTACGAATCGGCAGTTGAGGCCATCAAGTTCGATGAGCTGGTTGGTGTTTTGGGCGAACAGAAGACCTGGAACGACTACGTACATCCCAACAGCCTTGACTACATCCTGAACGACGCCGGCAACGTCCAGAAGCTGCTGGTTTCCATGCGTGACCAGTCTGCTGTCTTCCAGTTCGACATGCCCAGCGGCAAGATCGAGTGGATCTTGGGCGGCAAGGCCTCCACGCTCTCCGGTTTCGACGACTACTCCGAGACCCGCAAGGACGACAAGGGCGTCGAGTTCAACGCCATTATGTTCGGCCAGCACTACGCCCGTTACCATGAGGTCAAGAAGGACGGCACGCTCGACGTCAGCGTCTTCGACAACTGGACCGGCTCCGCTCCGTACTTCTACGAGAACAAGGAGCTCCCGACCAAGTCTCGTGTCCTCAAGCTGGACATCGATCCGGCGAAGGGCACCGCGAAGGTCAACAACTGCGTGAACGGCCGCGACCTCGACCTGCTCACCGGCAAGGACCACATGGCCGATCACTGCGGTTCCGTCGACTACTTGACCGACACTTCTACGATGATCGGCTGGGGCCTGCATATGCCCGTTGATATGGGTATGCCCGCCGCCAAGCAATATGGCCTTGCCCAGGGCGAGCATTGCATCTTCACCGACTGGGATGACAAGAACAAGGCCGTCAACATGGAGCTCAACCTTACGGCCAGCCCGCTTACCCTTAAGCGCGTCGAGGCTCAGGGTGATATGAACAACTGCGGTTCCTATCGTTCCTACAAGGTCATGGGCTAAACGTCAGACAACGCTCCAGCCTCCCCTTTTTGCCAAGATGGCCGCCTTCGGGCGGCCATCCGCGTTCGGGGTGTATTCCCCAACAAGAAGGTTGCTGTCGGCTTCTCGCTTCGCAACGTTGATTTAGCGCTATCATGGGGGCATAGGGTGCGTTGTCGGCACGTTCATCGCTATCCCGCTCCGCACTCCTTGTTGCCGCAAGCACGGCAGCACTGCGAATAGGAGGCTCATCATGTTGTTCAAGAATGTCATGGTTCCTTACGACGGCTCCGACCACGCGATCCGCGCGCTTGATACCGCCGCCAAGTTGATTGCCGACGATCCCAACGCCAAGATCCACGTTGTCAACGTCATTGCAACATCCGACTTCACCCCGAAATACGGGAACAGCAACCCCTTCTGGCACCCCTACGACAGCATGGATGAGGCTTCGTATGCCAGGCTTATGGTTGAGGCGAAGGAAAGCGCCATCGCCGATTTGAAGGCCGATCTGCACGACACTTTGGCCGAACTTGGCGACAAGGCTTCGGTCGACGTCATCACCAGTGCTGGAACGGGTGCGGGCGTGGTTGATTACGCCGCCGACCACAAGTGCGACCTTATCGTCATGGGCAGCCGCGGTTTGGGCGGCATCCGCGGTCTTCTGGGCAGCGTGAGTTTTTCGGTTTTGGGTGAGTCTGAAGTGCCTGTTCTGGTTGTTAAATAAAAGAAGCAACCAGTTATCGGCTATTTGCCCACCAACAGGAGCGTTGTGGTATTATTCCAGTGCTTTAGCTCGTTTCGAGCGATAAAACGATACAAGGAAGTGATTTGAATGGCATTGCCTCAGATGACCGATGAGCAGAGGGCCGAGGCCCTGAAGAAGGCCGCAGCAACTCGCGCAAAGCGTGCCGAGTATAAAGAGAACATCAAGGCTGGCAAGCTTTCCGCTAAGAAGGCTTTCGAGGAAATCGACGACCCTGCTTTGGGCAAGATGCGCGTGAAGCAGTTCATCGCTGCATTCCCCGGCTTCGGCAAGGTTTCCACCGAGAAGCTCATGGCCGAGATCGGCATCGACGAGTCTCGCCGCCTTACTGGCCTTGGCGATCGTCAGAAGGAAGCCCTCATCGAGGTTCTCGACAAGTAGCCATTCCCTTATAGCCTTGAAACGCGTCCCATTGAGGGGCGCGTTTTTTTGTTGATTTAACGACACCATATGACTTGGGTGTAGTCTTGAGCCGAAATGAAAGGGGATGTTGGAGATGTCGGTTCGCCAAACGGGCTCTGGGGTGAAGAACAACAAGAATAAGCTTGAAAGCATGTGGAGCGCGTCGTTCGTTGCCCTGCTTTGCGTGAACTTCTTCCAGTCGATGGGCACGCAGTTCGCCACGACCATTATTCCTCTGTCTGCCCGCGGAATGGGCGCTGACGCAACCACGGTTGGCGTGGTTGTTTGCGCATTCGCGATCACGGCTTTGGCCATCCGCCCGTTTTCCGGCCCAGCATTCGACAGCTTCTCGAAGAAGCGCTTGTATTTCATGGCATATGCCCTGAATGCGGTCTCTATGTTCCTGTATGCGTTCGCCTTGTCGCCTGCCACCTTGTTCGCTGTTCGCCTGCTGCATGGCATCGGAATCGGCTGCGCCGCTCCGTTGGGAATGGCCCTTGTCAGCAAGGTGGTTCCGTATTCGCGGCTTTCAAGCGGCGTGAGCATGTACATGCTTGCGTTCTCTATCGCTCAGTCGGTTGGTCCTGCGTTTGCGGTTTGGATGGCCGGGGCATGCGGCTATTTCCCCACGTACATATCGGCGGGTGTTTTGCTGAGCGTGGCGTGCTGCATCATTCCGTTCGTGAAGGTGAAGCCCGAGGGGAACAGGCCCCCGTACAAAATTCAG
The DNA here is from genome assembly GCA_934630485.1 of uncultured Eggerthellaceae bacterium. GTDB lineage: Bacteria > Actinomycetota > Coriobacteriia > Coriobacteriales > Eggerthellaceae > UMGS1502. Next base: position 4,473 of record CAKTWD010000068.1, on the reverse strand, counting down.
CCCGATCGTATTTTCGCGAAGCAGGCGTTCATCCCTGCTGGTATTTTGTGCCTGATCAGCTGCGCGTTTTCGTGCACGGCATCGTTCTTGGTTATTTACGGAACGCTGCTTGGGGTGGACCACATCGCTTTGTATTTCACGGTATATGCCCTGTGCATGTTGGTCACGCGTCCGTTTTTCGGAAGGATGTCCGACGTTCACGGCACCAAGGCCATTCTGATTTTCGCTTTCATCGCATTCGGTGCCTCGTACGTCATAATCTCGCAGGCAACGACGCTTCCGATGTTCTTGCTGGCGGCCGTTGTGGGTTCGTGCGGCTTCGGTGTGTGCAACCCGCTGGTTCAGGCTTTGGCGTTGCGGATGGTGCCGCCCGATCACACCGGGGCAGGCACCAACACCACGTACACCGGTCTTGATGTTGGCAACTTGCTGGGCCCGGCGCTTGCGGGTGTGCTCATTGACGTGTTTCTTCCCATTGCCGGAGCCGAGAGCACGGCGTACTCGTGGATGTGGCTGTGCATGCTCGTCCCCATTGTTCTTGCCGCGGTCTTGTTCTTAAGCCAGTACAAGCGCATGGCCGCCAACGTGAAGAAAGCGGCAGAAGCGGCTGCATAGGGTACCGCTTGATCCAAGGTGGCCTATATGACAATCGCCCTTCCGAAGCAGTTCGGAAGGGCGATTTCAGTTGATGCGCTATGATACGAGGAATTAATCCTGCGTGGCGTTCTCCTTGGCGGGAAGGGCGATGATCTGGTCGATGACGGGATCAAGCGCGCCTTCGACGTCGTATTCCTCAACCTTGCCGGCGTCGACCAGCTTGGCGAAGCTGGGGTCAAGGGGCAGGGTGGCGCAGGCGGGAATGCCGTAGTGCTCGGCGATTTCGGCGCCCTGGGGTTCGCCGAAGATGAAATGCTTCTTGTTACACTCGTCGCACTTGAAATAGGCCATGTTCTCGACCAAACCAAGCACGGGAATGTTCATCTCGTGCGCCAGATTGACCGCCTTGCCAACGATCATGGAGACCAGTTGCTGCGGGGCGGAAACCGTGACGATGCCGTCAAGGTTCATGCTCTGCATGACGGTCAGGAACACGTCGGAGGTTCCTGGAGGCATGTCAACCAGCAGGTAGTCGATCTCTTCCCAGTTGGTGTCGCCGAAGAACTGCTTCAAAAGGCCGGTGACAACCGGGCCGCGCCAGGCGACGGGTGCGTCTTCCTGGTCAAGCATGAGGTTGGTGGAAACCGCCTTGATGCCGCTTTCGGTTTCGAAGGGCAGGATGCCGTCCTTGTCGCCCGTCAAGCGGCCCTTAAGGCCGAATGCCTTGGGGATGGACGGGCCGGTGATGTCGGCGTCAAGAATGCCAACCTTGTAACCGCGCTTGGTGAGCTCGGAGGCAAGCAGGCAGGTAATCAGCGACTTGCCAACGCCGCCCTTGCCGGAAACAACGCCGATGACGTGCTTCACGTTGGCGCGAGCCGTGGAAGTGCGCTGCTTTTCGGTGCGAGAACCGCAGCTCGAGCTGCCGCAGCTGCCGCAGCTGCCGTTGCATGAATCGGGATTCTGTTCTTCTGCCATGTGTGACCTCTCTCGTTTTTGGGCGCTCCCCTTTAACGTGCGCCCGTCCGTCAGTGCCTTGATTATTCGCCGACCTTTGCCGATTCGGCGTTGTCATCGCCTTCGACGTAAATGCCTTCCTGCTTGAATACGGTTGCGAATGTGCGGAAGAAGACCTTTGCATCCAAAGCGAACGAAATGTGCTTCACGTAGTATACGTCCAGAGTCAGGCGGTCGTGCCACGGGAGCGAATTGCGTCCCATGACCGCGGCGTAACCGGTGATGCCTGGCTTCACGGTGAGCTTGAGTCCCTCTTCGCCGGTGTAAAGCTCGGTTTCGCGGCGCAGGTCGGGGCGAGGGCCGATGACGCTCATGTCGCCTTTCAGGACGTTCAGGAACTGAGGCAGCTCGTCAAGACTGGTTTTGCGTAGAAGAGCCCCAACTTTGGTCATGCGCGGGTCGTCGGCGCCGTTGTAAGTGGAGCCGTCTTCCATGACCAGGTCAGGCGCGTTCACGCGCATGCTGCGCAGTTTGTACATGATGAAATCGCGTCCGTCTTTGCCTACGCGCGGCGCATTATAGAAGACGGGGCCTCCGTCTTCAAGCTTGATGGCGATTCCGAAAATCAATATGACAAGGCAAACGGGGGCAAGCGCAATGATCCCGATGACGATGTCGAGCAGGCGTTTGAATACGTGTTGGTACATAAAGCGAATTCTATCCGATTTCGTGCAGCGTTAGCGAATGCCTTCGGTTTCGAGCGCATGGTAAACCGAGGTGAAGGTCTCGGAAACGTAGTCGACGTCCTCATCGCTGAGCAGGGTGTGCAGCGGAAGCGTGACCTCGTTTTGATATTGCGCGAAGGCGTTCGGGAAGTCGTTGATGTTAGATCCCATGTTCTTATACGCGGTCATCATGGGAAGGGGCTTGTAGTGGACATTGGTTGCGACACCAGCTTCGCCCATGCGCGTGATCAGGGTGTTCCTGAATTCGACGCCCTTGCCTTCAAGCCTGACGATCATCAGATGGGTGCTGGATGCCCACCCGCCCCGTTCGTCGTCGCCGAAGTGCTGAAGGATGTCGAGCGGCATGGAATTCACGGCGGCAAGGTTATCGCAGTAGCGCTCGAAGATGGCGCGACGGCGGGCGAGCAGGTCGGGGTAGCGTTTCAGCTGCGCTAGTCCGACGCCAGCGGCCATGTCGGTCATGTTGCATTTCCAGCCCGGGAAAACGATGTCGTATTCCCAAGCGCCGGCTTTCGTCTTGGCAAGGGCGTCCTTGTTCTGACCGTGAAGCGACAGCAGCATGATCTGCTTGTAGATGGCCTCGTTGTCCTGTGTGCCCTGACGCCAGGTGAGCGCGCCGCCTTCTGCGGTTGTCAGGTTCTTCACGGCATGGAACGAGAAAGACGAGAAGTCGGCCACTGAGCCTGCGTGCTTGCCGTGACGGACGGCGCCCATGGAGTGGGCGCAATCAGAAATGACGGGCACGCGCTTGTATGCGGCCTGGATGTCGTTTGCGGGGGACCACGCAGTGCTGACGGAGTCGAGTGCGGCGAAGAGCGTGTCGTAGTCGATCATCTTGCCGCCAAGGTCGACGGGGACGACGGCCTTGGTTTTGGGCGTGACGGCTTCGGCGACCTTTTGGTAATCCATTTCGAAGGAGCCGGGCGCGCAGTCGACCATGACAGGCGTGGCGCCCACGTGACAGACGGCGCTTGCCGTGGCGGTGTACGTGTAAGCAGGGACAATGACTTCGTCACCGGGCCCGATTCCCAAAACGCGCAAGGCGCATTCCTCAGCAGCGGTAGCCGAGGACAGGGCAGCGGTTTTCGGGGTGCCCATGTAGGCGGACAGCTCGTTTTCGAACTGCTTGGTTTTCGGGCCGGTGGTGATCCACCCGCTTTTCAGCGCTTCGACAACTTGATCGATTTCTGCTTGCGTGATGTCAGGCGGGCTGAACGGGATCTGCTTCTTTGCGTTTGAGCTCATGATGCTCCTTAGGTTCGCGCAGTCGCGTTATTTCGTGAGATTGCGGATGAGTTTGACGATGGCCAAGTAGGAATGATCTTGATCGAATTGGGCAACGGCTACGTCGCGGGCCCTGGTTCCCATGATGCGACGGCGGTTGGGGCGCTTCGTGAGGTCGGTGATGGCGTCGGCCAGAGCCTGCGCGTCTTCGGCGACGACGTTCACGCCGAAGCCGTCGGTTTTCACCTTCATTTGGAATTCTTCGCTGGAACCGGTGTTGATCATGGGCTTGCCTGCGGCAAGGTAATCGCCGATCTTCGTGACGATGCTCTGCGCTGCGTCCTTCCTGAGCGAATTCACCGTGATGTCGGAGGCGGTAAGGTAGGCCGCCATAAGATCGTAGGGACAGTAGCCCAGGAAATCGACAGGCGCGTTCAGGCTTTGGGCCAGCTGCTCGAGCGCGGCGCGGTTCGGGCCGTCACCGAGGATCTTCACGCGAACCTTAAGGTCGCAGGTTTCCTCGCTGGTGACCACTTCAGAGCAAAGCGCGGGGCCGCTTGCTTCTTCAGCCTGCTTGATCAGGGCGGCTGCGTTGATCAAGGTTTCCAGATCGTAGCTGGCGCCCAGGGTTCCGGCGTAGGTTACCCAGAACTCGCCTTCGGGCTTGGTGATCTCGCCCTTGTGCGCGGTCACGCCGGCGTCGAACTTCTTCAGGTCGTTGCCGACGTACACCGTGATGCGAGGGTACGGTTCGGTGCGGTCCTTCTCGGGGCGGCTGGCATATTCGTTCGAGGTTCCCACGGCAGCGGAAAGCAGCCGGTACACCTTTTTCGCGTCGCGTGCGAACGGGTGGAAGGCAATGTCGCTGATGACGGGGATATCGACGACCATGCGCATGGCCTCGGGCCACAGGTCGTTGATATCGGCCATGTAAGGGATGCCCTCCCTG
>CAKTWD010000067.1 GCA_934630485.1 uncultured Eggerthellaceae bacterium | reverse complement strand
TGACGATTCGGGCTTACCCCAGATCCGTTGCGTGAGCGCGGTCCATTACGAACCCGATGCCGTGTACTTTTTCACGGCCCGTGGGAAGGAGATGTCCAAACAGCTTTTGGCGGATGGGCATCTCCAGACCATGGTGCATACGCGGTTCAATGAAATGATCCGTATGAGCGGCGTCGCTCGGCCTGCTCCCCAGGACGAACAGAAGAAATGGATCGACTGCATCTTTCAGGAGCAACCGTATTTGGCGAACGTTTATCCGGGTGAAACTCGAAGCATCGGGATTGTTTTCAAGATCTCGGAAATCACCTTCGATTATTTCAATTTGGGCGTGAAACCAATCGAGCGCGGTGTTTATACGCTGAATGGCGCTCGGGTTAAGAGGGGCGGCTATCGCATATCCGCCGATTGCATAGGATGCGGCAAATGCGCAGCGGTTTGTCCGCAGAAATGCATTGTTGCAGGTGAGCCTTACGTTATTCAGCAAAAGCATTGCCTGCATTGCGGAGCATGCGCCGAGGCGTGCCCAGTTAGTGCGGCTCGATTCGTTCAGGAAGAAAGGGAATAGTCATGGCTGAAACACCTACATTCGCATTCCAGTGGCACATTACCGACGAGTGCGATCAGCGCTGCAAGCACTGCTATATCTTTGCAGATGGGGAGTGCAAAGGCTTCGACCGCATGTCCTGGGAGAACATGCTTGAGATCGTTGATCAGGCGCAGCGTTTGTGCGAAGAGCTTGGTCGTCAGCCTTATTTCTATGTGACAGGCGGCGACCCTATTCTTCACCCGGATTTCTGGCGGTTGGCAGAACTGCTTCACGATCGCGGTTTCATGTGGTGCATGATGGGCAACCCGTTTCATCTTAACGATGAGGTTTGTGCCCGTTTGAAAGAGTTGGGCTGCCGAAAATACCAACTATCGCTGGATGGCTTGGAGCAAACGCATGACATGTTCCGCAAGCCTGGGTCGTTCCGTGAAACTCTTCGGGCTGTAGAATGCTTGAAGCGCACAGGTATTTGGGTTGCCATCATGAATACCGTTTCAAGCACGAACGCTCATGAACTGCCGCAGCTTATCGATCTGGCAGCCGCCCTTGGCGTGGATGTGTTCGCGTTCGGGCGTTATTGCCCGACGACGGGTCAGAAGCTCGAGGAGTTCCATATGGAGCCGCTTGAGTACCGCGATGTTCTTTTGGCTTGTCAGGAACGCATGGAGTATCACCAGGCAAACGGTTGCAAAACGTATTTCCAGCTTAAGGACCACCTTTGGACGCTTCTCCAATGGGAGCAAGGGAAATTCGTCATCCCGAAAGACGCGAAGCCCGGCGTTATTTACGACGGATGCCATTGCGGCTGGGGTCATATGACGATTCTGCCCACAGGCGACGTATATGCGTGCCGTCGCATGGAGAGCAAAGTCGGGAACATAGCTGATTCGTCTTTGCGCGATGTGTTCTTTTCGGCTGCAATGGAAGAGAAGCGGGATTTCAAGCAATTCAAGAAGTGCTCTAAATGCGAGCTGTTCGGGTGGTGTCGAGGTTGCCCGGCGGTGACGTACGGCTACACCGGGGATATGTATGATGCTGACCCGCAATGTTGGAAAGAGGTTGACGATGATGAATCAAACTGCAGTTAAGCAGCTTGCGCAGGCAATAGAGGGCGCTGAGGCGATCGTCGTTGGAGCGGGTGCCGGGCTTTCGGCATCGGCTGGCTTCGACTACTCGGGTGAGCGTTTCACTCAATGGTGCAAACCCTGGGAAGATGCTTATGGCGTGCACGACTTTTATAGGGCGGGGTTTTACCCGTTTCCGACACGCGAGGAATTCTGGGGCTACTGGAGCGCTTCGATTTTGGCGAATCGCTACGAGTGCGGTGTCGGTGAAGTGTATTCCCAGCTGAAGGGCATTCTTGAAGGGAAGGATTATTTCGTTCTTACCACGAACGTCGATCATCAGTTCCAGTTGGCTGGTTTCGATAAAGAGCGCCTGTTCTATACGCAGGGCGACTATGGGCTGTTTCAGTGCAGCGAGCCGTGCTGCGAAGAGACGTTCGACAACGAGGAAATTATTCGCGCGATGCATGCCACTACGGTTGGCACGGCAATCCCAAGCGACATGATCCCGCGCTGTCCGCATTGCGGACAAGAGATGAGCCTCAACTTGCGCGCGGACGATACGTTCGTTGAGGATGAGGGCTGGCGTTCGGCGGCAAGGCGCTACCGCGATTTCCTGAACCGTACAGCTGGCAAGAAAGTGCTGTTCTTGGAGCTTGGCGTTGGGTTCAACACGCCGGGCATTATCAAGTACCCGTTCTGGGGCATGGTCGGCAAGTACCCTCGTGCCGTTTTCGCCACCGTTAATCGAGGTGAGGCGTATGCCCCCTCCGAAATTGAGGAGCGCAGCATCGTCATCGATGCCGACATCGCCGAAGTGATCAGCGGGGTCAGCGGAATTCTTTCGCGCGGCGCGAGATCTCGCGCAACTGGTCTTTAGAAAGCTCGTCCAAATGCTCAAGGTCGTATGCCAACTTGACAATGCTGTTCTTGCTTTGCGTTTGGATGAGCTGGTTGCAGTAGGCAACCACCACGCCCGTGACCACGGCAAGGTAAAAAACGCTGACAAGGCTGAGGAAGACCAAGATGGCACGGCATGCGGGTCGATATGTCGGCAGGTCGCCAAAGCCGATGGTGGTCATGCTTTGGAAGCGAAGCCAAAGCGAATCGCCCAGCGTTCCAACTTCGGGGCTTGTCAGCTTGATCCCCAGCGCGCACAGGAAGAACAGCGCGAAGAACACGATGGTGATGTGGCCAAGACCTGCTTGCCTGATGATTTTGCCGATCATTCGCAGTCTGAACATGCGTTTAAGCCTCTCGTTCTTGCTTGGGTTGCTGTTTCTTTGCAAGTGCGTCGGGCAGAGGAAGCGACGCGCCAATTAGGCAGGCGATACCGATCCAGGGAATGCTTTGCACGGGGAAGCACAGCAGAAGCATCGCGATGGCGACCAGCGCCTTTCGCTGCACGCTTGCAACCAGCGTGGCGGTTGTGATGGCGACGCAGAACATCGGCTCGAACCCGCCAACCGAAGCAATGCCGTAGCCCAAGGCGATGCCGGCAAAAATCACGGGGAAGAAGTGGCCGCCGCGCCAGCCGAGGTTGATGCAAAGCGGCGTTGTCGCGCATTTTAGCAAGCCGGTTGCGATAAGCACCGTGCCGGAAACGCTTGCCCAGTTGTGTATGAGTTCGAATGACTGCGCCTCGCCAGGGAACAGCACGTAGGGTAGCGGTACGGCCAGGACTCCCAAAATCAGGCCGGCTGCAAGGGGCTTGGCAACAGAGTGGTCGCCCAAGCGCCCATCGAGCTTCGCGAAACCGGTTGAAGAGGCGTGGTAGATCAGTGCCGCAAAATAGCCCAGCAGGATGCAGGGCAGCGCCCACCAGAGTTTATTGGCGCCAGGCGTCACGCCGTCGAAATGAGGAACGCCGCTTTCTTTCCCAAAAATGGAAGTGAACAGCGCGATACCGATGATCGCGCCAAGAGCAGATGCGGTGTATAGGACAAGTTTGACCTTGCGGCGAAATTCGTAATCGCTTGGATCAAGTGCGGGCATGCTGTCCTCGGCTGTTGCAACAACGCCAACGAACGGTGAAGCGAATACCGCCGAAAGCGCGGCTGAAACGGTGATGTCCGTGATTTGCTTCACGCGGATGCCCGCAGCCTTAAGGCTGTTGCCGATGCGTGTGCAGGCTGCGGCAATGATGCCCGTAAGACCCGCTTCGGGGCCGATGGACCCGCCGAAAACAAGAGGAAGCAAGAATCCGATGATGCTTGCGCCCGGGCGCTCAAGCTGGTAACCACCCGTGGTTTTGACCGATGCCATGACTGTCTCAAGGCTTTCGGGTTGACCGCCGAAGAAGCGGGTCCAAAGGCCAATGACCAAGCCGCCAATTCCGCAAAACGCAATGGGTAGCCACCATGACGGGATGTCCGCTTGCGAAAGGGCACTTTCAAGGTTTGCCCGACCGTCAACCCACAGCAGCTCGGTGAGTGCTGACGAGGCCCAGAAGACGGCCCAAACAATAAGGCCGATCATGAAGCCCACGACAATCGCCAGCGCCACCATGCCGAAGCCGACTTCGGCCTTTTGCGCGGCGGTATCAAGCGGTTGGCCGAGGTCTCCCACGTACGGCTTATGTTCACGTGATTTCTTCATGCGCTGGATTATAAATGATCAAATGCTCGAAGTTTCCTTGCCGGCCGCGCACGTGAGCTTTCGAGACCGGGTTTCGGTAAGGGCATAGCTTTGTGCAAGGAGGCTTGCGATGGTTTCGTCGTCCACGCGGTCAAGCGCCACGGTGATCCAGTGGCTCTTGTTCATATGATATGCAGGGAAGAACCCTTCCTGCTGACGCAGGATCTGAATCAGGTCGGGGTCGCATTTCAAGTTGACGACATCGATCGACCCTTCACCGCCTAATCCCAGCTTCGCTTTTTGCACGTCCATCAGAAGGGCGAACCACTTGTTGTTTCTGCTGTGGCGGAAAACCCGATGACCTGGATTTTCGAGCCAGGGGTTCTCGGGGTCGACGCCGAACTGCTTTGAAACCAGTTTCTCGAAGTCGGTTCGGTTCATCTTCGGTCCCTCCTGCTGAATAACCTTCTGACCCGCTTGATGCGTTCCTCTTATTCGTTCAGATTATCGCCTTTGAAACGCTTGCATGGAAGAATCCGATCCTTCTGCGGCTGCGGCGTATTCGCGTATATCATTTACAAGATGAATCAACGGCCGGTCCCATTGCCGGCCGAACGCGTCAAAACGACGTTAGGGGAGATGGCGTATGGGCGAGATTGCGGAAATCGTCGCAAATCAAAGGAAGTTCTTCAACGCCGATGCCACGAAGTCGGTTGGCTTCAGGATTGAAATGTTGAAGAAGCTCGAGCATGCCATCAGGGACAACGAGGCGCTTATCCTTGATGCGCTTTACGAAGACCTGTCTAAATCGAAGGCCGAAGGTTACATGACTGAAGTGGCCATGGTGTACAACGAAATCCACGAGGCTGTGAAGAGCGTGGGCAAATGGAGCCGTTCTCAGCGCGTGCGCGGCACTGTCAGCACGTTTCCGGCCAAAAGCTACATCCACTCCGAGCCCTACGGCGTGGTTCTTATCATGTCGCCTTGGAATTATCCGTTTGATCTAGCCATTGCGCCTTTGGTTGCCGCGATGGTGGCGGGGAATTGCGCTGTGCTCAAGTGCTCACGTTCGAGTGCGCGAACCTCGAAGGTTATCAAGCAGATCATCGACAGCACCTTCGATCCACATTATGTTTGCTGTGTCGAACCGGATATCGATCATGGCCAGTTGCTTGCGCAGCGATACGACTACATCTTCTTCACTGGCGGCGCGCGCGTAGGTCGTACCGTCATGCGCGCGGCAAGCGAGCATCTTACTCCGGTGTCGTTGGAATTGGGCGGAAAGTGCCCGTGCATCGTGGACGAGACGGCCGATATCAAGATCGCGGCCAAGCGAATCGTGTGGGGGAAGCTGCTTAACGCTGGTCAGACATGCGTTTCCATCGATTACATTGTGGCTCATCGCAGCGTGAAAGATGCTCTGATCGCTGCCATACAGGACGAAATCGCGCGCCGCTATCCGTGCGCTGCAACCAACGATTCGTACCCTAAAATCATCAACGAGCGCCATTACCGTAGGCTTCTTGACCTGATTCAAACCGAAGAGGACGTGATCGGCGGCGAAAGCAACGACTCCGATCGCAAGATCGCGCCGGCGATTTTCCCGCATGCCGATTTCGATCACGAGATCATGAAAGAAGAGATCTTCGGTCCGTTGATTCCCGTTATCGAGTACCAGGACATCGAAGGCGTGATCGATGCCATCAAACAGCTCGAGAAGCCCTTGGCATGCTACGTGTTCACTCAGAACGACTCCCAGGCGAACCGTATCATTCAAAGCCTTTCGTTCGGCGGCGGCTGCGTGAACGATGCGATCATGCATTTCACCAATCATCATCTTCCGTTTGGTGGCGTTGGGAACAGCGGCGTGGGTTCGTATCATGGCAAGTTCGGGTTCGACACCTTCAGCCATAAGAAGGGAATCGTGCGCAACGCCGCGAAGATCGACGTGCCTGCAAGGTATGCGCCGTTTGACTGTGCCAAACTACGTCTTTTGAGAAAGATCCTGTAATATCGAGCGAGTCGATCATGTTTGTTGATGGGCTGCTGCCTCAAACGGCTGCAGCGCGATATGTTCGGCGGCTTGCATGTAGTCGTGCCAAGGAGTTGTATAGGTTGGGGAAGTCAACGCAAATCAAGACGGGCGCGCACGAGTTCGTTAGGTATGTCAACGACAATCGCGGAATCGTCTTGGCGTCGGTGTGCGCCATCGTGTTCGTGGCGCTGCTGGAAAGCGTTCTTGCCGAAGAGAACATGAAGCTTGATGCTGCCGCTTGGTGGCTTATCGGCGAGCATTTGCGCCAGCCGTGGCTCACTCCCATCATGGAAAGCTTCTCGGCGTTGGCCACCCCCGTGACGTTGCTGGTGGTGCTGTGCGTTGCCACCGCATTCGTTCCCGGCAAACGCCCGGGATGGTGCAACGTGTTGAACCTTGTGTTGGTTGTGATTTTGAACCAAGCCCTGAAGTTCGTGATCCAGCGCCCGCGCCCTGACGTCTTCCGCTTGACGGAGGTTTCGGGGTTCAGTTTCCCCTCGGGGCATTCTATGGTTGCGATGGCAGTTTTCGGTTTGCTGTTATGGTATGTCTGGCGTTACGAGAAGAACCCGCGTCGCCGGGCGGCTTTGATCTGCCTGTTCGCGCTTATCATCGCAATGATCGGCATAAGCCGCATTTACCTAGGCGCTCATTATGCAAGCGATGTGCTGGGTGGTTTCTGCGTTTCGATGATTTGGTTGGTTTTGTACACGAAGGTCATTGCTCCTGCGTTGGGGCTGATCGACTAGGGTATCCGGTTTCGCCTTATGTTTCTTCAATGTGCCATGTCTTATAAAAGTCTAACGATGAACTAATGTAGTCAATCAATAGACTAATATAGTCAACTGTTAGACCAATTATCGAAGAAAGAATTTAGAAGGCGACGAAAGCATGGAAGCCCTCGCGCAACATTTCACGAAAACCAAGCTCCTGAAATACACGCTGCCGACTATGGCGATGATGTTCGTCAGCTCGGCTTACACCATTGTTGATGGCCTATTCGTGTCGAATCTGGTTGGAAAAACCGCGTTGGCTTCGATGAGCCTTATTTTCCCGTTCGTCATGATCCTTTCGTCTTTGGGCATCATGATGGGTGCTGGCGGTAGCGCCGTTGTTGGCCAGTTATTGGGTGCGGGTGACCGCAAGGGCGCGAACCATGCCTTTTCTTTGATCGCATGGGCGACTTTCGTAACAGGAGCGATTTGCGCGGTTTTCGGCTTCATCTTCATGGATAACGTGGTTGTGCTGCTTGGCGCATCCGAGGAAATGGTTCCGCTGGCATCTACCTACGGCAGGATCGTTTTCCTATCGATGCCCATGTTCATGCTTACCTATGTGTTCGAGATGTTCTGCTCGGTTGCGGGCAAGCCGGGGCTTGGTTTCCTGTCGGCCCTTACGGCGGGTGTGGTCAATATCGGGTTTGATGCTCTGTTCATGGCGGTGTTTGGGATGGGAATAGAAGGCGCCGCCATGGCAACCTGCCTGGCGGAATACTCGTCAGCCATCTTGATGATCGTTCTGTTTGCTCGCGGTAAAGCGGGCGCGCTGAAATTGGTGCCTCCCTGCTGGGATTATCGCATTCTTTCGCGATCGATCACCAATGGCGTTTCCGAGATGGTGTCATGCGCTGCCGTGTCTGTTGTGGCTGTGGCCTACAACTTGCAGCTTATGAGTTTGTTCGGGCCGGACGGCGTTGCCGCATATGCGGTCATCGAGTACGCGTCTATGCTGATTGGCGCGGCATTCGGCGGTCTTGCCGAGGGCATGGCGCCGTTGATGAGCTACCAGCATGGCGCGGACAACAACCGCGAGAAGCGCAGCTTGTTTGCTAACGGCGCCACGCTCACGTTGCTCGTAGGGGTTGTGGCGTGCGCGGCTGTTCAGATGTTGGTGCGTCCGCTGGCATTTGTGTTCACCGGCTACGACGAGGGTCTAATGACCCTGACGGTTCATGCGTTCCGCGTTTACAGCATCGCGTTTTTGCTGATGGGAGTGGCCTATTTCGGCTCTGCCATGTTCACGTCTGTCGAGAACGGCAAGATTTCAGCGCTTATCGCATTCGTTGAGATCTTCGTTTTCGAGTTGGGGTGCGTAATACTGCTGCCGATGTTCTTCGGCGCGGACAGTATTTGGTGGTCGATTGTCGTGGCCGAGGTCGCAGCCAGCATTTTCACCATTGGTTTGCTTACACGTTATTCGAAGGGCTATGGCTGGCGATAGGGGCGGGCGTTTTTGATCGTCGTGCTTTGACGGTTTCGGTTGGCGGTACAATCGTCGATAAATTGACTAACGTGAATGGGAGGCATGATGTGGGCCGAAGATTTCTCGAAGGAGATGTGGGACAGCTGGCGCGATGCCTCGGTTTCTTATAGCGCCTTCGCAAAGAAGATGGGCGTGGACGTTAGCGAGTTGTACGTTGTCGATGCACTTTGGGACGACGACCAGGGGTTGACACAGAAGTCTATCTGCGAGGCGTGCGATATGGGCAAGCAAACGGTAAGCGCCATCTGCAAACGCCTTGCCATGCGCGATTTCGTCGCCTCGCAACCAAGCGAAACCGACAAGCGCGAAAGAATCATGATGCTTACGCCTGCCGGTCGCAGTTGGTGGCGCCCGGTAGTCGAACGTATGCGCGAGATCGAGTTCAAGGCAGCAGGTGCCATTCCTGCGGAAGACGCGGAAACGTTCATCAGGGTGGTTAAACGGTACGTGGGCGTCCTTCGAGAAGAAATGCGCTGATGGCGGCTTTGAAAGCAGGCCGAACAGCGAGGCGTTTCATCGGCTTTGCCCATCTGCATATCGCGCCGATGCAGCTTAGGCCAGGGGAGGCATTGTGATCTTTTATTTTTCGGCTACGGGAAACTCGAAACACGTTGCGCAGCGCGTTGCAGACGCAACAGGGGACGATATCGTTTCGATTGCCGATTGCGCGAGGGAAGGGCTCTATTACTTTGTAGTTGCTGGCGAATCCGTTGGCATCGTTGCTCCCGCTTATGCGTGGGGTTTGCCAAGCGTTGTGCGTGATTTCCTGCAGAAATTGTCGTTCGACGGGAAGCCCGCTTACCTTTGGTATGCCGCGACATTCGGGAGCACTCCTGGTC
>CAKTWD010000066.1 GCA_934630485.1 uncultured Eggerthellaceae bacterium | reverse complement strand
TAATCTCGACGACCTCGGCCTCCTCGATGCCGTCGGCAGCCTGACGAAGCTCGTTGTGATCGACCAGGATGACCTTGCGGCGCGGACGAACAGCGACATCGGAACGAGTGACGATGCCTGCGGCGCGACCCTGCTCGTCGATGACGAGAGCCTCGCGAAGGGAGCTGGTCATAAGCTCGTCAACAGCCTCGGACAGGATGCCGTCCTTGTCGAGTTTGAGAACCTCGACCTCGGTGAGATCCTCAACCTTCTGATCAAGGGAAGCGATAAGGTCATCGGCGACAGCCTTCTCGGCTGCACCGGTCTGCATAAGATCGGTAGCGGAAACATAGCGCCATGCCAGCATGCGCAGGGTCATAAGGCCACGGCACGTGCCGTCCTCGTTCTCGACGACCAAAGCACGAACGTTGTGCTCGCGCATGGCGCGACCGGCATCAAGAAGACGAGCGTCAGCCTTGATGGAATACGGATTCGACGTCATGACATCGGAAACACGAGCATGAAGGTTGCTGATGAGCATGGGAGGCTCGATGCCGTTCTCTTCGAGAACCTTCGCCGTTTCGGGCGGAAGAGGCCCAAGACGAGCCGGAACGTATTCGGTCGGCTTGGTCTTGCCATCGGAATCGCGCTTGGCCAGCTCGTTCTTCAAGTATGCATAGCCGACTGCCGCACAGATGGCGTCGTTATCCGGATTCTTGTGGCCAACGACGATGGTAGGTGCCGTCATGTACTTCCCCTTTTATCTTTTCATTCCCGCATGCTGCGGGGCCTTACACCAGCCGACTCGATCGGCTGGACTTTCACTAATACCCTTGGCTATTTTACGCCGCGATTCACGCCCCTACGAAATCTTGACAATGGGCGCGTAATCCTTAAGCAGCTTCTTGGTCTGACCAAGCTTGCTGAAGTACACATATATAGTGTCGCCGTCCACTTTCGAAACGGTTCCGCGGCCGAAGGTCTTATGGGTAACCGCATCGCCCTTGGCGAACGTTCCTGCGGCTCCTGATTTTTTCTGAGCAGCAGGAGACGGAGCGAAACTCGAAGAGCCGCCACGTGCCCTAGCGCCCGAGCCCGAAGCGCTCGACCTGCCGAACACGCGCCCTCCCCCGGCTTCCGAGCCGGAACCAGCGATGCCGCGACGGCTTCCACGCTTCTCCCAACCCGTGCCCGAGAAACCCGCGGAGCCCACACCCGACGTCGCACGAAGCTCATCAGGGATCTCTCCAATGAAGCGCGACTGCGGGTTCACCTGCGTCTGGCCGAAAATCTGGCGCTGCGAAGCACAGGTGAGGTACAAGTACTTGCGCGCACGCGTGATGGCAACGTAGGCAAGGCGACGTTCCTCTTCGATACCCGACGAGTCGCCCATCGAATTCATATGCGGGAACAGGCTTTCTTCCATGCCGGCCACGAACACGCAATCGAACTCGAGGCCCTTCGACGAGTGCACTGTCATAAGCGTGACGGCGGTTCCGTCATCGGAGGCGCTGTCAAGGTCGGTGCGCAGACGCACCCATTCGACGAAATCGGCCAGAGAGTCGCCGCGCAGAACGCGAACAGCGGGAGCCCCGCCGTCCTCAAACAGGACGGTCTCATCGCCGTCATCATCGCGCAGCGCCGCGGTAGGAGCTTCGAAAACGGCATCTTCGTCTTCGTGCGTGTCGACGAACTCGTCGACAACGCCCAGGAATTCCTTGATGTTCTCGATGCGGCTGCGTGCCTCATCGGTGTTCTCAAGTTCGAGCGCGGTGACCAGGCCCGATTTGTCGATGATGGCCTCGATGACCTTGCGCAGGTCGCCTTCATAAGAACGCGCCTCATTCAACACCGATACGAACCCAGCGATAGCGTTTCGCGTGGGAGCACGCAGATCGGGATCGACGATGGAAAGCTCAGCCGCATTCATGAACGTGGTTCGGTTCTCAGCGGCGATGGCCGCGATGCGCTCGATGGTGGTCTTGCCGATACCTCGGCGAGGCACGTTGATGACGCGCTTGGCAGCCATGTCGTCGGCGGGATTCACCACCAGCGTGAGATAAGCCATGACGTCGCTGATTTCCTGGCGCTCGAAGAATCGCGTGCCGCCGACGATACGATACGGCACACCCGCGCGCAGAAGCATATCTTCGAGCATACGACTTTGAGCGTTCGTGCGGTAGAAAACCGCCATTTGGTTGTAGCTCATGCCCTCGCTGCGGCGCTTCTCGATCTGACCGGCGATCCAACGCCCCTCATCGCGCTCATCGGGCGCGGTATATACATGAATACGCTCGCCGTTCTCTGAATCGGTGAAAAGGCGCTTGGCTTTTCGGTACTGGTTGTTGGCGATGACTGCGTTAGCCGCCGCCAAGATATTGCCAACGCTGCGGTAGTTCTGCTCGAGTTTGACCGTAACGCAGTTGGGGTAGTCCTTCTCGAATTCAAGGATGTTGCGGATGTCCGCGCCGCGCCAACTGTAAATGGACTGGTCGTCATCGCCGACGACCATGATGTTCTGATGCCCCGCAGCAAGAAGGCGCGTAAGCTCGTACTGGGCATGGTTTGTATCCTGATACTCGTCCACCAACAAATAGCGGAAACGCTGCTGGTAAGCGTTCAGGATCTCGGGATGGTACTTCAGCAGAAGGAATGCGTACAGCAGCAGGTCATCAAAGTCGAAGGCGTTGGCTTGCTTCATGCGCTCCTGCATGACCTTGTAAACGCGCGCGGCCTGCTTTCCCACCGGGTCGCTTGCCGCGTCGGCGAAAACGTCCGCAACCTGCAGCTCGTTTTTCGCGGTGGAAATGCGATTGCGCAGAGCGTTGATGGGATAACGACGCGGATCGATATTGAGCTCGGCCATGATCTCCTTCACCAAACGCTTCGAATCGGAATCGTCGTAAATGGTGAAGTTCTTTGAGAAACCGAGCACGTCGGCGTCGGCGCGCAAGATGCGAACGCACATGCTGTGGAACGTGGACACCCACATGCCGCGAACCTGACCACCGATGATGCCCTGCAAACGCTCGCGCATTTCGGCTGCGGCCTTGTTCGTGAACGTGATGGCCATGATCTCCCACGGAGCCACGCCGAGGTCTTGGATCATATGAGCGATGCGGTATGTAAGCACACGCGTCTTGCCCGAGCCAGCGCCGGCCAATACAAGCAGCGGCCCTTCGGTGCACTCGGCGGCCTGACGCTGCGGGCCGTTCAATACGCTAAGATCTACCGGCATGGATCCCCCTGGTTTCATGTGTTGGAAAATGCTTCGAAACGAAGCGCATGAAATGATAGCACGCAAAAGACCCGCCTCATGAAATGAAGACGGGCCTTGATGAAAGAACGTAACCAACGGTTGGAAAACGTCGACGATTCGCTGAACA
Organism: uncultured Eggerthellaceae bacterium; assembly: GCA_934630485.1. Lineage (GTDB taxonomy): Bacteria > Actinomycetota > Coriobacteriia > Coriobacteriales > Eggerthellaceae > UMGS1502. The sequence goes on along the minus strand of CAKTWD010000066.1, from coordinate 5,984 downwards.
GGAAATTCACTCACTGGCAGCAAGTTTCAATCGGAAAAGGCCATACGGTACGCAACCGCCCAGGCCTCGCACGGGCTTAATTAAGCGTTTTCCTTCTCGAACTGCTCCATGAACGACACAAGAGCCTGCACGCCCTCGATGGGCATTGCGTTGTAGATGCTTGCACGCATGCCGCCAACCGAACGGTGGCCCTTGATGTTGGCGATGCCGTGCTGGGCAGCCCCGGCGCAGAACTTGGCGTCGAGGTCGGCGTCGCCTGTGATGAACGGAACGTTCATGATGGAGCGGTCCTCCTTGCGAGCCGTTCCCTTGAAGAGTTTGCTCTGATCGAGGTAGTCGTACAGCAACTGCGCCTTCTCGCGGTTGCGGGCCGCGATGCCTTCAAGACCGCCCTGGGCTTTGAGCCACTTGAAAACCAAGCCGCAAATGTAAATGGTGTAGCACGGCGGGGTGTTGTTCAGGCTGCCCTTATCCGCATTGACCTTCCAGTTAAGGATGGTCGGGGTGCCAGCAAGAACCTCGTCGGTAACCAGATCTTCGCGAGCGATGACGATGGCGACGCCCGCAGGACCAATGTTCTTCTGCACGCCGCCATAGATAACGCCGTATTTCGAGACGTCCATAGGCTCGGAGAGGAACATGGAGGATACGTCGGAAACAAGGGGCTTGCCCTGAGTGTCGGGAAGCTTGTGATACGTGGTGCCGGTGATGGTCTCGTTCTGGCAAATGTAGACGTAATCCGCGTCGGGCGAGATCTCAAGGCCGTCGGTTTCGGGCACGTAGCTGAAATTACCGTCCTTGCTGCTTGCCAGAATGTTCACCTGGCCGTACATCTGGGCTTCCTTGGCGGCCTTGTTGGACCAGCTGCCGGAAACGATGTAGTCGGCGACCTTGTTGCGCATGAGATTCATGGGGATGGCCGCGAACTGAGCGGTAGCGCCTCCCTGCATGAAGATGACGCGGTAGTTGTCGGGAATGCCCATAAGCTCGCGCAGATCGGCCTCGGCGGCGTCGATGATTCCCTGGAACTCCTTGGAGCGATGGCTCATTTCCATAACGGACATGCCGCACCCGTGGTAGTCGAGCATCTCGGCGGCAGCCTGCTTGAGAACCTCCTCGGGAAGGACGGCGGGACCGGCGGAAAAGTTGTAAACCCTGGTCATACGAATCTCCCTAACTTGTTGAATGAAACGTTGCGGACAAAGTCTACCGCTAATGTAGGACTTGTCGAATATACCACGGTATGAGACATTGCAAGCCTTAACCGCGAAACGTCTCGGTAATCAGTTTGCAAAACCGCAGCAGACGACTACGAGCGACAAAGGCAACGCCCGCCCCCCCCGATCGACGGAATGAGGTGCCAAACCCAAACAACAGAAGCGAAGGCGCTAAGGAGGTCCCTTTGCAAACCGTTTGTAAAGGGACTGTAAAAAATGACCTTTAGCTGGACGATAGCGCCATTTCCCATTCGCATATCCCAATCACTTACCAATCGTTTACACTCTTTTTGCATGGGATTTACCGTGTAAAACCGTATCGGTCAGCTTGAAGGACATCGATGGACCTTTCACTCGCTGCGTTCGTGGCTCAAATGGCCACGTACCCGTCACTTGCAGTCATTATCCTGCTCGTGCTTCTTGTAACCATTATTTCGGGCGCCACCGACGCCCCCAACGCGATTGCCACCGCGGTCTCCACCCGCTGCCTCTCGCCCACCGCCGCGCTCATCCTTGCCGCCGTGTTCAACTTCATCGGCCTGGTTGGCATGACCTACATTTCCACCGCCGTTGCGCATACCATGTTTGGCATGGTCAATTTCTCTGGGCAAACGCACATGGCGCTCCTGGCGCTTGAGGCTGCCATGATCGCCTCCATCAGCTGGGGTTTCTTCTGCTGGTGGAAAGGAATCCCCGCCTCGAAGTCCCACTCCCTCATCGCCGGCATCACCGGCGGCGCCATTGCGATGAACAGTTTCGCAGGCGTTGTTCCCGGCGAATGGGTGAAGGTCATCTACGGCATGGTCTTCTCGCTTGCGGCAGGCTTCCTTCTGGGTTGGGTTGCCGTGCGCGTCGTCGAGTGGCTGTTCGCGCGCGTCGACAGACGCAGGACTTCAACCGTGTTCGTCATCACACAGGACATCTGCGCAGCGGCCCTTTCCTTCCTCCATGGCGCCCAGGACGGCCAGAAGTTCATGTCCATCGCCATGCTCGGCATTGCTCTTTCGTTCGGCATGGAAACCGACGGCTCCACAGGCTTCCCCCTGTGGCTGATGATCACCTGCTCGTTGGCAATCTCGCTCGGCACGCTTATCGGCGGCAAGCGAATCATCAAATCGGTTGCCATGGACATGGTCAAACTCGAGAAATATCAAGGCGTCGCTGCATCAACCAGCACCATCATCACGCTGTTCATCTCGTCGATCACCGGCATGCCCGTCTCCACCTCGCACGCATCGACCGCCGCCATCATGGGCGTCGGCGCATCGAAGAATCCCCGCCATGTCAAATGGGACGTTGCCAAGAACATGGTTACCGCTTGGATCCTCACGTTCCCTTGCTGCGGCCTTATCGGTTACGCCTTGGCAAGCTTGTTCATGATAATCTTCTAAACAAGCCGCGAAACACCAAACAGAAAAGGCAGCGAGATTCGCTGCCTTTTGTTTTGCTTGCTGTCGGGAAACCTAAACCGGCTTACGTGCCGTAAGAACGCGAGGACGATCCGCAAGATCGAAAACGACGCGAACATCAACGAGGCCAGCCTGTTCAGCAATGATCTTCGCTGCGTCGAGGCATGTCTCGTGCAGCTCGAAAGCGCATCCGCCGCCAGGCTTAAGCGCCAAAGCGCACCAGCCAACCAAACGACGGAACAAGTCAAGGCCGTCGGCACCGCCGTCAAGAGCAAGGCGCGGCTCGAACTTCGACACTTCGTCGGGAATGTCATCGAGAACTGCGGTGGGAACGTATGGCGGGTTGGAAACAACCAGATCGAACGAACCGATGAGCGAAGGGTCGATACCCTCCCCCAAGTCGCTTTCGATGACGTCAACGCGATCCATCAGGCCAAGGGAGGCGGCATTGCGCCCCGCCAAGGCAAGCGCTTCGGGAGCGATATCGGTTGCGACGACATGCGTTGACGGGTGTTCGTAAGCGATTGAGCAGGCGATGCAGCCACTGCCCGTGCAGATATCGGCAACCAAAAGCCCCTGATCGCCCTGGCGTAACGCGACCTCGTCTCGCGCAGCCTGAACAGCGCGGCGCACGTTGTCGTAAGAATCGCCCTCGACCGAGCCCTCAAGAACAACGTCGGCCCCGTTGGCAAGCGCCTCTATGAAGCCATCGTCGGCAGCACGCGGGCGCGGCGCCGCAGGAAGAAGCGATAGCGCCTCGCTGACCAGGACCTCGGTTTCGGGCCTGGGGATAAGAACGCCGGGGGCGGTTTTCACCATGATATGGCGGAAGGCGACCTCGCCCGTGATGTACTGCAAAGGCTCTCCGGCAGCGCGCCTGGCCACATAGTCGTGAAGCACATCAAGCTCTGCCTTAACCAGCTGACGGTCAAAACTCATGTAAAGGTCCGTGCGGCTCATACCGCACGCTTCCGAGATCAGCCACTCTGCAGAAAGCCGCGAGTTCCCATCGCCTTTAGACTGAAGGTAGGTGCGCGTCCAATCGAGGGCGCGCTTCACCGTCCAGCTTTCGCCGGCAGCGCTTTGAGACGATGCGGTCATGTTTAAACGACCTGCTCAAGCTTCTTCGCACGGTCAGCAGCCTGAAGTGCCGTGATGAGGTCGCCCAAATCGTTTCCTGTCAGAACGCCGCTGTAGGTGCCGTTGTACCCGATTCGATGGTCGGTCACGCGGTCTTGAGGCGCATTGTAGGTGCGGATCTTCTCGGAACGGTCACCTGTACCGATCTGACCGCGACGCTCGGCGTCTTCAGCTGCGTGCTGCTCTTCGAGCATCTTGTCATACAGGCGCGCGCGAAGAACGGCCATTGCCGCAATCTTGTTCTGAAGCTGGGACTTCTGATCCTGAGACTGAACGACCAAGCCCGTGGGAAGATGGGTGATGCGCACGGCAGAGTCGGTGGTGTTAACGCACTGACCACCCGGGCCGCCCGCGCGGTACACGTCGATGCGCAGATCGTTTTGATTGATCTCGATTTCGAGTTCGTCAGCCTCGGGCAGGACGGCCACGGTTGCTGTGGACGTATGGATACGGCCCTGACTCTCGGTCTTGGGAACGCGCTGCACGCGATGAACGCCCGACTCGAACTTCATGACCGAGTAAACGCGATCGCCCTTCACCTTGAACTGAATTTCCTTGTAGCCGCCTGCGTCAGAAGGGGAAACGTCAAGGGTCTCGATCTTCCACCTGCGAGACTGAGCAAAACGCTCGTACATCTTGTACAGATCGCCTGCGAAGATGGCGGCCTCGTCGCCGCCTGCACCGGCGCGAATCTCAACGATGATGTCCTTGTCGTCGGCAGGATCGGCAGGAATGAGCATGAACTTGATGTTCTCTTCGATCTTCGGGAGACGGGCCTCGATATCGGCGATCTCGGACTGCGCGAACTCCTTCATATCAGGATCGACGAGCATCTCTTTAGCAGCCTCAAGATCATCCTCGGCAGAAAGGTACGCACGAGCTTCGGCAACCAACGGGCCCTGGTTCGCGTATTCCTTAGCCAGACGGTTGTATTCCTTCTGGTTGGCGATGACGCTTGGGTCGGTCATCTTTGCCTGAAGCTCTTCGTAAGCCTTAATGATCTTCTCGAGCTTCTCGCGCATGTTCGCTTCTTGCATGTTCGTGTCCCCCACTGAATCTAAAATGGAATGGCGCCATTCTAGCAAGAAGGCGCACAACGAAAAAGCTGCAAGGAGCGATTCTACAACCACTCCTTGCAGCTCTAATTTTGAATGGCGGCTACAGCGCGATGAACTCGGCGGCGCTCTCGGCCGCCTGCGCGCCGTCGGCAACGGCGGTGACAACCTGGCGCAGCGACTTGGTGCGCACATCGCCCGCAACAAAAACGCCCGGCACGCTTGTTTTGCCCGACTCGTCAGCAACGATGTAACCCGCACCGTCAAGCTCGAGCGCACCGGCAAGGAAGCCCGTGCTGGGGGCATTGCCCACCGCGACGAAGACCGCGCTGGCGGCGATCTCGCGCAGGTCGCCGGTGTTCACGTCCTTCACGCGAAGACCCGTGACAACGCCTTCCTCGGAAAGGATGGCCTCGGGGGTTGAATTCCAAACGAACTCGATGTTCTCCATCTCGGCCAGGCGCTGGTTGTACACGGGGGTTGCGCGAAGCTTATCGCGGCGATGGACCAAGTAAACCTTATTGCAGATACGAGCGAGGTACAAAGCGTCGCCAACAGCGGTGTTGCCGCCGCCAACGACGATGGCGTCCTTGCCGCGGAAGAAGTTGCCGTCGCACGTGGCGCAATACGAGATTCCCTTACCCTGCAGCTCATGCTCGCCGGGAAGACCAAGTTCGCGATGGTGGGCACCGGTTGCCACGATGACGCTCTTCGCCGCATACGTGCCGTTCGGGGTGACGACCTGTTTGCGATCGCCGGAAAAATCGACACCCGTCACTTCCTCGGTGATGATCTTCACGCCGAAATTCAAAGCCTGCTGCTGCATATCGAAGGCAAGCTGCCAGCCCTCGGCGCCGTTCGGGAATCCAGGGTAGTTCTCGACTTCGGACGTCTGCGCAAGCTGACCACCCGGCGAGATGCGCTCGAACACGGCAACGGAAAGGCCGCCGCGTGCGGCATACAGACCGGCCGTCAAGCCCGCAGGGCCCGCGCCGATAACGATGACATCGAATTCATTGGCAGGTGCATCGCTCATAGGAAACTCCTTCACAAATGAAAAGTGCGCTTCGGTTCAGTGGCACCAGTATATGCCACGAACGGCGAAGCGCACGCGTCGTATCGGTAACTGCTTCGTGCGGAGCCGCACGAAAGCCCGTTTGGAC
>CAKTWD010000065.1 GCA_934630485.1 uncultured Eggerthellaceae bacterium | reverse complement strand
ACATGAAGATGAACATGACCAAGAAGGCCGCTGCGGCGATCCACATAAGCGGTTTGATATCGGAAGCCTTGCCCTGGGCAACCTTGATAACGACGTAGCTGATGAAACCGAAGCCGATGCCGTTGGTGATGGAGTACGTGAACGGAATGCCCATGATGGTGATGAACGCGGGGAACGCGTGCTCGATGCGACCCCAGTCGATATCGGCGATCGAGGTCATCATAAGGTAGCCGACGACGGTAAGAGCGCCGCAGGTGGCAGAACCCGAAACCATGCCGACGATCGGAGCGAAGAACGCGAAGACGACGAACAGCGCGCTGATGACGAGGTTCGAGAGACCCGTACGTGCGCCGGCGGCAGCACCGGAAGCGGATTCGACGAACGTGGTGACCGAGCTTGCGCCCATGAAGCCGCCGACGATGGCAGCAGCGGAGTCGACCGTCAGGATCTCCTGGATGTCCTCGACGTTACCCTCTTTATCCACGAAGTCGCCACGCTGGCCAACGGCCACGACCGTGCCCATGGTGTCGAAGAAGTCGCTCATCAAAAGCGAGAACACGAACAGAAGCAGCGCAGGCTGGAGGAACACCTGAAGAATGGCCATCTTACCCGTCTGCGGATCGGTCTGGAACGGAGCCGCGAATGCCGAGAAATCAAGGCCGAACTCCCATGACGTAGGCAGCGACGTGACGCCGAACGGGATGCCGATGATCGTAGCCGCCACAATGGAAATGAGCAGCGCGCCCTGAACGTCCATGACCGTGAGGATGACGGCGATCAAAATGGAGATGATGGAGACGATGCAAGCCGGGGAGGTGAAATCGCCCGCGCCAAGCAGGTTGGACTGGTTGTCGGCGATGATGCCGCCGCCCTTCAGGCCGATGAAAGCGATGAACAAGCCAATGCCGATGCCGATAGCGATGCGCAGGTCGACGGGAATGGCGTCCATGATGGCCTTGCGCAGGCCGCAAACAACCAACACGAGAATGACGACGCCCTCAAGGAAGACGATCGCCATGGCCACGCGCCAATCGATGCCCAAGCCGCCCGCGTCGCACAACGTGAATGCGACGATGGCGTTGATGCCCATGCCGCTTGCCAAAGCCAGGGGCCTGTTCGCGATAAGGCCCATGGCGGCAGTCATGACGGCCGCGCCAAAGCAGGTTGCCGTCAGCGCGGCATTGAACGGAATGCCCGCCGCCTGCAAGAACGTCGGGTTAACCGCGATGATGTAAGCCATGGCCAGAAATGTAGTCAAACCACCGATGACCTCATTTCCAACCGTGCTTCCGCGCTCGCTGATCTTGAAAAACTTGTCCACGCTCACAATCCTTTCTTTTTTTCGTTGCCAAGGTGAGTTGCCATGCTGAACCCGATGCCGATCCAAGACATCAGGCGCCGTTTCGATCAGAGCGGCTCCATGAACGATCCCTTCACGCTGATTCACCGTGCAAAGTCTAGCACCCCACGGCCAAAAACAGCAGGCGGCATCCCCTTATGATCGCCAATTCGCCCACAATGCCGTTCGGCGGCGGCGCGAAACCACTCGGAAAAGCGGGCCGGATAAAAACAGACACCCCCTGGCGTTTCTGATCGCGTAATACCCCCTTCTACCTGCGCAAACACAATAATTAGGGACTTTATGGTTTTAAGAACACAAGATATTGTGGTTGCAAGCCTTTCTTTCCTAACCGCAATGACCTATGATCAACCCATCGCAAATCACCCCTCCACATCGTTCAAGCATGCCTTGGACAATGCTGTCAAAGAAAGGCCGGGATATGAAGATCATCAAGCGCAACGGCTCCGAAGCTTTGTTCGACGTCACCAAGATCGCCAACGCCATCAGCGAAGCGAACAAGGAGGTCCCCGAATCCGAGCGTCTCACCGAGCGCCAGATCCAGTACGCTTCCGCCAACGTCGCGGATGCCTGCGAATGCGCCGGCCACACCGTCTCGGTCGAAGAGATCCAGGACCTCGTCGAAGATGAGATCATGCGCCTGGACAAGTTCGCCGTCGCGCGCAAGTACATCATCTATCGCTACCTGCAAAACCAAAAGCGCCACAAGAACACGACCGATGACAAGGTTCTTGCGCTTATCGAATCCAACAACGAAGAAGTGAAGCAGGAAAACTCCAACAAGAACCCCTCCGTGGTTTCGGTACAGCGCGACTACATGGCCGGCGAAGTTTCCAAAGACCTCACCATGCGCGAACTTCTGCCGCATGACATCGTCGAAGCCCACAACAACGGTCTCATCCATTTCCACGACGCCGACTACTTCGCCCAGCACATGCACAACTGCGACTTGGTGAACCTTGAAGACATGCTGCAAAACGGCACCGTCATCTCGGGCACGCTCATCGAAAAGCCGCACAGCTTCTCCACCGCGTGCAACATCGCCACGCAGATCATCGCGCAAGTGGCTTCCAGCCAGTATGGCGGCCAGTCCATCTCGCTCACCCATCTGGCCCCGTTCGTCGACATCTCGCGCAAGAAGATCCGCACTCAGACCCTTGCCGAAATGGACAGCCTTGGATTCGAGGCCCCCAGCGAGAAGATCGACGAGATCGTCGAGGAGCGTCTGCGCGACGAGATCCGCCGCGGCGTCCAGATCATCCAGTATCAGGTGGTCACTCTCATGACCACCAACGGCCAGGCTCCGTTCATCACCGTCTTCATGTACCTGAACGAGGCGAAGAACGAGACCGAGAAGCACGACCTGTCCATGATCATCGAGGAGATGCTCCGCCAGCGCTACCAGGGCGTCAAGAACGAGGCGGGTGTTTGGATCACGCCGGCGTTCCCGAAGCTCATCTACGTGCTTGAAGAGGACAACATCACCGAGGATTCGCCGTACTTCTATCTCACCGAGATGGCTGCGAAGTGCACCGCGAAGCGCATGGTTCCCGACTACATCTCCGAGAAGAAGATGCGCGAGTACAAACTGTCCAAAGGCGAAACCGTGGGCAACGGCGATGTGTACACCTGCATGGGTTGCCGTTCGTTCCTTACCCCCGACCGTTCCGGCAACGGCTATGACAACGTAGCCAACGCCGGCAACTACGAGCCGAGCAAGCCGAAGTACTACGGCCGCTTCAACCAAGGCGTGGTAACCATCAACCTGCCCGACGTCGCTCTGTCCTCGTACCGCGACATGGATAAATTCTGGGAGATCTTCGACGAGCGCCTCGAGCTTTGCCATCGCGCCCTGCGTTGCCGTCACGAGCGCCTGAAGGGCACGCTTTCCGATGCAGCGCCCATCCTTTGGCAGTACGGCGCCCTTGCCCGCCTGAAGAAGGGCGAAACCATCGACAAGCTGCTCTACGGCGGTTACTCCACCATCTCGCTTGGCTATGCGGGCCTGTACGAGTGCGTCAAATACATGACCGGCTACAGCCACACCGACCCCGAAGCCACCCCGTTCGCCCTTGAGGTCATGCAGCATCTCAACGACAAGTGCACCGAGTGGAAAGAAGCCGAGAACATCGACTACTCCCTGTACGGCACTCCGCTGGAGTCCACCACGTATAAGTTCGCCAAGTCCCTGCAGCGTCGTTTCGGCGTGATCAAGGGCATCACCGACAAGGGTTACATCACCAACAGCTACCACGTGCATGTTTCCGAGGAGATCGACGCCTTCCAGAAGCTGTACTTCGAAAGCCAGTTCCAGCGCCTGTCCCCCGGCGGCGCCATCAGCTACGTCGAGGTTCCCGACATGCAGGACAACCTGCAGGCAGTCCTGCGCGTGATGCAGTACATCTATGACAACATCATGTACGCCGAGTTGAACACTAAGTCCGACTACTGCCAGGAATGTGGCTACGACGGCGAGATCCAAATCGTCGAGGACGATGGCAAGCTCGTATGGGAATGCCCGAATTGCGGCAACCGCAACCAGGACAAGCTGAACGTCGCCCGCCGCACCTGCGGCTACATCGGAACGCAATTCTGGAACCAGGGCCGCACGCAGGAAATCAAAGACCGCGTCCTGCATCTGTAACAACACGCCCGCACGAAACCGAGTGAAGCAGCATGAACTACGGCAACATCAAATACTGCGACATCGCCGACGGCGAGGGCGTGCGCACCACCCTGTTCGTCTCGGGGTGCACGCATCACTGCAAAAACTGCTTCCAGCCTCAAACATGGGACTTCGACTTCGGCGAGGAATTCACCCCCGAAGTCGAAGAGGGCATCATCAAAAGCCTTGAGCCCGCCTACATCGATGGGCTCACCATCTTAGGCGGCGAACCCATGGAACCGGCCAACCAGCACGCGCTAGCCCCATTCCTTGCCCGCGTAAAGGAACGCCATCCGCAGAAAAGCATCTGGGTATACACTGGCGATCTGTACGAGGACATCATCAACCCGGAAAGCAGCCGGCACACAAGCGCCACCGATGCCTTGCTTTCCTGCGTGGACGTTCTGGTTGACGGTCCGTTTCAGGAAGAGAGGAAGGACATCACGCTTCGCTTCCGCGGGTCAAGCAACCAGCGCATCATCGACATGAACGCCACGCGCAAGAACGGCTCCCTTACGCTTTGGGTTGACAAGCCCGTCTACTCAACGCACTCATTCGAGTAGCCCCAAAACCTACGGGGACAAGTAAAGCCTCGATAACGTCCAGCACGCAACACGCGCTGGACGTTTCTGCTTGACAAGGAGAAACCATGCTCACCATCGGCTGTCATCTTTCAACCTCAAAGGGCTTTCTGGCCATGGGTGAAACCGCCCTGTCAATCGACGCGAACACCTTCGCGTTCTTCACCCGCAACCCTCGCGGCGGGTCCGCGAAGGCAATCGACCCCGCAGACGCTGCGGCACTGCGCAACCTCATGGCCGACAACAGGTTCGGCACCTTGGTCGCCCACGCCCCTTACACGCTCAATCCCTGCTCAAACAAGCCCGAGACACGCGAGTTCGCGCGCATGTGCATGGAGGACGACCTGAAACGCATGGAGGCGGTCCCCTCGAGCTATTACAACTTCCACCCTGGAAGCCATGTCAAACAAGGCACCGAAGCCGGGATAGAGCTTATCGCAGACCTCCTGAACGCGGTTCTCTCCCCTGCGCAAACCACAACGGTCCTGCTGGAAACCATGGCCGGCAAGGGCACTGAAGTCGGGCGAAGCTTCCAAGAGCTTGCCGAGATCATGAACCGCGTCGAATTGTCGAACCAGATGGGCGTGTGCTTCGACACCTGCCATGTTCACGATGCGGGCTACGACATCGTGAACGATCTTGACGGCGTGTTGGAAGAGTTCGATCGCGTGCTGGGCATCGAGAAGCTTCGCGCGATCCACCTTAATGACTCGAAGAACCCGCTTGGCTCGCGCAAAGACCGCCACGAATGCATTGGCGAAGGAAGCATCGGCATCGATGCGTTCGAACGCATCGTGAATCACCCGAGCCTTCGCGATTTGCCGTTCATCCTCGAGACACCCAACGAACTTACAGGCTACGCAAAAGAAATAGCCCTCCTGCGCGGCCTGACATGCGAATAGAACGGCGGTTAAGCCCCAACACCCATCCACAAAGTCTCATAAATGAAGAAAGTGGCTGAGAATCCAATTCCCAGCCACTTTTTATTGATTCCATCTAGCTACGACGAAAAAATCTTCAGTATGCGAGCGCGTGAAGGCTAAAGCTGCTCGATGACGTATTTCGGCATCTCGAAACGCACGGTCTTCTCGGGGTCGACAACCTGGCAGATGCGCACGTCGCCAACCAGCGAGAAGAGCATGGTCAGCTGATCTTCTGCGACGCCGGTAGTCATGGCGGTGTTGCCCATGGCATTCGCCCCTATACATAAGGAAGGCTCCCCTTTCGGAGAGCCTTCCATTGCGTCAGATGAACTGCAATTAGAACAGGTTCAGGATCTGCTGCTTGGGCTGAGCGCCAACGGCCTTGTTCTTGACCTTGCCATCAACGAAGGTGACGAAGGTCGGAACGCCCATGACGCCGTACTTCTCGACCAAGTCGGGGTTCTCGTCGATGTCGACCTTGTAGACATCGTAGGTGCCCTCGTTCTCGGCAGCGATCTCGTCAATGGTGGGGGCCATCATCTTGCAGGGGCCGCACCACGTTGCAAAGAAGTCCACGAGCACCGGCTTGTCGGAGTTCAGGACCTTAGCATCAAAATTCTGAACGGTTACTTCCTCGACCATTTGATCCTCCTTGAATCATCTGTCGAATTTCTCTCCATACAAAAGCATTGTATCGCATGCTCGAACGTATCGAGACAGCGAAAGCAAAACGTAAACGACGATTACTCGTTAGCGTTCACATGCTCGCGTGCACCATAGGCGCCCTCGGCGTGAGTCTGAGGGGCACGACGACGACGCTGAGCGGGCGCTCCGCCAATCGGGGTCGTGCAATACGGGCAAACGCTCCACTCGGGGTCGAGAGCATGATGACACGTCGGGCACAGGTTCTTCAAACGAGTGTGACAGTTCGGGCAAAGAACGTAATCATTCTCGACAGGGTAGCCGCAATTCGCGCACTCGCCATACTTCATCAGTTCTCGCTGCTTCAAGGCGATTTCAAGCTCCTGCTCGTCACGATCGACCTTCATCAGCGGCGGACGAAGCAAGCAGTACGCAATGACGCCAACGAACGGCACCAAGGCCAGAAGCGCCCATGCGTACCACAACGTCCCGCGCATGTACGCGTCACGCGCCGTCCAGACAATGGAAAGAATGTACAGGACGACCAGAACGACAACGACAGCCGTCAGGGCCGTCTGAAGCTCGGGAGTCCACAGCTGAGCCAACAAATCGCCCATGTTGATCCTCGTCTTCCTTTTACAGATGAACAAAAAAACGAATAGCCGACGATCGCATAAAGCGATCCCGACTCGAAACGGTTACTGATTATAGCAAAGATGATTTAGTCACCCGCATTGGCGACCGCGACCACATAAAGCAAAGCCCGCAGACGCCTTCCAGCGCATGCGGGCTTTGCGCGAAATTAAGCAAGATCGGCGAGCTGTTCCTTGACGCGAGCTGCCTTGTCGGCGATCTCGTCACGCTTTGCCGTGTCCTTCTCGATGATCTCGGGAGCGGCCTTCGCCAAGAAGCCCGGATTGGAAAGCTTCTTATCAAGCTTGGCGCAATCGGCCTCCAGTTTAGCAAGTTCCTTGGTCAAGCGCGCACGCTCTGCCTCGAAATCGACCAAGCCCGCAAGGGTGATGTACACCTCGAAGCCCGAGCAAAGAGCAACAGTTGAGGCTTCCGGCTTTTGAGCATCGGACGCAACGCCGAAGGACTCCGTGTTGGCCATGGCCTCGATAAGCTGGCTTTGAGCGGAAAGCAGATCGACATCGCCGGCGTCTGCCTTAACCAAAACCGCAAGCGGCGTCTTGGGAGACAGGCGGTAACGGGCGCGCGTCGCACGGATGGCGGTAACCGTCTCGCATACCATGTCGATAGCACGTTCGGCATCGTCGTTTTGGTACTTGGCGAGGTCGGCGGCAACGGGCCACGCGGCGCCGATGAGGTAGTCGGCCTCAGAGCGGTCGAACGGAAGCTCCTGATAGATCTCCTCGGTGACAAACGGCATGATGGGATGCAGCAGGCTGATGGCCTGTCCAAGCACGAACATCAGGTTGCGCTGGCAAGCGAGACGATCAGCCGGGTCGTTGCTCTCATCCAAACGGCTTTTCGAGAACTCGATGTACCAGTCGCAGAATTCATTCCAGAAGAACGTGTACAGTTCGCGGGTGATCTCGCCGAACTCGAAGTCCTCGTACAAAGAATCCAAACGCGCGACCAGCTTGGCCAGACGGCTGAAGATCCACTGGTCAGCAGGCGTCGTGGGCTCGGGGACGCCCGGCGTGTAGCCGTCAAGGTGCATGTTCGCGAAACGAGCGGCGTTGCGGATCTTGTTCGCGAAGTTACGGCTGCTCTCGAGCTTCGCCTCGTTGAACTTGAGATCCTGAGAACCGGTGACCTGCATCAACATTCCGAAACGCATGCCGTCGGCACCGTAGTCCTTCATAAGACGAAGCGGATCGACGCCGTTACCACGCGACTTGCTCATGGGCTTGCCGTCGGCGCCCATGACCGTGGGGTGGATGATGACATGCTCGAAGGGGATCTTGCCCGTGCAGTACATGGACGACATCACCATACGGGCAACCCAAAGGCCCATGATGTCGCGAGCCGTGGAAAGAACCTGTGTGGGGTATGCGGCCTTGAGCTCGGGGGCGTCGTTGCCGTCTGTAGTCCAGCCCATGGTGGCAAACGGCCAAAGTTGCGAAGAGAACCAGGTGTCAAGCACGTCGGTATCCTGACGGACTTCCTTACCGCACTCGGGACACACATGCACGTCCTCGACGCTGGCATCCTGCCAACCGCAATGATCGCAATAGAACATGGGGATGCGATGGCCCCACCACAGCTGGCGAGAGATGCACCAATCTTTCAGGTTGGCCAACCAGTCAAGGTAAACCTGCTTCCAGCGAGCCGGATGGAATTGGATCTCGCCGTCCTCGACCACACGGGCCGCTTCTTTCTTAAGGCCGTCGACCGAGACGAACCACTGCTCCGACTCCCAAGGCTCGAGCTTGGTATGGCAACGGTAGCAAGTCATGACGGAGTGATCGTGATCCTCAACGTGATCGAGCAGGCCAAGCTCCTCAAACTCGGCGACGATGGCCTCGCGTGCCTCGTCACGGGAAAGGCCCGAGAACTTGCCGTAACCCTCGACCACATGCGCCGTGGCGTCGAAGATGTTGATCTTGGGAAGGTCGTGACGCTCGCCCATTGCCCAGTCGTTGGGGTCGTGGGAAGGGGTGACCTTCACGAAGCCGGTGCCGAAGTCGGCATCGACGTAGAAGTCGCTGAAAATGGGGATCTCGCGGCCGACAATGGGCAGCTTGACCTTTGCGCCGACGAACTTGGACGCCTCGGGGTCCTTCGGGGAAACCGCAACGCCGGTATCGCCGAGCATGGTTTCGGGGCGCGTGGTGGCAACCACGATGTAATCCTTGCCATCAACAGGCTCGACCAACGGGTAGCGAAGATGCCACAGATGACCCTTCTCGGGCACGTACTCGGCCTCGTCGTCAGCGATTGCGGTGCCGCAATGCGGGCACCAGTTGACGATGCGCTTGCCACGATAAACGATGCCGTCATGGTACCAATCAGCGAACAGGCGACGAACGGCGCTGGCGTAATCGGGGTCGAGGGTGAAGTGCTCGTCCTCGTAATCGCACGAGCAACCCATGCCCTTGATCTGGTTGACGATGGTGTTGCCATACTGCTCGCGCCACTTCCAGCACTCTTGAATGAATGCCTCGCGGCCGATCTCGTAACGGGAGATCCCCTCTTCGGCGAGCTTCTTATCAACCTTGGTCTGCGTGGCAATGCCGGCGTGATCGGTACCCAGGATCCAGCGCGTGGGACGACCCTGCATACGCGCGTGGCGGATGCAGGTGTCCTGAATGGTGTCGTTCAAAGCATGACCCATATGCAGCATGCCGGTGATATTCGGCGGCGGGATGACAATGGTGAATGGGTGATCGGCGAAATCGCCCCTACCCTGGCTGCGACGGAAATACCCGCCGTCATTCCAAGCCTGGAAC
>CAKTWD010000064.1 GCA_934630485.1 uncultured Eggerthellaceae bacterium | reverse complement strand
ATCGAACGTATTTTGCCGGAAGGGTTGACTTTAATCGTTTTTTGACCCGACACGGCTATTCGCCCAATCTCGTAGGGTGTTTGATTTCCTTCATCGGTGATTGAGATTTGAAATTGCAGCTCTTCAGGGGAGTCTGTCCTTAATGTGAGTGTGATCAAGTTGCCCGAGGCTGGTAGACTGCATTCCTCTTCGCTTGAGAAATCGAGCGAGATTGCACATCCTGGATCGCTGTCGTTGATTTGAGCAATCTTTTTTGGCGCCGTTAATGTTTCGAGACTTTGGTAATTGAAAATAGCAATTTCGAAAAAAATAGCGATTAGGATGGAGGTTAAAATGGCGGCCAGCCATTTGGTCGTTTCTGATGGGCGTTTGAGAGGTGCCATACTGTCTCCGTTGCGATGGTGATCGGTTGATATTTTGCGAGCGCTGGGCGTTGAAGAGCTCAACTCGCTCATGGGCGATTTCGATTCCTTCATGGAAGGATGCACTGAATTCTAGTTCCATTGGCGCCGCTTTTGTGCGGTGCTCTTTATCGGTGCAACCAGTAAAGCAGCTTCTCGTTAAGAGGCGCGTGTTTTCTATACACGTATTTCCAGTCGCGCAAGATATTTTTGGACTTCATAATTGCTTTCCCGTCCATGAGGGAGAGCATCTTCGTGATTGCCGCGGCGATTTCGGGGTCATTTCGATCGAAGTCTCTTTCGAGCATGTCCAGGTAAGCGCAACCGCGAGAGTAGTGGGCATCCAGAATGCGCGGTTCAGTGATGTTGTTGCGTTTGAGTATCTCGTCCATATCGAACCATCGGTTGTAAATGATGGACGGGTCATTGACGTTGCTTGAGGACCCCGATTCGAATTCGCGATAGTAATACAGGGGTTCGTCGATGTAGACGATGCTGTTTGCTGCTAGCATCGTCTCCATGAGCCAAGGGTTGTCTGCCCAACCAGCGCCAGGGATCTCCTTCATTTTGATGTTGTTGCCAGCCAGCCATTCGCGCTTATAGATGGCTGTCCAAATGCTTGGGTGGTAATAGAGAAGCGAAGCATCTTGATCAATGGTAAAGCGCATGTTCACGCATTTAACCTTGCCTTGGTAATAGCTCGGTTCAATGCGCTCTCTCGAAGTTCCCGCGTTGCAGACGCGCCAGTAGGAGCCTTTCACTATGTCAGGGAAATCGAATTTCCTAGCGGCGTTGAACAACTTTTCGAACATACGGGGGTTGATGTAGTCGTCGGGCTCGACGACGCCGACGTATTGCCCCTGCGCGATCGAGAGACCGGTATTGACGCCCCTGCCATAGCCTTCGTTTTGCTTGTGAATTGGCACGACGCGGCTGTCTTTTTCTGCGAATCGATCGATGATTTTCGCAGATCCATCGGTTGCTCCGTCGTCGATGCAGATGATCTCGATGTCTTGAAGCGTTTGTCTGCAAACGGAATCGAGGCACTGCTCCAGATACTTTTCGACGTTGTATATGGGGAGGATCACCGATACCGCGGGATTGCTGTTCATTGCGGTTTGATTCATGCTCTGCGTCATACTCTAAGGGTCTTTCTCGGCTATGTTGGCGGCGCTGGGATAGCACGCTGTGTCTGGGCGTTCACATTATAGTGCCTGTGCCCATTCGCTTCGTCGCCGACCGAGCAAATGGGTTTGACGCTATTGTTTCTCCTTTGAATACGGCAAAGTGAAACTGTTGGGATTTGATATTTGCAATTCGCTCTGGTCGATTGCGTTGTGGATTGAATTGGGTAAATTAGCTGATTTTGTGGGGGCGCATGCTTCCTCCGTCTTCGTGCTCGTTCCACGAGCTGTTCGCTGAAATTCTTTGGCTTCGCGATGATGTTCGTGCCTTAAGGAATGAGACGGCGATGTTGCGTGGAGAGATCGCAACCCTTCGTGAGAAAGCCTCTGTGAAACTTGATGCGCACGGCACTCATTCGAACATGATGCTTTGGCCTCTTCTCGCTCTCGACGGAGAAACCGAGGCGGAAACAAAGTTGCGCTTCTTTCGCGACCTGCCCAAGGCGCAGGGCGATTTTAGTCTTTTACAAGATGGGGTGCGCTTAGCTTCTTTTCGAACTCGATGAGGTTTGCAAGGTCGCAGGTGTCGAGTGAATGCTTATGTATGGCTCTCTTCTTAGCGCAGCTAGGCATGAAGGGTTCATTCCGTGGGACGACGATCTCGATGTTTGTATGACGCGCGGGGACATCGCTAGGCCTATGGCAAGCGTGGAGAACGATGGCAGGCATCAAAACACTGAGTGCTTCGATTGGTATGCCCATTGCCGTCAGATTCGTTTTAAACAAAACGATGTGAACAACCCCTGTTTCATCGACCTCTTCATTCTCGATTATGCTTCAAGTGTTTCTGATTCTTCTTTTGAGAGGTTGCTGGAGGTTCGACGGGAAATGATCCGTGAGATGGACGAGGGCAAGCCTCTTCGTTATTGGCGCGAAGAAGAGCGTTTCATGGATGTGTCTTCGGAGTATGCCGCTGTCGTTGACGAGGTTTTTCGATGCTACCAGCAGAAGATGGCGGACGAGGGTCTCTACGTTTCTAAAGATGAGGCAGTTGGTCTGAATTGGTGGATTGACAACTGCTATTTCGAAGGAAATGGAAATTTGGGATATAGCTTTGCCGAGCTTTACTCTTTGTTGCGGGTTCCGTTCGAGGGGCATATGCTGCTCGCCCGGCTAACTGCGATTCGGTTCTTCGCCACTCATATGGCGACTACCTTGAACTGCCAGATGACATTCACTCCCACTTTCATCACGTCCCGAGGGAAATGCTGACCAACGAGGCGGTGAGAAGCGCTATTCGTAGTTCGCTGTCAGGGTCGCCCATCGTGTAGCCCCTTTCTTGATGCTGTTGGGTAACTTAGCCTCTCCGCTGCCGATGTGCTGTTCTGCTAGAATAAGCATAAGATAATTCGTTCGGACATGACATTCGGAGGTTTGTTCCAATGGCTCAGTACGACTACTTGATCGTCGGCGCTGGTCTTACTGGTGCGGTGTTTGCGCGCGAGGCTAAGAAGATCGGCAAGAAGTGTCTGGTCATCGACAGGCGCGACCACATCGCCGGCAATGTTTACACCGAAGAGGTCGAGGGCATCAACGTTCATCGTTACGGCGCCCATATCTTCCACACCTCGATGAAGGACGTTTGGGGCTACGTCAACCAGTTCGCCGAGTTCAACAACTACGTGAACAGCCCCATCGCCAACTACAAGGGCGAGATCTATAACATGCCCTTCAATATGAACACGTTTT
Organism: uncultured Eggerthellaceae bacterium; assembly: GCA_934630485.1. GTDB lineage: Bacteria > Actinomycetota > Coriobacteriia > Coriobacteriales > Eggerthellaceae > UMGS1502. The sequence goes on along the minus strand of CAKTWD010000064.1, from coordinate 6,372 downwards.
CCAAGATGTGGGGCGTGGTCACGCCGGCAGAAGCCAAGGCCAAGATCCAGGAGCAGATCGATGCCGAGGGCATCGGCGAGCCTCAGAACCTTGAGGAGCAGGCCCTTTCGCTTGTTGGCCGCGATATCTTCGAGAAGCTGGTGAAGGGTTACACCGAGAAGCAGTGGGGCCGCGACTGCAAGGACCTGCCCGCCTCCATCATCAAGCGCCTGCCGTGCCGCTTCACTTACGACAACAACTATTTCAACGACCGCTTCCAGGGCATCCCCATGGGCGGCTACACCAAGATGGTGGCCAACATGCTCGAGGGCGTCGAGGTTCGCACGGGCGTCGAGTATAAAGACCTCATCGCCGAGCAGCCCGACATCGCCGATCGCGTGGTCTACTGCGGCCCCATCGACTCGTTCTACGACTACAGCCTGGGTCAGCTTGAGTACCGCAGCCTGCGTTTCGAGACCGAGGTTCTTGACGAGGCCGACCACCAAGGCGTCGCCGTCATGAACTACAACGAGCGCGAGGTGCCCTACACCCGCGTCATCGAGCACAAGCATTTTGAGTTCGGCACGCAGCCCAAGACCGTTGTCACGCGCGAGTACCCCGCCGACTGGAAGCCGGGCGACGAGCCTTATTACCCCATCAACGACGAGCGCAACACCGCGCTGTACGAGCAGTACCGCGAGCTTGCCGACCGTGAGGGCAAGGTTGTTTTCGCAGGCCGTCTGGGCGGTTACAAGTACTACGACATGGACAAGGCCATCGCCGCTGCGTTCGACGTGGTTCGCGCCGAGCTTGGCGTCGATCCTGCGGTTGGTCTGTAAGGGTCTTGCTGGCCCCGCTTGGTGCGGGGTTTAGATTCTCGAAAGATGATGGTTTCACCTTGTTGGGATAGGGCCATTGGACGGCGACGGTTCTTGAAAAGTCGCAACGGAAAAGGGCCCGACGGGCCCTTTTTCCCTTTACGGGCGCAAGCTTGCGCGGGATATTGTCGGTGACGCATGAAAGGGGAAGAAAATGATCGACAAATCGGCATTCCATTCGTTGAGCTATGGCATGTACGTCATTGGGGCTTGCCACGAAGGCGCGAACTTCGGCTGCGTGGCGAATACGTTCGTTCAGGTAACTTCTTCGCCGCTTCAGGTAAGCGTTGCTCTTAACAAAGAGAACGCTACAACAGCGGCCGTGCGGGAGTCCGCCCGCTTCACTGCGTCGTGCTTGTCTGAAGACGCGACGATGGAGCTGATCGGGACTTTCGGGTTCCATTCGTCGACCGAGTTTGACAAGTTCGCTCGTCATGCAAGCGCGCGAGACACTGCCGGGCTGCCTATTTTGACCGAGCAGTGCTGCGCATGGTTTTCTGCGAAGGTGGTGCAGGAAGTCGACCTCGGCACTCATATTCTATTTATTGGTGAAGTAGAGGAGTCTCAGCGTGTTGAGGCGGCAGCGAATCCGATGACCTACGCCTATTACCATCAGGTCAAGGGCGGGAAGACGCCTCCGAAGGCATCGAGCTATCTTGGAGAGGAAGAAGGCACCGCAAAGGCCGTCGATGCTAATGCGGCGAATGCGGGGGATTCCGCTAATCGCGTTGCGCCCAAGATTTCCTGGCGATGCACGGTATGCGGTCATGTGGAAATTCTCGAAGAGTTGCCTGACGATTATACGTGCCCGATTTGCGGCGTGGGCAAGGAATTCTTCGAGCGTATCGAGCTGTAGCTTATGTCTTGTGGTGGGCGACGGGGTAGCGTACCTCGTCGCCCGTTTGTTTTGACGGCGTTTAGTTCCAGCTGAACGGCGCCATGTCGATGTCGCTTTCGGCGCGTTCGCGGGCAGGGGCGCTTTTGTCAAGGGCGCCAATCGCAAGCATGGCCAGTAGCTCCCAGTCGGCGCTGACGTCAAGCACGTCGCGCACGTAATCGCTGGCACTTTGCCCCGATTCGGTGAGGCGCCCGCGTCCTTGGATCCAGCAGCTTCCAAGACCCAAGTCGTTCGCCATAAGGTGCATGTTGGTCATGACCACCGAGCAGTCTTCGATCCACGTATCCGCGATTTCGGGGTTTCCGAACACGGCAATCACGGCAGTGGTGGTGTCGAAGATGCCTTGGCGCGGCGTGCGTGCTGCCGAGAGCTTCTCGATGGTCTCGGCATCGTCAACTGCAACCAGTTTCCAGGGCTTCTTGTTGCGGCCGACAGGGCCGGTAAGGCCCGCGCGTGCGATTTGCTCGATATATTCGCGTGGGATTTTCTCTCCAGTGAACTTTCGAGTGCTGTGGCGTGCCAGCAGGGTTTCCATGAGCGTCATGGCAGCTCCTTTTCAATAGTCGGTTTCGTGGGCGAACTGCGATCGAGGAGATTGGATTGTCGTTCAAGATCGTTTGACTCTATATTCCGATTCGGGGCACTTGCTGACAAGGGGAGAAGTGCGTATAATTCTCCATCTAGCGAATCGGGCTCTGTCATTGTGCGCATGCGCGTGCAAGGCATACCGGTCGCAAGATCTTTGAAAAGGTGGGGCCTTCTCCCCTTTGCGGTTTTCGCCGCGCTCAACGGGGGCGACTGGTTTCGACATGGTAGGTCTGAAGTGAGGAGCAGGTCGTGGTCTCCTCGCCACGTTAAACAGGGGTAACGTCAAGTTTAATTGGCAAGAACACTTCTTTCGAGCGTAACTACGCTCTCGCTGCTTAATTTGCAAGCGCGCGCCAATCCCGAGATTTTTCCCGTTTCGGGTGCGGTGTCATTTTAGGGAAACGCTCCAAGGCACGTAGCCGGTATGGCCTTGGCTAAGATCGAACCGACTCGGGATGCAACGCACGTCGACGAGCCGCGCATCCTCAAACCCGATCGCCGAATAAGCTTGTAGAGCCTGACCGAGGGTCTAGTATGGACCGGAGTTCGATTCTCCGCGCCTCCACCAACATTTTTAAGCCTGATCAGATAGTCATTCGCTGTTTGATCAGGCTTTTTATTATCACGAGGCTTTCCTGAAATCTTGAGAAACGACTGTTATTCACCGCTTTATCGGGAATCTTTCAAGCAATCTGGCCAATTTTTGGACAACGGTTGCGTCGACTGAGGCACTTGTGATTCATTGCGATAGTTTGCCGAGAGGTCCCCTGGCGGTCGCTTAACGAGGTCAAGTTGAACGGTGTTTGCTGAACGCGTGCGTTTATCCAAAAAAGACTTCTTCCAGCTGGGGCGATGATACAATCGCAAGCGAAAAGGCCAGTGGGGTTCCTCCATATATTCGAATGAAATGAGAACTAACGTGAGCAAGTCTCGTGGCAAGCACGCTAAAGGTAAATCACCTAAGGTCAAAAAGAGCAAAGACCCTAAGGTAATTGAAGAGCAAGCGGCCCCTGAAGCCCCCGATTCAGCAGAAGGTGACGCTCCCAATGCCGATGCAATCAAGGCTTCTGACGCTTTTGCAGGCGAGGGCGTTGCTTTTTCGACCGCAGAAAACACCTCGGACGATTCGACCCGCGCCTTGTCCCCGACCGAGAAGGCGCATGCGCGCGGATCCGTCGTTGACGGATCCGGTGCCTACGATTCTTTCGAGCATGATGCATTTCAGTTCGGCGCTGTTTCCCCGGCGACTCCAGCCGAAGGGAAAGAGAAGAAAAAGACCGATTCCAAAAAGGTCAAGAAGATCCTGGGCATCGTTTTCGGTTCGATCGCGGGTCTGCTTGTGGCAGCCTACCTCGTTGGCATCGCTTTTTTCTCGAACTGGTTTTTCCCAGGCACTTCGATCGGCGCCATCGATGCGTCTATGAGATCCTCCGCCGAAGTTGCCGCTCAACTCGATGAAGCGGTGGGCGATTACCAGCTTACCGTCTCGGGTGATGGATTCAACTACACCATCGACACCACTCGCGCAGGCGTCAAGATCGACTCTGCCGCCATCGTTAAGAAGATGCACGAGGCACTGCCTGCGTGGCAGTGGCCTTACTTGCTTTCCCAGAGCGACCACGCTCTTACCGACTTGTTCGTGGCCAATTACTCTGGCGGTTCCACGCTTGAAGCCGACCTCAAAGAAAAGGTTGAGGAGTTCAACAAGACGGCCACGCAGCCTCAGAATGCCACCATCGCTTACGATGGGGTCAAAAAACAGTTCGCAGTGAAGGCCGAAGTTCCGGGCACGGCGCTTGACACTGCTGCGGTGGTGAAGGCCGCCGACATCGCCATCTTGTCCTTTCAGCCCTCTGTGACGTTGGGGGATAACGAGCTGAAGAAGGCTGACATCCTGTCGACGGATGCTCGTTTGAAGACCGCCGCAGACACGGCGACGCGTATGTGCGGTTTGACGGTCAAGCTCGTCATGGCTGGAAACGATGCCGGGTCGATCGGCCCCGATCAGATTTCCCAGTGGATCAAACTTGAAGACGACTTCAGCGTCTCGCTTGACGGCGGTCAGCTTGATGCATATATCGCCGAGCTGCAGGGCAAGCTTGATACCGTTGGCTCTGAGCGCACCTACACACGCCCCGATGGTAAGGTCATCACGGTTTCTGGCGGCGTTTACGGTTGGGAAGTCGATGGTGAAGCTCTGCATTCAGCTATAACCGATGCGGTGAAGAGCGGCGTTTCTCAGACGGTTGATATTCCCTGTCTCTCGGAAGGCGAGGTATATAAGGGAGCCGGTGAGAAAGATTGGGGCAATCGCTACGTTGATATTGACCTTGCCGAGCAGCACGTTCGCATGTACAACGAGAGTGGCGACCTGATTTGGGAATCCGATTGCATTTCCGGCAAGCCTGACGGAGCGCACGACACGTCCGTTGGCGTCTACTGGCTCAACTCCAAATCGAGTCCTGCGAAATTGACTGGATACGAGAACGGCAAGAAGATATATGAGTCGCAGGTGCGCTATTGGATGCCCTTCGTCGGTAACGCCATCGGCCTTCATGACGCCGATTGGCAGCCGGGCTTCGGCGGCAACATGTATGCAATCGGCTACGGTAGCCATGGTTGCGTGAACTTGCCAGTAGGCGCAGCAGCCGAGTTGTATGGTCTTACCCAGGAAGGCGACGTCGTCGTTTCTCACTGGTAGCGAATCGCGAGCGCCCATCCGCCCGTCGTTAAGGTCGTGGTCGGCACGATCCCTTTAACTTTTGTTTGCAAGCGGCGACGTAATCGAAGAGCCGCATAGCCCCACGATCTTGGGCTATGCGGCTCGACTTATTGTCAGATGGATCAGATGACGAAGTTTGTTAGATTGCGGTGAGGTCGGCGAACGTCAGATCGATCAACTTCGCCAAGTCGTTGGGGGACATCTCGATTTGGTGCCCAACGCGTCCCGCCGAGAAGCAGATGGTATCGTACAGGGCAGCGGTTTCGTCAATGGCGGTGGGGAACGCCTTTTTCATGCCCAGCGGAGAGCAGCCTCCGTGAACGTATCCAGTAAGGGGCAACAGCTCTTTCGCCTTGATCATCGCGACGGATTTCTCGCCAACCACAGTCGCTGCCTTCTTCAGGTCAAGCTCGCAGGCAACGGGGATCATGAACACGTAGTGCTCTCCCGATTTTCCTTGAGTGACGAGCGTCTTGAACACTCGATCGGGGTCTTCGCCTAAGATTTCCGCTAGCTGGGTTCCCGTGAACGAGAAGCCGTCTTCTACGTCGATACCGTGGTAAGAGGCGGCAAAACCAGCTGCTTCCACCTCTCGCTGCGCGTTGGTTTTGTGCTGCTGTTGTTTTGCCATGTCTAGCCTCGATGCTTGATCGCTTCTTGCTTTATTTGCCGGCGGATTCCAGTTTTGCGCGAAGCTCGCGAAGGGCGTTGCCGCGATGCGAGACCTCGTTCTTGCGAGCTTGCGGAACCTCTGCCAGCGTGAACTCGCCTTCGAACACGTCGGGCCAGAACAAGGGGTCGTAGCCGAAGCCGTTCTCACCCTGCGCCTTATGGCCGATGCGTCCTTCAACGATGCCATAAGCGGTGGTTTCGGTGCCGTCTTCGTCGATGAAGACGATAGAGCTGGCGAAGTGCGCGGTGCGCTTATCGTCGGTGACGCCTGAAAGGGCTGAAAGCAACTTGGCGTTGTTCGCGCTATCGTCGGCATCTTTGCCGTCGGTGCTGGCGTAGCGAGCGGAATGAACGCCCGGTGCGCCATCGAGGACGTCTACCACCAGGCCGGAGTCGTCTGCAAGCGCAGCAACGGGCTTGCCTGTGGCGGCTTGGGCGGCGTTGCGGGCGGCTTGGGCCTTGATGCGCGCGTTGCCTTCGAACGATTCTGCAGTTTCCTCGGGATCGGATTCGATGCCCATCTCGCGAAGCGTCTTGAACTCCCAGCCGGGGAAGTCGAGCGCGGTTTTGATCTCGGAAACCTTATGGGCGTTGTTAGTTGCCAGAACGACGGTTTTCATGGATGGCATGGCTGC
>CAKTWD010000063.1 GCA_934630485.1 uncultured Eggerthellaceae bacterium | reverse complement strand
CGACACGACGCCGCGAACCTGGGACGCCTTCAGAATGACGCGGCCGTCAAACGCGATGTCGTTGAAGTCGCCGTCGACCAACGCAAGGCCCTTCACGGCTTCCTCGAGCGCACGGAGGTTCTGCGCTGGGACGTCAACGGCCATGCCGCGACCCGTAAGGCCGCGCTGGTCGAAGAACTCGTTCCATGTGGTGATCTGGGGGTTGCTCTCGCCCATATCGGGAAGGACGCTGTCGATGTACTTGCCGAAAACAGGGTTGGGCGTGAACAGGTGCACCTGCGAGGGAACCAGATCCTCGCGATAGCGGTAGAACAGGTACGCGATGCGCTGCAGAAGCACGCTGGTCTTTCCCGATCCGGCGATGCCGTTGACCAGCAGCACGTCGACGTCGTCGTGACGGATGACCTTGTTCTGCTCGCGCTGAATGGTTGCGGTGATGGCCTGCAGTTTCTCGGAGTGACGCTCGGAAAGCTTCGAAAGCAGCAGCGGGTCCTCGATGGCAACCGTCGTGTCGAAGCACGCGCGCAGCTTGTCGTGGTCGATGTCGAACTGACGGCGAACCTTCAAATCGGCATGAATCACGCGATCATCGACGCGGTACGACGTGGGGCCGATCTCTTGGTTATAGTAGGTCTCGGCAACGGGGCTTCGCCAGTCGACGATGAAATGGCGGCGGTCGTCATCGGTCATGCCCGCCGTTCCCAAGTAGATGTCGCGCGGGGCGGCGCCAGCTTTGAATTGCAGCTGCACTTTCGCGAAGTACGCGCGCGGAATAAGCTGTTTGACCTTCTTGTAGCGGTCCATGCTCACTTCCATAGCGCGGTTGTAGCCCTCGATGATGCCGTTCATCGACTGGTACTCCGCTAAGGTTTCCATAGCCATGTCGTCGGACGAGAAGTCAAGCGCAAGCTCGTCGCGCATGTCGCTCATGTCCTTCGTGGCCTGACGACGGATTTCAGCGATGCGATCTGCGGTTTCCGCTTCAATATCAAGAAGCTTGGCGTAGGTTTCGCTAAGGTGCGCCTGCTCTTGCTCGAAGGCCTCGTTCGCGACGTTCTGATCGGTGTCCATAGATCCCCTTTGCGCTGCGCCAAGATGGCTGAACTGAAAATTCGACCAAATACTTTACCTCATCGCCAAGCCCGATTGCGGCGAATCCGAGAATCCGCAAAGCGGCTCCGAAAACCTGCACATGAGTCTGCGGCAAAGGCGCGAGGCGAGCCGCCTTACTTGGAGCGAAAGACGCACCGCGGCCGAACCCAAGCTCTGGAGTGATTCTTACGTCTGGGTTACGGCTCTTGAATCTTGTGAAATCGGCTGTTAGGGTACCTCTCCGCTATGAACGAACCGAACAAGGCATACACCCCGAATCGCGAGCTTCCCATGTCGGGAGCATTGTCCGACGTTTGCCGAAAAGCAATTGCCCAACCCGCCTTCAAGCAGTCGCTTTCCTCCTATCGCAGCTGAATCCGCGCTCTGTCAAACGCGAATCAACCTGTTGCCGCCCTATTGGTCCGCGGCAGGTAACTCCCATAACTGCGAAAGGAACCTATGTCTAGCGCTACTGTTTCCGCACCCACCGATGGGCGCATTACCGGCACCCAAATCCGCATCGTCGCCGTCGTCGTTCTTGGCGCTTTCCTGGCCCTGCTGAACCAAACGGTCATGTCCCCGGCGCTGCCGGTTATCATGGCCGACTTCAACATCGACGCCTCCACCGCGCAATGGATCATGTCCATCTATCCGCTGGTCAGCGGCATCATGGTGCCGGTATCGGCATTCCTTATCGACAAATTCAGCACCCGCAAGCTCTTCTTCGGAGCCACGCTGGTGTTCGCTCTTGGCACGCTGATGTGCGCCGCAGCGCCCGATTTCACCATCCTCATCGCCGGACGCGTGCTTCAGGCCGCAGGATCAGGCGTGCTTATGCCGCTGGTCTCGGTGGTTCCCATGCTGGTCTTTCCCGTTGAGAAACGCGGAACTGCCATGGGCATGGCGGGCATCGTGATGTCGGCCGGCCCTGCCGTCGGCCCCGTCGTAGGCGGTGCCGTGATCGACGCCTACGGTTGGCGCACGATGATCGGTGCGATCGTGCCCTTTGCGTTCGCGGTGTTGGTTCTGGGCATCTTCATGCTGAAGAACGTAGGCGAGCTTAAGAACCCGAAACTCGATCTTCCTTCGGTCGCCCTTTCAACCATTGCTTTCGGCGGCCTATTGTACGGCTTCTCGAGCGCCTCGTCGTTCGGCTGGGGCAGCATCGTCGTGCTAGGCCCCATCGCCGCCGGCGTGATCTGCCTGGTATTGTTCATCGTTCGCCAAGGTCGCATTGACGACCCCCTGCTTCAACTGGGCACGCTGAAAACGCACGAGTTCCGCGTAGCGGCTATCATCGTCACGCTCATCAACGCCGCTTGCTTAGTTACCAACACGCTGCTGCCGCTTCTTCTGCAAACCGCTCTGGGCGCCTCGGCTTTCGAAACCGGCATGGCCATGCTGCCTGCCGCGGCGGTCGGCATCATCATCAGCCCCATCTCGGGCATCGTCTTCGACAAGTTCGGGCCGCGCGCTATCTCGATCTTCGGCCTGACGCTGATGACCGGTGCACTGTTCCTGCTCTCGCTTTCGACGGCGAACACGCCCATCGCTGTAGTTGCGTTGTTCTGCATGCTGCAAGCTGCCGGCCAGGCGCTGGCGAACATGCCGGTGAACACGTGGGGTGTCAATGCCTTGAAAAACGACATGATCGCCCACGGCAACGCCATCGCCAATACCGGTCGTCAGGTTGCCGGCGGCTTGTGCACGGCGCTTATCATCACGGTCATGACCGGCGTTACTGCATCTACCAACGCAAATGCCGGCATCCAGGTTGCCACGGCTACGGGCGCCGGCGTCGCCTACAAGGTTTGCGCCGCTATCGGCCTGGTGTCGCTGATCTACGCCATCGTGAGCGTTCGCCCTTCCAAGAAAACCGCTTCTCAAACCAAGGAGGCTTAAATCATGTCCGAGATCCTTTCCGAGCGCATCCCGCTTGAGTTCGAAGGCACGCCCATTTCAAGCATCATGATCGAAGACCCCTTCACCTGCTCGCAAAGCAGCACGATCTCCGACGTGGTTCGCATGCTTGCCGAAAACGAGGTAACGAGCATGCCCGTCGTCGACGAGCGCAAGCAGGTCGTTGGGTTCATTTCCGATGGCGATATCATGGGGGCCATCGCGCAGCACCGTGCGCGAACCATCTTCACAGGCGGCGACGCGTCTATGCTGTACTTCGACGATCAAACCCTCGAGCAGCGCATCGACGGCCTGAAAGATCGAAACGTCATGGACTTCGCCACACGCAAGGTTGTTTGCGCGCGACCCGATCAAAGCATCGCCCGCGTGGCCGATATGCTGGCGAAGAAGAAGTTCAAGAAGCTTCCCGTGGTAGACGACGAGGGAAAGCTGGTCGGCGTCATCCGACGCTCAGCCATCACCAAATACATTTTCAACGTCATCTTCCAGTAGAAGAACGCAACAAAGCAAGATGGGCGGCGTCGGATTTGTTCCGCGCCGCCTATCTTGTATTCAAGCTCAGATAACCCACGTCTTGCGCACCCACAGCGACAGAGCCGCGACAAACGTTACGGTCAGAGCAAGACCAAACACCTTTCAAACAGCCGCCCAACAGCTATCGGACGGGAATTGCCAATATGAAAGCGGACGCCCTATCCCCTGTGAGCAGGCATTAGAATCAACCGAAATCGAAAGGACGGGGATGGGCAACCAGGACGAATACCACGCCGCACGGCTTGAGCTTGCCGCCGAGACTGCAAGCATCTTGGAGGGGGCACGCGAGATAATCGGGCTTATCGCAAGCGACCCCGCATGGAACGGCGAGTCGACGGCACTGGGACAGGTTGCTGTCCTTTTGGACGTCGGTCTTGGTCATGCGGGCAAAAACCTTGAAGAACTGACGCGCATCGAAAACCTTGGTCTTGAATGAAGACGAGACGCGGCGATATACGACACGATATGAAATTGCTGCGCTGAAACGCGGCTTGATATCTTGCAGGATATCAGCTTTCTTTACAGCGGCAATACGCTTGCCGCATGGACATGGCCACCAAAAAGAAACAGCTCGGACGAGCCGTGGAACGTGAGCGATCTAAACAGAAGCTCACCCAGCGTCAGCTTGCTTACATGGCCGACACTACGCAAGCCGAGATCTCGAAAATCGAGAATGCAACCTCAGACGTCAAGGTCAGCACGCTGATCAGGATCAGCGAGGCACTTGGCATCGAGGTGCGCGAGTTCTTCTCGTTTTAGCTTCGCGCCTTAAAACGATCAGAGCGGTCGGAACGCATGCTCCGACCGCTCTTCATTGATTTGCAATTCTTGCGCTCCCCTACGCCTTCTCGCGCTGAGCGATGCGGGTGATGCTCACCGCGGTCAAAGCGGGTTCGCTTTCGGGCAGCGCGTCGTTATACAGCTTCAAGCATTCCTGCATAAACAGATCAGCGCGAAGGGCGCCGGTGTCGTGCGCTTCGAGCGCGAAATGCGCAACCTCAGGACGTTCCATGTCGAACATAATGGGCTCGACCAGATGATCGGCCACATGAAACACCTTCTCTTTCTTGCGACGGATGCGCACGATGTCCTGAGGAACGGGCAGGCTGCCGGGAGCGCGCGAGAACTCGACCTCGTAAACGCTCACCGGATAGGCAACCGACGCAGCCTTCGCATGCGAGTCGATGTAATAGGCGTCCTGAACCATCAGGTCGCGCACGCTTGCCGCTTTAAGCGCCGCAAGCGCCTTATCGACGGGAACGTACTCGCGCAACTGGATATCGAAGATCTCACACGTCGATCCAACACCGACAGGCAGCGCCGCGCCGAATGCGATCTTCATATGCGGCGAAAAGCCTTGCGAGATGGCAAAAGGCAATCCCGCACGACGAACCGTGCGCTCAAGAGCATGGGCGACCTCAAGATGCGACAGAAGCGCCAGACGATCGCGTTCAATGTACGTGGCACGAAGCACGAAGCGACGGCCGGTCTGTTCAGCATTGACGTTTTTCTCGCTCATCTGCTTACCTCAATCCGCCAAGCACGCGAGGAGCCGCGAGCTCGTTTTCAACCTTCATGCCAGGGCACACGCCGCACGCCGAGCAACGCTCGAACGAACAGTCGGGGGTGGTGATGCCCTGCGACGCCAACTCGCGCTCGTGACGCAGGAAACGAGTGCTCACACCCGTGGAGACATGTTCCCACGGAAGCACATAGTCAAGCGGGAAGGTGGTCTGAGCAAGACCGGCAACGTCAATGCCGATATCGGTTGCGGCGGCAGCCCACGCCTCTTCGTCGAAGTGCTCATCCCATGCGTCAAAGCGGGCGCCACGACGCCACGCGCCTTCAACCAACGCGGCGGTTTCGCGGCCGCCGCGACTCATGATGGCCTCAATGAAACTGGTTGCCGCATTGTGCCAATGCACGATGACCGAACGGCGCTTCACGCTAGAGCGAACCAAGTTCACGCGACGAATGGCCTCTTCGGGAGCGATCTGGCCATCCCACTGGAACGGGGTCTGAGCCTTCGGCACGAACAGGGCGAGCGACGCGCTGATCTGAACAGCGCCCTTCTGCTCGCGCGGAACGGCGGCAACGGCGCGGTCGTAAGCGCGTTCGCACAAGCTCGCGATTCCGCGCAGGTCGTCATCGGTTTCGGTGGGAAGGCCAACCATGAAGTACAGCTTGCAACGACGCCACCCCATCGAGAAAGCCGCGTCGATAGCCGAGAACAGGTTCTCCTCGGTCACGTTCTTGTTGATGACGTCGCGCAAACGCTGCGTACCAGCCTCGGGGGCGAACGTCAATCCGCCCTTCTTCTTGCCCGCAACCAGCGCAGCCATCTCGGCGCCGAACGAATCGAGGCGCTGCGAGGGGATGGAGACACGCACGCCCGTGCCGTCGCATGCCTCGTTCAAGCGCGTGAGGATCTCGGCGATCTGAGAGTGGTCGGTGGTGGAAAGCGAGGTCAGGCTGACCTCGTCGTAGCCCGTTTCCTTAAGGCCGGCAAGAACGGACTGCACCACGTTGTCGGCGGAGCGCTCGCGCACCGGGCGATACATCATGCCTGCCTGGCAGAAGCGGCAGCCACGCGCGCAGCCGCGCAAGATCTCGACATTCAGGCGGTCATGAACGGCCTCAGCGAACGGGACGATGCATGGCTCCCAACCGGGGCTTTCCGCAAAGCCGGTGAACAGCTGCTTCTCGATATGGGTGGGAAGACCCTCTTCAAGCGGCTCGATCCACGAGCCCGCGGCCTGCGCCTCGTCGGTATCGCGCCAGCGATACAGAGACGGCACGTACCAGCCAGGCTCGGTTGCGAGCTTTCGAAGCACCTCTGCGCGCGTGGCGCCTGCCTTGCGCTGGTTCCTGATGAACTCCAGGCCATCGGGCAGCATGACTTCGCCCTCGCCCACGCAGAACGCGTCGAAAAACGGAGCGTACGGCTCGGGGTTGTATGCACACGGGCCGCCGGCGATGACGAAAGGATCGTCCTCGGAGCGCTCGTCGGCATGCAAGGGAATGCCGCTCAGATCAAGCATCTCAAGCACGTTCGTGGCAACAAGCTCATGCGAAAGCGTGACGCCCACCGCATCGAACTCGGCCAAGGGCGCGCAGCTTTCGATTGAGAACATAGGGATGCCCTCGGCGCGCATTTTGTCGGCCATATCGGGAGCAGGCAGGAATCCGCGCTCGGCAGACAGGCCCTCGCGGGCATTCACGACGTTCACAAGAATGCGGAGTGCCTGGTTGGGCTGACCGACTTCGTAAACGTCGGGGTACACCATGCAGAAATGAAAATCGGCATCTTCCTTGTAGACGCTTCCCCATTCATGGTTGATGTATCGCGAAGGACGCTCGGCAGTCGAGACGATCTCGCGAACGCGGGGCCAAAGATCAGTGAGCTTGGACATCGTCTGGGTTTCCCTTCAGGCAGTGAACAGCCTGGATCGCACGACGCATCAAGCGAAGGCGATCCAGGCGATGCTGATCAAAATAAGTTTAAGCGACAGGCTTGGTTTCCATCGAACGCACTTCGGCGACCCTGTCGCACACCTGCGAAGCGGCTTCCCCTGCAATAGTGGCGGCTTTCTCAACCACGCGAGTCACGCCGGCGACGTTCTCGCCGCCCTCGAAGTACTCGATAACCGCACGACCCATAGCCTCGGTACCGCCGAAACCAACACCGGCGCGGATAACGCCGCCCAGTGCGGGAACATATCCCACGGCCGTACGGGCAATCGAACGGCAACCGAAGGCGCCTCCAACCACCGCCAAGATCTCCTTCGCGCGTTCCATTCCCATGGGGCGTCCATAAGCGGCGGCGATCTGCAGGACCATCTTCGCTTGATTGAGCGTCATGATGGGCATGTCGGCCGCCTTCAAGAACGGAACCAAACCAACACCCGCGTTCTGCAATGCAGTTTCAGAAACAGCCTCAAGGGCAAGCGGTTTGCGAACGAACGGGAAGGCCAGCGCGAACGCCAAGCGCTTGGAACGACAGGCGACGGCAATCCACTCGCCCATGCGCATGTCGAGCGCTGCAGCCGCCTCGTCGTCGAGAGGCATGGGGTCGGCCATGGCTTCTTCCTCGGTGATCTGCGCGGCGTGCATCATGCCGGACAGGCCCTTCGTCATATCGGCAGCCTGCTTGGGAACGACGCGCGAAACCACCTTGCAAACGTTCTTCGCGATGGTTCGCTCGGGATCGCTGGGAACAACCAGATCGCCCTCGGGAATAGGCGCGTTCGCCGCTGCGGCGATAAGCTCGACGCGAGCGGGCTGAGTGGCGCATACCATAACGGGAACGCCCGCGCTGCGGATAGCCGCAGCCGAAGGCCCAATCACGTCGGAAGATCCAGCGACGATGATGGCCGCGTCATCGGTGGGGCATACGCTTGCGGGCTGGTCGCCCAAATAGCTGAGCGTAAGGCGCACCGTGGCCAATTCGCTGGCGAAGGACTTGCGCACATGGGCGATAAGATCGGCAGGGGCCGAATCGTCGATGTAAACGCTAACAGAAAGCGGGGTTTTACGCGCAGCCTCGAGATTGGTTGCCTCGTCGAGCAGCGCAGTGATATCAACGGGTAGTTGCATAGGACGCCTTTCGCCCGGACTGATTGCTACATGCCCACACCGAGCCGATAAGACCCAACAGGGCGAAGTTGACCATCATGAACGAAGAGCCGTAGCTCATGAACGGCAGGGGGATACCCGTGATGGGCATGAGCCCGCACGTCATGCCGATGTTCTCGAGGATCTGGAACAACCACATGCCGACGATGCTCATGACCAAGACCAAACCGAACATGTCGTTCGATGACCTCGCAATACGAAATGCTATTACAACCAGCGCGATATACAGGCCAAGCAGCACCAGAACACCGAAAAACCCGAGCTCTTCGGCAAGCACGCAGAAGATGAAGTCGGTAGGCGCCTCGGGTAAGATGCCCAGCGCATGCTGCGTTCCCTGCATGTATCCCTGGCCGAACAGACCGCCCGAGCCAATGGCAATCATCGCCTGCTGAAGGTTGTAACCCTCGTCGGAGAGGTCGGTGGAGCCCTGATTCATGAACACCAGCAGACGGTTTCGCTGGTACTGCTTGAGCAGCTTGTACTGATGCGGGTTGCTGGTCTCGTAAATGATTTGGTCGACCACGAACACCATGGCAATAAGCGCTATGCCAACCGCCAGCGTTATAAGCAAGTACTTCGGGCGCGCGCCGCCAACCACAAGCGCGACGGCGGCGATGAAGATGTACACCAAACCGGTTCCCAGGTCAGGCTGCGTCATGATGCAGAAAAACGGGACCAACATCAGGCCGACGGCCTTCAGGTATTCACGCAAGTCATCCAAGTGGCCGTTGTAGCGAGCCATGATGCTGGCATCCATGAGGATAACCGTGATCTTAGCGAACTCGCCTGGCTGAAGCTGAATGCCGATCTTGATCCACGACGTCGCACCCATGGTGTTCACGCCGATAATCGGAAGGTGCGGCGACAAGATGAGCACGACGTTGATGATCATCAGGATCTTGGTCATGTCCGACAGGCGCCGATAATCGAACTTCCAGAAGGCGACCATGGCCACAACACCCACTGCGACACCCATCAGCTGTCGCGAGAAGTTGTAATCGACATCGGACGACACGGCGGAGTACACGACGATCAGGCCGTACGCGGTAAGCGCGCATATGACGACGAGAAGCGGCATGTTCAGCGACGGAAAACGCGAAGGGCGCACCATACGCGGCGTTCGCGAACCGGCTGTGCGCACCGTTGAAATCTGCGGTAACTGCGGCATGTCCCCTCCTAGTCCGTTCGTCCACCCGACGAGCCGCCGTATTCGACCGACTCGCCGCTTGATGCAGCAACAACGCCCACGTCGGTAAGCTCGCCGGCATCGTACGCCTTAAGAGCGCCCATGATCTGAGCGCCAATGGGACCCGCAGCGGAAGCGCCGCCACCGCCCTGCTCGACCAACACGGCGCATACGTATTTCGGGTTGTCGAACGGCATATAGCACACGAACCATGCGTAGTCGTCCTTGCCCGCAACCTCGCCCGTGCCGGTTTTGCAAGCGATGTCGTCAAGGCTGACGCC
>CAKTWD010000062.1 GCA_934630485.1 uncultured Eggerthellaceae bacterium | reverse complement strand
TGCACCCACCACCAAGGAACACAACGGTCTTCCCCATCGCATCCAAAGCCGCTGCATGCGCGGCGCTGTCGCAGCCTTTCGCCCCACCGGAAACAACCAAGACGCCGCGCTCTGCCGCACGATGCGCAAAGCGCTTCGCGCAGCTTCGACCATAAGGCGTCGCTCGACGCGAACCGATGACAGCCAAACCGCTGCTCTCCATTGATGCGGGATCACCTATCAAGTACAGGGATTCGGGAGGATCGCTGAGATCCTCGAGTTCCACTGGGTACCCAACCCCGCCGCGATGAACGACATGCCTTTCGCCTTTTAACTGCTCCGGCACCTCAATCACCTGCCTCTCGAATCCTGAAACCGAGCGCTTCGCACAAATCGCGCTTCTCGACGCGTTCGGACTCCCTCATATCGGCGATCGTCCTTGCCACCGACAGCGTCCTGATCATCCCGCGCCCACTCATATGGCCAAGGCGGCAGGACTTTTCATAAAACGCCTGATCGGCATCGGACAAGGCACACGATCTAACAAGATCTTCCGAAACGCCGACGCTATGCCCGACATCGCGACCCCGCCTCCATTCTCGAAACTCGCGACATGCCATCACGCCATCACGCAACTGAGAAGACGAAGTTCCCCCTCCTGCATTCAAAACCTCATCTGCAGGAACGCGTCTGACGTCTATATGCATGTCGATCCGATCCATAAGCGGGCCGCCGATGCGGTTTCGATATGCCCTGACCTGAGCCTCCGAACACGTGCACTTGCGCTCCGGGTCGCCAAGGTATCCGCATGGGCACAGATTCGTCGCACCCACCAGCATGAACTTCGATGGAAAAGACACCGTACCGTCGGCGCGCGTTATGAGAACCCGACCGTCCTCAATGGGCTGCCGCATCAATTGAAGAACCGCAGGTCTGAATTCAGCTAGCTCGTCAAGCATGAGCACGCCGTTATGGGCAAGCGAAACCTCGCCAGGACGCACAGGGGTGCCACCTCCTACCAAGCCCGCACCTGTCGATGAGTGGTGTGGCGACCGAAAAGGCCTTCGTCCCAACAGCAGCTCCCCGATCCCCAAACCGGCAACCGAATGAACAAGCGCGCTCTCAAGGGCCTCGTCTTTCGTCAATGGCGGAAGTATCGTGGGCAATCGCTGTGCAAGCATAGTTTTTCCCGACCCCGGCGGACCCATCATGAGAATGCCATGAGAACCGGCAGCTGCGATCTGAAGAGCACGCTTGGCAGGCTCGTTTCCCCCGATGTCGGAATAATCAACTTGAAAACCCTTATCCGAAAAATCTATTCGGGGAATACGGACGAAACTGCCCGTTAGCACGTCGCGCAGCATGCCCACACCCACTTGCCGAACGCCATCTATCTCGACGATCTCGGATCCATACGCGGCGCAGACCAAGTCTAGCCCTAAGTCACGTGCCGCAAGCGAATACGCCAGCAAACCATCGACAGGCCGTACCGCGCCTTCCAGCGAAAGCTCCCCGACGAGCATCTTCCCTTTGGCAATGTCTGGTGGAACCTGACCGGTAACGATCAAAATGCCAACAGCTATGGCAAGATCGAATCCCGTGCCGCTTTTGCGCAGAGCGCTTGGAGCAAGATTCACCACCACCAACTCATTGGGCATGGAAAAACCCGACGACCTGATAGCGGCTTTAACGCGAACGCGCGATTCCTGAATAGCCACGTCTGTCATGCCGACGATATGAAAGCCCGGAAGCCCGCTGCTCACAGCAACCTCAACCTCAACATGCTCAGCTCGAACGCCGCGAATGGTAGCGCAGTTAACCGTGCACCGTCCACCCACGTCAGTCACCGCACCCAAAGGCGTTGACGTGATGGCGAAGCAAAGCCCGTTTGTTTTCGATCACAACGATGGCGATCACATCGAACCTGATAGGGGTGTCGTAACCTTCGATATTCAACGAATATGAGGCGGCGATCTTCTCGTAGCGCGATCGTTTCTCCTTGGTAACGGCATCCTCTGGAAGCCCCTTGGCAACCCCGGTTCTGGTTTTCACCTCAATGAAAACGACGTCGTCGCCATCTCGAGCAATGATATCCGCCTCCCCAAAAGGGCATTTCCAATTCCTCTCAAGAATCTCGTAGCCGCGGCGCTCCAAGAAACCAACCGCAACGTCCTCACCTCGCTTGCCAAGGGACTGATTCCAGGAAGCCTTCGTCTGCGAAACGTCTTCTTGCCGGTCGTTAAGTTCGTGTTCTTGCGTCATCGCACATCCTTTCTCGATGCCGAAGACGCTACAGGGACAACCTTTCAGCCACCAAGCAAGGCTCCAACAGCCACAAACGGAAATCCATCAAGGATCAAGCAGCAAATAACGCTCAACCATCGGGATCGCAACAGGCGGGCAAAGTACAACGAAACAGCGCCCGCGAACCGAAATAGCAGTTCGCGGGCGCTGTTCCACACGCAAAGTTATAAGGGGTTTAAAACAAGGACTCCTGCATGAACGAGGTGCAGAAAGACGCGCGATGAATAGGCGAAAGGCCATGTTGTTTGATTGCGGCAATATGCTTCGCCGAACCATAACCTTTGCAGTCCTCAAGGTCATACTGGGGATATTCGACTGCATAACAGGTCATCAAAACATCCCTCTCGACTTTAGCCACAATGGAAGCGGCAGCAATGGAAGCGCACCGCGCATCACCCTTGATGACGTTCACCTCGCGTTTATCGAGGTGCATTGCATTGCCGTCCAGCAAGACGACATCAACCTCGATGCCCGCCTTCTCGATCTGGGCGATGGCGGAGGAAAAAGCGCGACGCAGTGACGCCGTCATGCCGATGGAATCGATGACGTCGGGTTCGACGTACTGAACAGTCCAAGCGACAGCATGTTCTTTAATCTGAGCTGCGATTTCCTCGCGCTTAGCGGGCGAAAGCTGCTTGGAGTCATTCAATCCCGCGATACGGGGCGTGGCAGGTAGCACAACGCCTCCCACAGCCAAAGGACCGGCGATCGACCCTCGTCCGACCTCGTCAAGGCCAAGGATCACCGTGCCCCCGCGTTCGGCGGCGATGGATTCCTGAAACTCGTACAGCCCGTTCAGACGAGCTGCCTCGGCTCGCTGCGCCTCAAGACGACGCCTTGTAGACTCAACCGCACTGCGAACGCCCTTTCGCGTGTCTGCCGACAGGGAACGCTCAAGCACCGCGAACGATTCATCGTTAGCCTGAAGAAGCATCTGCTTGATTTCTTGTACGGTTGCGGCCATCGCGGGCCCTCCTGAAACAAAACTGCCAAACAAGTTGGAACAGCAAAAAGCCATGTTACAACGAAAAAAGCCCGCGCAAGAGCACGGGCTTTAAGCAATTGAGCCAAAAGGCTTAGCGGAAGGACTTCTCCTTGATCTTGGCAGCCTTGCCAACCTTGTCGCGGAGGTAATAGAGCTTTGCGCGACGAACCTTGCCCTCACGAACGACCTCGATGTGGTCGATCTTCGGGGAATGAACGGGGAACGTACGCTCAACGCCGACGGAGAAGCTCATCTTGCGGACGGTGAAGGTCTCGCGGCTGCTCTCGCCGTGACGGCGGATGACATCGCCCTGGAAAACCTGGATACGCTCGCGGTTACCCTCGGTGATGCGATAGTGAACCTTAACGTTATCGCCAACGTGGAACTCAGGGATGTCCTGCTTGAACTGCTGCTGCTCGATTGCGCGAATGATATCCATTTCCTTTAGTCCTTCTATATGATCAAACCAAACATAAATAAAGTCTGTAGTAAAGACGCGATTAGGTAGTATATCGCCTTACTACTTGCGATGCAAGGATTTTCAGCTTCGCCTTCGAAAATTATTCACCATTGAATAAAGATGCAGGTCAGAAGTAAAACCTTCGCACACAGCCGCGACGCGAACGCGACTAAAACACTATAGCAGAGAAAGCAAGGCGTATGCCGCGACACCTGCAAGAGCGCACCAAAGCAACGATTTCGTCAAACGAGCAACAACGACAACGACCAACGCTGCAAGAAGAGGAATGCCTGCCGGCCAAAAACCTGTATCGAACATGCCAGGCGTGAACAAGTCGTTGGCAACCAACGCCGCGAATGCGGCGGGCGGGATGAAGCTCAGTGCCTCGGCGATGCGAGGAGGCAGCTCCTTCCCCTTCAAAACGAATAAGGGAAGCACGCGGCACGCAAGCATGGTGACCACGCACAGCACCAACATGATGGTGAAATCGTTCCAAGTGATGGGAGAAACCATGTTAGCGCCTCGCCTCTTTCACGCGAGAGAACACGATTGCGCACGCAACGCCAACGATGGCGCCGATCAAGATGGCAGGGCCCGCAAGACCCACGCACTTGCAAACAAACACGCCGACCATGGCGAACACAGCCGCGATGATGTTCGCGGCAGAGATCTTCTGGGTGGCCAACAGGCAAATGAAGATAGACGTCATGGCGAAGGCGGCAATGCTCAAGGGAATGCCGATAGCATTGCCCACCAGCACGCCAAGAACGCACGAAAGCGTCCAAGACGTCTGCGACATCAGGTTAACCAGCGTTGACTCCTGAACAGTCCAACCACCGGCGAGGAACTTGTTCATGTTCACGCCGAAACTCTCGTCGGTTACCGTTGCGGCAAACAGGAAAGATAGGCGTTTGGGGGCATTGGCGCACCACGGCGCGAACGACGCCGAATACAGCATCTGCCTGGTATTGACAAGCGACACGCTTGCGATGATCGCCCCGATAGGAGACCCGGCAAGCCACATGTTGGGAATCATGAACTGACCTGCACCCGAATAAAACAACACGCCCATAAGCAGCACCTGAAGCGCATTCATCCCTATGGATGCGCTCAGAATGCCGCACGGAATGCCGATGGCGACGTAGCCAAGGATAATGGGCAAGGCCTCATGGAAGGCGGAGGTTATGTTGCTTCTTGTAAACATGCGAAGATCGATTATAGCAATTGCGCCGTAAAACCGATCAAAATGATCCAAAAAGCGGATCACACGACAAACGTCACACTAACGGTCGATCGAAACCCATCGAGCGCGGAACGAAAATCGACTCGAAGCGCTCTTTCGCATAGCGGTCGGTCATGCCGGCAACATAATCGATGACTGCGCGTAAATGGTCGCCACCGGAAATCGCATGATATTCGTCGGGAACCACCTGGGGATTCTGCATGTAATAGTCGAACAGGGTCGAGACAAGGCGAACCGCCTTCTCAGATTCCATGCGCACCATCGGCGCTCCGTAAACCGAATCAAAAAGGAAAGACCGCAGCTCTATCATGGCTTTGCCAATTGCGGGGCTCAGTTGGATATCGCCCTTGACGGCCGACGTCTCGACCAGGTCGGACACAAGCGTCTCGATGCGCGCGGAATGGTTGGAGCCCAAAAGGCGGTGCGTCGATTCGGGCAGTGACCCTTCGCTCAAAATGCCCGCGCGAAGCGCATCATCGATGTCATGGTTGATATAAGCGATACGGTCACAGATGCCGACAACGCGCCCTTCAAGCGTTTCCGCGCGCAAATCACCCGAATGACACAGAATGCCGTTTCGGACCTCGGGCGTGAGATTCAACCCATGCCCACCGTTCTCGATGACCTCGACTACGCGCAAGCTCTGCTCGTTGTGTTTGAACAACATGCCTTGACGATCGGCGTCGGACGGACCCGCGAAACCCACAGGTGCCAAACCGCGGTACTGTGCGATCTTGCGCGCAATGGCCTCCTCGCCGGTGTGGCCGAATGGGGTGTGACCAAGATCATGACCAAGCGCAATGGCCTCGGTTAAGTCCTCGTTCAGCGCCAAGGCGCGGGCAACCGTGCGCGCGATCTGGGCAACTTCAAGCGTATGCGTCAAGCGAGTGCGGTAATGGTCGCCCTCAACCGCCAAGAAGACCTGGGTTTTATGAGACAAGCGGCGAAACGACTTAGTATGGAGGATCTTGTCGCGATCGCGCTGGTACTCGTTACGAAGGTAATCGGGCTCGGTCGAGCGCGCCCTTCCCTCGGTTTCGTCCGAAAACGCTGCGCCCTCGCACAACAGGTCATGCTCGCGCGCTTCCTGCTCTTCCCTGCGGACAACCTTCATCGCGGCCCCCTTCGTCTCTGGCTTATCGCGATTGTACCAGCCATGCAGGTTAAATTAAGAAGCACTTTCGAATCCTCGGGCACAATGCCGCCCTATCGCCGTAATATTATCGCGAACAACGGAACGGATCCTGTCGCCCGCGCGGCAAGGTGAAGGAAGAAGGCGCAAACCCATGACCATCTGCAAAAGCATTGACGAGCTTATCGGAAACACCCCGCTGCTTGAACTTTCGAACTTCGAGAAGAACCACGGCCTGAACGCAACCATCCTCGGCAAGGTAGAGATGATGAATCCCGCAGGCTCCATCAAGGACCGCGTCGCGAAAGCTCTCCTTGACAGCGCGGAGGCAGCAGGCAAGATCAACAAAGACACCGTCCTGATCGAGCCCACGTCCGGAAACACCGGCATCGGCTTGGCCTCGCTTGCCGCCGCCCGCGGCATGCGCATCATCATCGTGATGCCCGAGACCATGTCCATCGAGCGCCGCAAGCTCATGAAAGCATACGGAGCCGAGCTGGTTCTGACCGACGGATCGAAGGGCATGAGCGGCGCCATCGAGAAAGCCGATCAACTGCATGCCGAAATCGAGAACTCGTTCATTCCCGGTCAGTTCACCAACCCCGCCAACCCCGCCGCGCACGAGGCAACCACCGGTCCCGAGATCTGGAAAGACACCGACGGCAAGGTTGATATCTTCGTCGCGGGCGTTGGCACTGGCGGCACGCTATCCGGTACTGGCAAGTTCCTTAAATCGAAGAACCCCAACGTGAAGGTTGTCGCCGTCGAGCCCGCCACCTCCCCCGTCCTTTCCGAGGGCCACGGCGGAGCACACGGTATCCAGGGCATTGGCGCGGGCTTCATCCCTGAAACTCTGAACACCCAGATCTACGACGAGGTCGTCACCATTTCCGACGACGAGGCCTTCGAAACCGGCCGCGAACTGGCTGCAAAAGACGGCCTTCTTGTTGGCATCTCCTCGGGTGCCGCAGTCGCCGCCGCACGTAAGCTTGCCGAGCGTCCCGAAAACGCGGGCAAGACCATCGTTGCGATCCTGCCCGACACCGGCGAGCGCTACCTGAGCTCTGCCACGTTCGGCATTCAAGAAAAGGCGCATTAAGACAGCATGGTCACCGACAACGTCGTTCCCCAAGCAACTGACAGCATAAATGAACGAGTTCTTGTCGCCATGAGCGGCGGCGTGGATTCGTCTGTCGCTGCGCTTCTCCTGAAAGAAGCCGGCCTTGAAGCGCAGGGGCTCACCTTGAAGATGTTCGAAAGAGAAGACCTTCGCCTTGACGACGACGGAACCTGCGGCTCTTCGAAAGATGCAGAAGATGCTCGTCAGGTTTGCTTGACGTTAGGCATACCTCATTGCATTCAGGATTATTCGCATACGTTCAACGCAGATGTAATCGACCGCTTCTGCGACGGCTACATCTGCGCCCAAACCCCAAACCCTTGCATCGACTGCAACCGCTTCGTGAAATTCGAGGCACTTCAGAGATATCGCAAGGAGCTTGGATTCGACTATGCCGCAACCGGTCACTACGCTCGCCGTGCCTTCAATCCCGAAACAGGGCGCTATCTGCTGAAATGCGGGCTTGATCGCAATAAAGACCAAAGCTATGTCCTGTTTCACCTAAATCAGGACGCGCTAGCCCATACCCTCTTCCCCCTTGGAGAGCTGTCGAAACCGCAGGTGCGCGAGCTAGCTGAAAATCACGGGTTCGTGAACTCTCAAAAGCCCGAGAGCCAAGACATCTGCTTCGTTCCCGACGGAGACTACGCCTCGTTCATCAGACGTCGTCGGGGTTTCTCGTTTGAACCAGGTCCTATTCTAGACATGAGCGGCAAAGAAGTCGGGCAACACACCGGCTTGATAAACTACACCGTCGGTCAACGAAAAGGCATCGGCGTCGCCGCACCCGAACCCCTTTATGTTTTCGCAAAGGACCCCAGCCGAAACGCCCTCATTGTAGGCACCGATGCAGAGACGAAGTGCAACCGCATCGTGGTGAAGGGCGTGAACTTCATTGCCCTGGAAGATCTGCCGGAACCAAAGCACCTTACCGTGAAGACCCATTATCGACAAACCGCGCGCAACGCATGGGTGGAGCAAACCGGTGACGACGAGATCGCCATCACCTTCGACGAACCGCAACGCGCATGCGCCGCTGGTCAGGCCGCTGTCGTGTACGACGACGATTCGGTGGTATGCGGCGGCACCATCGCCTAACCTTCCGGCAGCCTCGCTTAACCCACCCGACAATTCAGGCAATAAAAAAGAAAGGCTCATTTCTGAGCCTTTCTTTGATTTCGCTGTCGTTGCCCGAGCAACGCGATTCGGAATAATTAGTCCTGAAGCGCAGCCTGAGCAGCAGCAAGACGGGCAACCGGCACGCGGTAAGGCGAGCAGGACACGTAATCCAAACCGATCTTGTTGAAGGTATGGATGGAGTCGGGATCGCCACCGTGCTCGCCGCAAACACCGACGGTAAGATCGGGGTTGCCCTGACGGCCAAGGTTGAAGCCCATGTCGACGAGCTTGGCAACACCGGGGTCGATGGTTGCGAACGGGTTGTACGGGAGCAGCTTCTCTTCCAGGTACTGCGGGATGAACTCGCCCTCGACGTCGTCGCGGCTGAAGCCGAACGTGGTCTGGGTAAGGTCATTGGTGCCGAAGCTGAAGAAGTCAGCCTGAGTGGCGATCTCGTCAGCGGTGACGGCAGCACGCGGAAGCTCGATCATGGTACCGATCTCGAGCTCGAGCTCGACGCCCTCGGCCTGAGCAACCTCGGCGATGACGCCCTCGGCGACCTCGCGAAGCTTAGCAAGCTCCTTAACGGTGCTGACCAGCGGGATCATGATCTCGGGCTTCGGATCGAGGCCTTCCTTCTTAAGCTTGGCGGCAGCAGTTGCGATAGCGCGAACCTGCAGAACCGGAAGGATCGGGTAAACGATGCCAAGGCGGCAGCCGCGCAGACCGAGCATCGGGTTGGCCTCGACGAACGAGTCGATCTTAGCGAGAAGAGCACGCTTCTCAGCAAGCTCGGCAGCGGGAGCGCCAGCAGCCTCGGCCTTGGCGATTTCCACCTCGAGGGCACGGGGGCTCTCAAGGAACTCATGCAGAGGCGGATCGAGAAGGCGAACGATCACGGGCAGGCCGTCCATTGCCTTGAACATGCCGTAGAAGTCGCCGGTCTGGGCCTCGTAGAGCTGGTCGGCAGCCTTCTGGCGGATTTCCTCGTCCTCGTTCAGGATGAAAGTCTGGATGATCTGTTTACGATCGCCCAGGAACATATGCTCGGTACGGCACAAACCGATGCCCTCGGCGCCGAAATCGCGCGAAAGCTGAGCGTCATCGGGGTTGTCGGCGTTAGCGCGAACACCGAGCTTACGGAACTCGTCCGCCCACTCGAGGATGGTGTCGAGGTCGCCGGTAAGCTCGGGCATGACCAAGTCGACAGCGCCGTAAACGACGATGCCGGTGGTGCCGTCGATGGAGATGACGTCGCCCTCGTGGAGCACGACGTCGGTGCCGGAAACAACGACTTCCTTCTTCTCGGCGTCGATCTTCAGAGCCTCAACGCCGCAGACGCACGGTGCGCCCATGCCACGTGCGATAACGGCAGCGTGGGAAGTCTTGCCGCCATGAGAGGTGAGGATGCCCTCGGCAGCGATCATGCCGGCCAGGTCGTCAGGGGTGGTCTCCCAACGAACGAGAACGGTGTGGCGACCCTCAGCGGCAGCCTG
>CAKTWD010000061.1 GCA_934630485.1 uncultured Eggerthellaceae bacterium | reverse complement strand
GGGCAAAAAGCGACTCGAGGCCATCGGCTACACGGTTCCCTACATCGACTTCGATTTGCTTGACTCGATCACCCAGAAGCGCCGCTTCTACGAGATCTGCGACGAGCTGGACGTCCCCTACCCCAAGACCTGGTATTTCGACTGCGCGAACGGCCCCGAAACGCTGCCTGAAGACGAATTCACCTTCCCGCTGATCGCAAAGCCCTCGAACTCGGCTCAGTTTCAAGATGCCACTATCCAGAACAAAAGGAAGATCTACGAAATCGACTCGGCCGACGAGCTGCAGCAAGTCTGGCGCTCGATCCGCACCTCCGATTACAACAATCTGCTGGTCATCCAAGACTTCGTCCCGGGCGAAGATGACGCCATCCGCACGTTGACCACCTTCTCGGATGCCAAGGGCAACTTGCGCGTGGTTTCGGGCGGTGTTGTCGCCCTGCAAGACCACGACCCCACGGCTCTTGGCAACCCGCTTGCCATTATCGGCGAGAAGGAGCAGGTCATCGTTGACAATGCCACCAAGATCCTGAAGCACATCGGCTATCGTGGCTTCGCCAACTTCGACATCAAGTTCGACAGCCGAGACGGCAGCTTCCGCTTCTTCGAAGTGAACACTCGCTGCGGCCGCAACACCTACTATATGAGCCTTGGCGGCGTGAACTTCGTCACGCTCATCGTGCGCGAGTTCATTCTGGGCGAACCCATCGAACAAGCTGAGGCATACAACCCGTTTTTGTACTGCTGCGTGCCCGATCTGGTGTTGAAAAAGAGCATCGACAACAAAGAGCGCCTGAACCAAGCCCTTGCACTGCGTAAGGCCACGACCGACCCCTACCCCCTGCACTATTCACCCGACTCGTTGCAGCACAACGCATGGGCGAAAGTCATGTTCGAGAACCAGATCCGCAAGTTCAAGCGCTTCTACTGGGACACCAACGGAAAACAACTGAAATAAATCCTGGCCCTACTGGCGCTTGCGGCGATACGCAAAAGAAACCTGCGGGCGCCCGTGAGGGACGCAACGTCGGCCAACGTGAACGCCCCGCAGCGTGCGAAGCACCGGCCAATGGGAATGGGCTTTCGAAACGCATAACAACCCGTCCGCAACGAGAGAACCCCTCTACCGCTTATACGATAGAGGGGTTCGATGTTTCTGAAGAAACGCCGCTTAGAACTGAAGCGCCGCCGTGAAGCCCGACCACGAAAGGGCGTCGGTGTCGCGAACGACCGCACCGAACGTGGGAGCATGAACATACGGAACGCCACCGTAGCCAACAGCGATGCCGACATGGCCATAGCGGTACAGGACGTCGCCCGGACGGGCCTCGGAGACAGGCACGATGTTCGTGGCGCAAGCCCTAAGGCTTTCCGTGTAGTGAGGAAGCGACATGCCGATCTGCAGATAGGCCCAGCGAACCAAGCCGGAGCAGTCGAATGCGTCGGGGCCCTCGGCGCCCCAGACGTACGGGCAGCCCTTCTTGGAAAGAGCATAGCCGACAACCGCGGAATTGTCGCCCGCCGAGCCGCCGTTGTAGTACCCACCGCCACCGCCGGAGCTTTCGCCATAATTATCGTTGCTGCCGTCGTAGTAGTTGTTGTTATTATTATTGGCGGAACCAGCTGCAGCCGCAGCGGCGGCAGCCTGACGTGCGGCCTCGGCTGCTGCAGCCGCAGCCTGCTCCTGCTCGAGCAGCTGACGGGCCTCTTCGTCAAGCGAATTCATAAGGTTGGTTGCCTCTTGCACGCGCCCAGCAGCCTCGTCCTGAGCCTGCTGGGCGATTTCCGCCTGAGTGGCGTACTCTTGCTCCTGGCGGGCGTACTCGTCGTGGGCTTCCTGAAGCTGCTCGCGCAGCAACTGAGCTTCCTCCACCAGAGAAGCGTCGCTCTCGTTCAGGGTGTTCAGAAGGTCCCAATTGTTGGTGAATTCTTCGAACGAGGTGGAACCCAAAAGGAAATCGAGGTAGCTGGACGGACCCGAACGATACATGTCGCGAGCACGAGTGCCAAGGCGATCCTGGATTTGAGTGATGCGGACAGAGGTTTCGTCGATCTCTTTTTGAGCGTCGACCATCGCCTGCTCGGCAGCCTGGCGCTTTTCCTCTGCCTGGTAATACGTGTTGGCGGCGTTTTCAAGATCGGCCTGAAGAGAGACAAGCTGATTGCGAACCTCGTCGGCTTCAGCTTGCTTCTCGGCCGAGGTGACGGCAAATGCCTTTGCGGGATCGACCGCAACAACCACACCGAGAGCGGCTGCGGCGCCCAAGAATACGCGTCGCGAGACGAACTGCGACACTGACACAGTTTTGGTCATGAAAAAATCTCCCTCGTGTTTTTAGGGTTCGTTTGTTGGAGACGCATTCATGCTACTACAATGCAAAGCGAATGAAGGTAACAAATAGGATGCTCAAGGAGCCTCCTTTTCAAAAACGCAACTGCATCAGCCTTGCGCCAAGCAAGCATGCCTACGGTCCCCAATCGCCCGCTAAGTTAGCGAAAGCGAATCGATAGAAGGGACAAATATGGTAACTTGACCTGCAGCGTCGGTGATTGAGGTCCGCCATACGTTCTTGCATGTTCGCTCGCTCATGAAAAACCTCCGATCGAACAACCTGCTTTGTTTCCGTAGTGCGTTTGAGATGCGATTGATATTCCGTTGATCCACTGATCGATCGCACCGACGCTGAATAAAAGCCTAGCACCCGGGAGCGCAGGAGCTGTGAATTCAGGGATCGAAAACATAACGCCAGCTCACGCAAACGAAAACCTGAAAATTTTGCGCAGAAGCTGTGTATCGACGTTTTAGCGCCGCTTTGCGAACCTAATGAATAGCGCCTTACAGCTGCTGGCTGAAGAACGTATGCGAGATCTGCTCGTAGAAGCTGGTCTTCTTGTATTTGACCAAACGAAGCGGCGTGTCGCCGCACCTGACGATAACGCGGCGAATGGGCTCGTCGAACTCGAGAGGATCGCCGTCAATGAACAACGTGACATCAGAGTAGCGAGGATCGTCGATGAGCTTGACCTCGACCACATCATGCTGCTCGGTGAGAACGGCACGCGAATTAAGGGTATGGGGTGCGATAGGGACGACGATCATGCCCCTGTGGCCGGGAGCAACCAACGGACCGCCCGCAGAAAGAGCGTAAGCGGTGGAGCCCGTTGCCGAGGCGACGATCAAACCATCACCGCGCATACGCGCGACGTAATCTCCTGAAACCTCGTAACCGAAGTCGACGATCTTTCCCGCTGCTCCGCGAGCGATGGAAACCTCGTTCACTGCGAAGAAAGAGCGCGGACCGGCGACTTCCTCGCCTGCTTCCCTGATCTCATCGTCGCCGTCGCAGACGACATCGATGCGCAGCGTGGAACGTTTCTCGATCGAGACGTCGCCTGCAAGCGCAGCGGCAACCGTCGCGATAAGCCCGTCGTCGACCTCATTGCAAAGAAAGCCAAGGTGACCGAAGTTGGCGCCAAGCACCGGCACATCCATCATCGTGGTGATGCGAGCGCTATGAAGAACCGTGCCGTCGCCGCCAAGCGTGATGGCAAGAGCGAAATCGCCCTCCAAGCGTTCGTCGATATCGAAAAGCTTGCCAGCGCCGTAGGTGAATGAGCTATCAGGGAGATCCTTGACGTCAAGGAGAACCGGTTCGAGCCCGATTGCCTGAAGGTACGCAACTAACTGAAACGATGCGTCGAGCGCCTTGGGGTTGGCCTGGTTTCCGATGATGAGAACGCGCATGAGCTTGCCTTGCTTCCCGCCCGTCTGCTGGATATTCTCCGTTGTTTGAATGAATTCCCCAGATGGGACTGCAGGTTGGTTCACTATTTCCATGTCCTGGAGCGTAAGGCGGATGCCTTTGCCTCAGGGCATTGCAATTGTAACAGTATTGTGGCCGCATTCGCTTCCCGAACGTCCGCGCCCCATCACTCACCTTATAAAGGGAACACATTGAACTCCGAACCAAACACCCCAGAGATGAAAAAAGAACCCCAGGGCAACGATG
This sequence comes from uncultured Eggerthellaceae bacterium, assembly GCA_934630485.1. GTDB lineage: Bacteria > Actinomycetota > Coriobacteriia > Coriobacteriales > Eggerthellaceae > UMGS1502. Next base: position 5,838 of record CAKTWD010000061.1, on the reverse strand, counting down.
CGAACAGCACACAGCTTGCGTCCGAAGGCAATGACCGGCAACGTGCGGCCGACGCTTCCGTCGCCCGCTCCACTGCTTTGATGACCGTCGCGACGCTTGGCTCTCGCGCAACGGGCCTCATTAGGACGTGGGCGATGGCCTTCGCCCTGGGCAACGGGCTTGTCACTTCGGCATACCAGGTTGCGAACAACATGCCGAACGTCATCTACGAACTGGTAGCGGGCGGTCTTCTTGCGGCGGCGTTTTTGCCGGTTTACCTTTCCCAGAAGGAGAACCTCGGCGAAGAAGGCGGTAACAGGTTCGCCAACAACTTGTTGAACCTGGCCATTGTCGTTCTTGGCATCCTCTCTATCTTGGCTACGGTCTTCGCTCCTCAGGTTATCGCCACTCAGACGTTCACGGTAAGCGAAACGGCCGACGTGACGGTATACGCAGTGCAATTCTTCCGTATATTCGCACTTCAGATCGTGTTCTACGGCATCGGAGGCATTCTCACTGGTCTCTTGAATGCGAACCGCGTCTATTTTCTACCGTCCATCGCGCCTGCACTCAACAACATCATCGTCATCATCGCGATGTTCACCTATGTTCCCCTGTCAAAGGTCAACCCGCAGGGTGCCATCATCATGCTTGCCATCTGCACGACCGCAGGCGTGGCGGCGCAGTTCCTTATCCAGATCCCCGCTCTGCTCAAACTAGGATTCCGCTGGTCCCCGAAAATCGACCTGCACGACCCAGCGCTCATCGAGTCACTGAAGATCTCAGCTCCCACATTCGTATACGTCATCGGCACGATGGTGGCTTTCTCGTGTCGCAACGCCTTCTCGCTGCAGGCGGGCGACAACGGCCCTTCGACGCTTATATACGCATGGACCTGGTACCAGCTGCCCTATGGCGTTGTGGCAGTGTCGCTTTCACGCGCCCTGTTCACGGAGATGAGCGAAGCCGTTGCCAAACGCGATTGGGCCACGTTGCGCCACCACGTGACAAGCGGCATCTCCAACACGCTGCTTTTGATCATCCCCATGGCGGGCATCATGTGCGCCCTATCCGTACCGCTGATGATGCTGTTCCGCGCTGGTTCGTTCTCGGCTGAAGACGTAAGCTACGTCGCTTCGATCCTTTCTCTTTGGGTGATCAGCCTACCGGTCTACTCCATCATGATGCTGCTGTACAACGTGTTCGCCAGCATCAGGAAGTTCCTGTGGTTCGCTATCGTGAGCACCATCATGGTCGTTGCGCAGTGCCTGCTGTACGCCTTCCTTTGCCGCCCCGACGTGTTGGGGTTGGCCGGCGTGCCCATTGCCGATTTGGTCTATTACGGAACCTGCTGCATCATCCTGTGCATTCTTCTGAAGAAGCAGGTCGGCTCACTCCATCTTGGAAAGATCGCCTCAAGCGCCGCTCGCGTGCTCGTCGCTACCATCATCGGCTCCGCTGCGGTCTACGTCCTTTACCAAATCATCCCAGGCGGCGCGAACATCCTGTCCGCAGTCGTCGACCTTGTCGTATGCGGACTGGTTGGCTTAACGGTGATCTTCGGCCTGTGCGCGATCTTCCGCGTGCCCGAGATGGATATCGTGAAATCGCTTGCAAGCCGTTTTACGGGCAAATTGCATCGCTAACAGCAAAACCCCAGCAGCAATCAGCAATAGGGCCTTCCTGCGCCAACAGGAAGGCCCTCATCATATTCGGAAGAGATCGCGCTGAGAAGGCCTCAGGCACTCGAGTGCGACATCCGCACAAAGCTCCCGCGCCCCTCGTCTTATGAAAACTAAATCGGACGACTATGATCAGGCTCCACGGAGATAAGCACCGGACCGTCCTTCGTGACTGCGATGGTTTTCTCGAAATGGGCCGAAGGAAGCCCATCTCGCGTGCAAGCAAGCCAGCCGTCGGGCATCATCTTCACACGAGGCGACCCCATGGTGATCATCGGCTCGATGGCAAGAACCATGCCAGGTGCCAATTTCAATCCCGAACCCCTGCGGCCGAAATTGGGAATGCCAGGTTCTTCGTGCATGTCGCGACCGATTCCGTGTCCTTCGAAATCGCGGACCACACCAAAACCCTCACGCTTGGCAACGGCTGAAACAGCATGACCGATATCACCCAAATGGCCCCCTGTGCGGGCTGCATCGATTCCAGCCCACATGCACTCCTCGGTGGCGTCAAGCAGACGCCTTACAGCAAGAGAGACCTCGCCCACCGCGAACGTCCATGCGTTGTCCCCTGCCCAACCGTCAACGGTAGCACCGACATCGATGGAGATGATATCGCCCTTGCGTAGAACGGTGTTTTTAGAAGGAATGCCATGAACGATTTGCTCGTTCACCGATGCGCAAATGCTAGCCGGGTATCCGTAATAGCCTTTGAATGTGGGCTTACCGCCATGAGAGCGAATGAACTCCTCGGCGAAATCATCAAGTTCTTTCGTGGTGACGCCCGATTTGCAAAGCTCGCCGATTCCTCGAAGAACTGCCGCTGAAACGAGTCCAGCATGCTTCATGGCCTCGATTTCGCCATCGCTTTTCAAAATAACGCCGCGTGCACGACCCCTCATAGGTCAACCTCCAAAACAAAAAGGGAGCCCGAAGGCTCCCTTCTCACATTACCAGTGTGATTCTAACTACTACGCCTCAGAAACGGCAGTAGTGTAGTTCTTCGTAACAGAAGAATCAACCGCGATACCCGGGCTCATGGTAGAGGCAACAGTGATGTTCTTCACGTAACGGCCCTTAGAGCTTGCGGGCTTCATGCGAAGAATCTCGTCGTAAACAGCGCCATAGTTCTCAGCGAGCTGCTCAGCGGTGAAGCTGGACTTGCCGAGGATAACGTGGCAGATGCCGTAACGGTCGGCACGATACTCAACGCGGCCGCCCTTGAGCTCGTTGATGGCCTTAGCAACATCAGGGGTGACGGTACCGAGCTTGGGGTTCGGCATAAGGCCGCGGGGGCCGAGGATCTTGCCGAGACGACCAACCTTGGCCATCTGATCGGGAGTAGCGACAGCAGCGTCGAACTCGATCTTGCCAGCCTGAATATCCTCCATCAGCTCGGTGGTGCCGACGATGTCAGCGCCAGCCTCGCGAGCTGCATCAGCAGCAGCGCCTTCGGCGAAGACGGCTACGCGGACGGTCTTGCCAGAGCCGTTCGGGAGAGCAACGGTGCCGCGAAGTTGCTGCTCAGCCTTACGGGTGTCGATGCCAAGGCGAAAGTGGGCTTCGACGGTCTCGTCGAATTTCGCAGAGGCGATCTCCTTCAGCATCTCGAAAGCAGCAAGAGGAGCGTACTCGTTCTCGCCGATCTTCTCGATCGCTGCGCGGTAGTTCTTGGACTTCTTAGCCATTGTGGTTCCTTTCGTGGTGAATAACGAGCGGTTAAACTCTTCCACTTACATCGATTCGATAGGAATCGATTACTAATTACAGGTTCTTCAGGACCTCGGCGAGCTTCTTGGAAGGAACGTACTTCTTCTTCATCTCGCGACCCTCGATGCGGACGCCCATGGAACGAGCAGTACCAGCGATGATCTCCATAGCGGCCTCGATGGTGTTGGCATTGAGGTCGGGCATTTTGATCTCGGCGATCTCACGGAGCTGATCAACGGTGAGGGTGCCGACGGTCTGCAGCTGAGGAATGCCAGCGCCAGACTTGATGCCCAGCTTCTCCTTGATGAGAACAGCCGCGGGAGGCGTCTTGCAAACGAAGGTAAAGGACTTATCTTCGTAGATGGTGATCTCAACAGGGATGATGGTGCCGGACTGATCTTGCGTCTGGGCGTTGAATGCCTGGCAGAACTGCATGATGTTGACGCCCTGAGCACCCAGAGCAGGGCCTACCGGAGGAGCCGGGTTGGCAGCACCAGCAGGAATCTGCAGTTTGACGAAGCCGGTGACCTTCTTAACTTTTTCGGCCATTTGTCAGAATCCTTTCGGTAATGGATAGATCTATTTATCAAGAAGCCTTCCGCGAGAAGCCCCAGTCCACGTGGGCACGCAAGACACTTGAATCAAAAAAACTAGAGCTTGGCAACCTGGTTGAAAGAAAGCTCAACAGGGGTCTCACGACCAAAGATGCTAACGAGAACCTTGACCTTGCCAGACTCGGGTGAAACCTCGGAAACAACGCCGTCGAACTCGGCAAGCGGTCCGTTGGTAACCTTGACGCTCATGCCGACTTCGATATCAGTCGAGGTCTTGCGCGCAACGTTGACCTGCTTCGAATCGCGACCCATCATCTTATTGAACTCTTCACGGGTCAGCGGTTCAGGATTACCGTTGCTGCCAACGAAGCCGGTTACACCGGGAGTGTTGCGGACGGCAGCCCAGCTACGAGCATCCAAATCCATGCGAACGAGAACGTATCCGGGATAAACCTTCCTCTCGGACTCGACTCGGCGGCCGCCTTCTTTGATTTCGGTGACAACCTCGGTCGGAATCTCGATACCGAACACATTGTTCTCGAGACCCATGATCTCGACACGCTGCTTGATGGTTTCCTTAACTTTGTTCTCGTAACCCGAATACGTGTGGAGGACGTACCATTTCTTAGCCATGATTATGCCCCCAAACCAGAAATAGCGACAAGAACCGGGGTGATGATGACATTGTCGAGAAGGGCGACGAAGACCCCGAAGAAGAGCAGGGCTGCAACGACAACCAGGCTCCAACGCCAAACGTCCTGACGCGAAGGCCAGGTTACACGTTTAAGCTCGGCCTTGACATCCTTCAGGAATGCAAAGCGAGACTTCTTCTTAGGTTGATCCTTAGATTCCTTCTTCGACTGGGCTTGTGCTTGCTCAGCGTTCTTAGTCGATTCGCTTTTAGCGGCCTTCTTGAAAAAGCCCTTCTTAGGCTTCTCCTCTACCGGCTCAGCGGCTTTGGCCAGTGCAGCAGCTTCATCAATCGCCTTTTGCTCTTTGCGAGCTTGGCGAGAAGCAGATGCCTTAGCGCGTTGAGATTTTGACTTATGGGCCATACAGATCCTTCGGAAAAACGAACTGCCTTAAAACGTGAAACAAGCAGCCTGATTCCAAGCTGCTACATGTTCCATAGCAACCTCGATACAAGCTGCTTATCAACAAGCTGGCAGGCCAGGAGGGACTCGAACCCCCAACATGCGGTTTTGGAGACCGCCGCTCTACCAATTGGAGCTACTGGCCTATGCTTGTAAAAACCTGCCTAATATTATCGAGTTTCACGATGCAGGGTGTGATGACCACACCATTTGCAATATTTCTTCATCTCGATACGATCAGGATTGTTCTGCTTGTTCTTCTTGGTCGTATAGTTACGGCGCTTGCACTCGGTGCAGGCAAGGGTGACCAAAGTACGCATGAATTCTCCTCTTACGTTCCAATTTCTTGCAACGCTTGCTTGACACATGAATTTCATAAGCGGAGCCCGCAAGATGCGGGCTCCGCGCTAGTTCAAGTAAGAACTATTTGATGATCTCGGTAACACGACCGGAGCCAACGGTGCGGCCACCCTCGCGGATAGCGAACTTGAGGCCCTGCTCCATAGCGATCGGGTGGATGAGCTCTGCGGTGATCTCAACGTTGTCGCCAGGCATAACCATCTCGACGCCCTCGGGCAGATGTGCAACACCGGTAACGTCGGTGGTGCGGAAGTAGAACTGCGGACGATAGCCATCGAAGAACGGGGTGTGACGGCCGCCCTCTTCCTTGGTCAGGATGTAGACCTGGCCCTCGAACTTCTGGTGCGGGGTAACGCTACCAGGCTTGCAGAGAACCTGGCCGCGCTCGATGTCCTCGCGCTTGATGCCGCGGAGCAGGCAGCCGATGTTGTCGCCAGCCTGAGCCTCGTCGAGCAGCTT
>CAKTWD010000060.1 GCA_934630485.1 uncultured Eggerthellaceae bacterium | reverse complement strand
CTGCGCGCAAATGGTCGGCTTCGCCGCAATGAGCTTCAAGGAGAACGGCGTTGGCGGCCTGATCAGCCAGGGTCTTGGCACCTCCATGCTTCAGATGGGCAACATCGTGCGCAACCCGCGCATCTGGATTCCGCCCACGCTTGCTTCCGCCATCACCGGCCCCATTGCAACTTGCATCTTCGGCATGACCATGGACGGAGCCGCGATCTCCAGCGGCATGGGCACCTGCGGCCTGGTCGGCCCCATTGGCATGTACACCGGTTGGCTTGCCAACATCGAAGCAGGCATCATGCCCGCCATCACCGCCTTTGACTGGCTTGGCATGCTTCTGATCTGCATCGTGCTTCCTGCTATTCTTTCCATCGTTTTCGGCAACCTGTTGCGTAAAATGGGATGGATCAAAGAAGGCGACCTCAAGCTTGAGAGCGCAGACGACATCGCCCGCGCCAACTCCGAGGCTTAATCGGTTCAGCGCCCGATCGAACGCAACCGAAAGCGGGAAACAATGAACGGCGAAGAACGTAGGAAGAAAATAACCAGCATTCTGAAGAGCTCTGACGAACCTGTGCCCGGGCACACGCTTGGGCACGAGCTGAACGTCAGCCGCCAGGTAATCGTGCAAGATATCGCGCTTCTGCGCAGCGCGGGGCACCCCATCGCTTCCACCAATCGCGGGTACATCATGGGCGGCAAAGCTCAAGTTATCCGCATGTTCAAGGTGAAGCACAATGCCGACCAGATGCGCACCGAAATGGACGCCATCGTCGACTTGGGCGGATGCGTCATCGACGTCGCAGTAAACCACCGCACCTACGGTTTCATCAGCGCCCCGCTTGATGTCAAAAGCCGCCGTGATGTCAGTCGGTTCATCGAAGATCTGGACAAGGGAGTATCTCAGCCCTTGTCTGCTTTGACTGATGGTTACCACTTCCATCACGTCAGCGCAGACTCGAATGAGATACTTAACGAGATTGAAATATCATTGTCTGATCTGGGGTTTCTTGCGCCGCTTACAGATTATGAGAAGGAAATATGCAGTTAAGGCAAAGTGATTTAGTTTCTAGTTAACAACTTTATTTCAGAGTCCTATACTCCGAATCGTTTTCGAGCCGTGAGCGACAAAGCTACGGCTCATTTCTTTTTTAGGAGGTAGGAAAATGAGAACACTCGAAAAAGTTAGCGGCTTCGCAGGAAAGTACATGGCAATCATCGCGCTACTCGTTGCGATTATCGCCTTGATCTTTCCGCAACCCATTCATGCCGCCATCCCCACTTCCTGGGTCAACACGCTTCTCGGCATCGTCATGTTCGGCATGGGCATGACGCTCAAGCTCAGCGACTTCAAGGTTGTTTTCACGAAGCCCAAGGCCGTCATCTGCGGCATCCTCTCACAATTCATCATCATGCCCGCTTTGGCATTCCTTTTGGTGACGCTGTTCCAGCTCCCCACCGAGCTTGCCGTTGGCGTCATCTTGGTCGGCGCTTGCCCGGGCGGCACCAGCTCCAATGTCATGACCTATCTTGCGAAGGGCGACGTCGCCCTGTCGGTTGGCATGACCGCATGCACCACCATCATGGCCCCGTTCGTCACCCCTGCATTGGTGCTTCTGCTTGCCGGCCAAACCGTCGACGTCAGCTACGTTAGCATGCTTGTTTCCATCGTGCAGGTGGTCCTCGTGCCCATCGCCCTTGGCTTTGTGATCAACTACTTCTTCAGCAAGTTCGCCGAAGCGTTCGGAAAGGCCCTGCCGCCTATCTCCGTTATCGCTATCTGCCTGATCATCATGGCTGTCGTTTCCGCTAATGCAGCAAAGCTCATGAGCACCGGCTTGCTTGTCATTGCCGTCGTCATGCTCCACAACGTGTGCGGTTATGCCCTGGGCTACCTGGCCGGTCGCCTGCTTGGCCTGACCAAAGAGCAAATGCGCACGCTCTCCATCGAGGTTGGCATGCAGAATTCCGGCCTGGCCACTTCGCTTGCCACCATGCACTTCGCCGCTATGCCCATGGCGGCCGTTCCCGGCACCGTGTTCAGCGTCTGGCACAACATCTCGGGTGCGGTGTACGCGAACATCCTTGCTCGCACGGCTGAGAGCAAGAAAGACGAAAGCCGCGCAGCAGAGGGCGTGCGCGCATAACGCCAGCGCCTATTTAATCGATTCTTACTGGATCTGACGCTTTCAAGCGAAAAGCCAGCCGCGATCAAACCGAAACCCAACGCACACCCAACAAAAGCCCGACGAACGCAAACCCTTAAACGAAATCAGTAACGCCAGCGCGAGCAGCAGTTCACGCTGGCGTTACGTTTTTGTCGAGTAAGCGTACGCAGTGCTAGCATCAGCTCATTGAATCTTCCAAACCAAAGGAGCAAGTATGTGCACCGGAATCCGATTCAACGACCCAGAAGGCAACCTGTACTTCGCGCGCAATCTCGACTGGAACACCCGTTACGGTGAGCGCGTGGTCATCACCCCGAAGGGCTTCGATATTCCCTATCGATTCATCGAGCCCGCAAAATCCCAGCACAACATCATCGGCATGGCTGTTGCCGCCGGCAACTTCCCCATGTACTTCGACTGCGGAAACGACGCGGGCCTTGCCGTGGCCGGCCTGAACTTCCCGGGCTTCGCCTCGTTCCCCGAAGAGCCGGTCGAGGGCAAAGACAACGTCACCGCCTACGAGTTCCCGCTTTGGGTTGTCGCAACGTTCGACTCGGTCGATGCGGTAGAAGAGGCTCTTAAAAAAGTCGTGATCAACGGCTCTCCGTTCCAGCCCGGTGGCGCCGTCGCGCTGCTCCACTGGATCATCGGCGACGGAAAGCGCAGCATCGTCGTCGAGCAGACCTCCGACGGCCTTCACGTGTACGACGACCCTGTCGACGTGCTTACCAACCAGCCCGAATTCCCCTGGCACCTTACCAACCTGCGCACCTACATCACCGCCACGAATACCATGCCCGAAAACCCCGTCTGGGGAAAGATGGAGCTTGTGCCGTTCGGCGCAGGGTCAGGTGCTCGCGGCATCCCGGGCGACTCATACACCACCTCGCGCTTCGTGAAAGAGGCGTTCACCAACGTCAACTACCCGCAGAAGGACACAGAGGCCGAAAACGTCTCGCGCGCGTTCCATACCCTTTCGGCAGTCGCCATGATCGACGGCAGCTCGCAAATGCCCGACGGAACGTTCGAGCTCACCCTGTACACCGGCTGTTATTCCGCGCGTACGCAGACGTACTACTACTCGACGTACGAAGACCCCGCCATCATTGCGACACCTATGAGCGATTATCTCAACGATTCCACTGACCCATCCAAGATCATCGTGATATAAACGAACGATCAGTGAAATCACGACCCTCTTAGCAAAAGGATCATCATGACCGGAAACGAAACCGTCCTTCAGTACCTCACCGCCGTTCCCGCATGGTATTTGGCCACCAGCGTCGACGACCAGCCGCACGTTCGCCCGTTCAGCTTCGCTGCCGAACAGGACGGCAAGATCTGGTTCTGCACCGCAACTACTAAGGACGTATGGGAAGAGCTTTTGGTGAACCCCCGATTTGAGGCGACTTCGTGGTGGCCCGGCCACGGCTGGCTGATCCTCCGCGGCGTTGCCGGCATGAACGACCTGGTGAACGACGATATCCGCCAGGCCGGCTTCGACCATCTCACCATGCTAGGCGAAACCTACGACGGACCGACCGATCCCACCTTGGTGTTCTTCAGCGTCGAAGAGCCGCAAGCTTGGATCTGCGGTCACGACGATTGGGAGCCCATCGAGCTTCCCTAACAAATAGCGGCCACCCACTCTTGAGCAAGACCTCAGCGACACGTCCTCGCTGAGGTCTTTTTTGCTGGGAAAACAAAACGTCGATTGCCCTTCGTGCCGACAATCTCGATTAGCAAGCTTGTCGGTGAAACAAGTCAGCTAACCCTTCGCCGGCAGGTATACTATGTCCATGGAACCGCCAAAGGACATATCGAACCGCAAAATCCTCGCGCTTGCCGCCGTCGCAGCCCTCGCGATGCTTGGCATCCTTCTTCACGCGCAGATTCTTGGCGGCTCCCTACCACCGCAAATCAGTCGCCTTTTCATGGGATCCTCCGGTACAAGCGGATACATGATCTTGCTTTGCTTGGTAGCAACCTGCTGGGGTTATTCGGTCTACATCAGATGCTCCGACGAGACGATTCGCAATTTCCTGATAGTCATAGCGACGTTGATCGTCTTGTGGATGCTCGACGTGCTGCTTAAGTACCCTCTGCCCGACCCCCTGTTCCTGATCAGGTCATATATGTGGTACTTCTACTACGTGCCAATGACCATCATTCCCATGCTTTGTTTCTTCAGCGCGCTTCGCTCGGCGGCGCTTGACACGAAACCCGCCGCAAAGGTCATCAAGGCTATCGTCGTCGCCATCTCGGCAATGGCGATCTTCACCGTGTTCACCAACAATTACCATCATTTCGTGTTCAAGTTCGATTTCGCCGACCCCGATTGGTCGGGCAACTACACATATGGTTTGGGCTACTGGGCGGTCTTGATCTGGTATCTCGTTTTGTTCATCGCCTTTCTTTCCGTCTCTTTCGCAGCTGCCCGCAAGCAACTTCGCAGCGCTTTCGTCCCCATCATCATGGTCATTGGCGCAAGCAGCGTTTACTTCATCCTGTACATCCTTCGCGGCACCGTCTCAATCGGCACGAACTTTTCGCTTGTATACTGCGTGGTTCTTCTTGTTGTCCTTGAGATGGCGCTCGATCTGGGAATCCTCCCGTCATATAGGTGGTATCGCGACTCCTTTGCGATGCTTCCCCTCGATCTGAAGGTCCTAGATCGAAATAACGACGTTGTTTTCCAAAGCAACGAAGCCCTCCCTGTTTCACCGACTGTTGCCAACGCGATCGATATGCACCAAGAAACAGCACGTTGCGCCGCGTTCCGCATCGGCTCGATTCCCGCAACCGTCTTCAAGACGTACCCCGTGCACGGCGGAACCGCCTTGCTAACCGAAGATGCCTCCACCATCGAAGAACGTCGCGAGGCGCTCATCAGAAGACGGGAATCGCTTAGGGAGAACAATGAACTGCTTGAACGCGAGTCGAAAATCAATAACGAACTTGTCCGACTCGAAAGCGAACGAGCGCTCATCGACGAGATCGAACGTGCCCTGAAGGACAAGACGCAAGAAATAAAATCCCTTCTTGAGTCCCTCCCCACCTGCACCGATGCCCAATGCCAGATAGAGCGCAGGAACATCCTCGCCCACGTCAAGCTTCTTGTTGCCTATTGCAAGCGCAAAGCCGGACTGGTCCTGTCCGAAAAACGCGATCCGGAATTCAGTCGCGAACAACTGCAGCTGGTGTTCAGCGAAACCGCATCCGACCTCCGATCAATCGGCGTCGAGTGTGCAGCTCTAGTCGAGACGCGCGAGAAGCTTCCCGCAGCATGCGTCAGCCTTCTGTACGACTGCCTATACGACTTCGCACTTGCCGCCCACCTCACCAACGATGCGGTACTCATGCTGTTCGTTCACGAACTTGATCCGGCACATGTTCAAATGAAAGCGCTCCTGGAAACCACCGTGGCCCCAACCGCCGATTTCGAAAGCCTTGCCGAAGACCTTAACGCGTCGCTAAGCGAAAAAGGCGTTCCTTTCTCGATCACCACTTCGCCAAGCAGTGCAAGCCTGTCCGTGATCGCCGACTCCACGGTTCCCGCCATCGCAACGGAGCAGGAGGCGAACTCATGAACCACCTTTTCGCCTTAAAGGCAACAACTCTTAATCTTCTTGTTGTCGTGCTTCTGGGAATCACGATCCTGCAGCTACTGCACAGCTTGCTCCTTACCGCCAAAACTACCCAGAAAAGCTCGCGGCTCGTCATCTTGTACGAATTCCTTCTCGTGCTCTATCTATTCATCGCTTGCAGTGCAGCCATGTCAGCGCTTCAAGGACATGGTCACGTATTCCTGCGCTTCAAACCATACGCCATACTTCTAGAGCCTTTCCTGTGGCTGAACTTCGCCATTGCCATCATGGGCATGTACGCGTATCGCAAGAAGGGCTTCCTTGCCCATACGCCCGAGTTCATCGCACTGGTTCTCTCTACGCCGCCCGTCATTGCCAAAGCCGGCGGGTTCACTGGGTATCTTTTGATAGTGAGCTCTTCGTATTTCCTGTTCCGCACGCTCTCGAATCTGATGATCGATCTTAAGCTCCGTGCGTCCGAGCCCACTTTCCTCTCGCTCGTCGAATCCCTAGACAAGCTGCCCGAGGGCATAGCCTGGACGACGACCGACTATCAGATGCTGTACATGAACGACGCCATGCGCTCGTGCCTGATGAAACTGGGTTTCGGCACCGACCTATCGGACACCAGCGACCTGTGGAGAAAGTTGGAATGGACTGCGCTTAACCACCGCGAACAAAAGGACGCCGTTCTAGCAGAAGGAATCCGCATTCATTTTGACAAAAATGAGACTCGGCTGTTCATGCGAGACTCGACCGTGATTCGCGGAACCACCTGCAGGCGCATCTACGCCATCGACGTCACCGAAGAAGAGCGCCTGAACGAGAAGATCGAACAAGTAAACGAAGAGCTTGCGGTGAAAAACAAGGAGCTTAACGCCTCGCTTGCTCAACTTCAGAAAGTCGCTCAAAACAAAGCGCTCGTCGACATGCAGGCACGTGTGCACGACACCATCGGGCAGCGCCTTTCCATCTTGCATCGATACTTGGAATCGAACGACTCCGACCCCGAAAAGCTCAAACAGGTGGTTGACCTGCTGCACGACATCACCGCCGATCTTGATTCCCACGCTCAGCCCAACGCGCAGGCCGAGCTCGACTCGATCAAGAACGCATTCTCTCTCATCGGGATCGACATCGCAGTGTCGGGCGTGCTTCCCGAAGACCCCGCCGTCGCCGCGGGCTACACGCGGATCATCCGAGAAGCTTCAACCAACGCGGTCAAACACGGCCATGCGAAAAGGGTTTCCGTCGATATCAGCGAAGCCCCCGAGGGGCGCACGCTCATCATCTCGAACGACGGCGTTGCGGCTTCCGAGGGAATCCGATTCGGAACAGGCCTTCCGGGAATGAATGAAACAACCAAGAGCTTTGGAGGCACTCTTGCAGTGACTTCGTACAGCCCATTCACCATCGTCATCAAGCAAAAGTTTCAATAAACGGGTAAACTGGTAAAAAATGAACGCGCCATCGCAAGGAGACGCCATGATCAGCATCATTCTCGTCGAAGATCAAGCAATGCTGCGCGAATCGCTTGAGCACACCCTGAACGACCAAGACGACATGACAGTTGTCGCTGCCCTTTCCGATGCAGCCGACTCGATCGACGCCGTAGCGCGCACGCAAGCCGATTGCGTTCTTATGGATGTTTGCACCGAAAACGATTCAAGCGGCATCATCGCTGCACGAAAGATCAAAGAAGCGCACCCCGAGACGCGCGTCATCATCATGACCGGCATGCCCGAAATCACCTTCATCGAGCAAGCTCGCGACGCGAAGGCCGACAGCTTCGTCTACAAGAACGTGGGAACCTCCGACCTTTTGAGCATCGTCCGTTCAACCATGGAAGGCTACTCTACCTACCCCACCCAGAAGCAAAGCGTTTTCTCGGGAACCGCCTCGCTCACCGACGTAGAAATCGACATCCTTCGTTTGGTCTGCGAAACTAAAACGCGCAAGGAGATCGCCGCCGAGCTTTACCTAAGCGAGGGAACGGTCAAGCGCCACATTTCCGAGATCCTGGCCAAAACCGGCTACGACAATATTCTTCGCCTGGCGGTTCATGCCGTTTCAAGCGGCCTTATCGTGCCCAACATGGACGATAGCCGCGACACCGCAAAAGAATAAGCCATTCGGTGTTCCGAAATCGGGTTTGCTGAGCCGTAAGGAACTTCGCAATCGCCGCCCTTCCCATCATGATTCAGTCAGCGACTAAATCATTCAATCGTCGACGAAAGGAGCGATTGCGATGGGATTCTTCGGCAAGATGTTTGAAAAGAAGAACTGCGACATCTGCGGCGGCGAGATTGGCCTTCTGAGCAACCGCAAGCTTGAAGACGGCAACCTCTGCAAGGAATGCGCAAGCAAGCTCTCCCCGTATTTCAGCGATCGCAGAAGCTCAACCGTTGAGGAGATCCGTAACCAGCTCGATTGGCGCGAGGCCAACAAGGAACGCGTGGCGGCCTTCAACGTAACCAGGACCTTGGGCAACGACGTGAAGGTGCTGCTGGACGAGGACGCGGCGCGCTTCATGGTGACCAGGAACTCGCGCTGGCGCGACGCGAACCCCGATGTGCTTGACTTCTCGCAGGTCACCGGCTGCGACACCGAAGTCCGCGAAAGCAGGACCGAGCTTCATTGGAAGGACAAGGAAGGCAAGTCGTAAAGCTACGATCCGCCGCGCTACGACATCGATTACGACATCTACCTCACCATCCACGTGAACACGCCCTACTTCGACGAGATCACGTTCAAGGTGAACGATTCGCGCATCGAAGAGCAGTTCTCAGCGGAGTACAACGAAGCCGAACGCCAAGCAAGGGAGATCCGCGAGGCCCTAACTCACGTCCGTGAGGAAGTTCGCGAGCAAGCGGCAGCTGCAGCCGCACCCAAGACTGCGGTTACGTGCCCCTTCTGCGGCGCCACCACCATCCCCGATGCAAGTGGTCGCTGCGAGTACTGCGGCGGTGCGCTGGGGGCATAACCTATCTTCTCCCGTCCGTTCCACATTCCCACCTGCACAGGTAAGCGCATCGCCGAACAGTGAACCCCGAGTCGCAATAGCGGCCCGGGGTTCACGTTGCTCTCTATGCGTTTGGTGACTAACGACCCTTCGAAACGTTAATGGAAGACCGGGATCATAAGCCACAAGGCGAAAAGCATGATGGCGACACATGCGGCGAAGCACACGGCGGACATAACACGGCGAGACAGGTGCTCGCTTTGCGTGTCGGTTTCGCCCGACGCCCAAAGGCGCAGGCCCGAAGCGTACAGCGTGCCAATCGCGCTTGCAATGCCCACAGCAACGACAAGGACGGTTGCGAACGAGGTGGCTTCCTTGATGATCATCGCGGTTCTCCTTTACGCGGCCTGAGCCATGCTCGGGGAAGGAATGGCGGTTACCTTCACGGTTTTAGCTTCATTGACGTTCTTGCTGTTCACGGGGTTACGCTTGGACAGCTCGAAGATGATAACGACAGCGATACAAGCAATTACCACCACGGCCGCGGTACCCCAAATGCCCGTCTTGGCCAAAGCGCAGGCAAGCGCGCCCATCATGCCGGCGCATGGGAAAGTGACCAGCCACGCAACCAGCATGCGAGCAGCAACACCCCAGTTGACTTCGTTTCCTTTCTTGCCAAGGCCGGTACCGATGATCGAGCCCGAGCAAACCTGCGTGGTGGAAAGAGCAAAGCCCAAGTGCGAGGAAACAAGAATAGTGGTAGCGGATGCAGCCTCAGCCGCGAAGCCCTGCGGGGTGCTGATCTCAGTCAGACCCTTGCCTAACGTGCGGATAACGCGCCAACCGCCCATGTAGGTACCCAAGGCGATAGAGAAGCCGCAGATGGCAACAACCCAAAGCTCGGGGCCGGTGCCCGAAGGCTGGAAGCCGGTGGCGATAAGAGTAAGCGTGATGATGCCCATGGTCTTCTGAGCATCGTTGGTGCCATGGGACAAGGCAACCAGGCAAGCCGTGACGGTCTGGCCGTGACGGAAACCGTTGTCAATCTGCGACTCGCTCATGCCCTTCACAATGCGGTAGATAAGCTTCACGGCAACAAATGCCGCCAGGCCCGCAACAACCGGCGAAACCAGGGCGGGAATCAAAACCTTGGTCAAAACAGCACCGAAGTTAACGCCCTCGACGCCGGCGCCGACGACTACCT
>CAKTWD010000059.1 GCA_934630485.1 uncultured Eggerthellaceae bacterium | reverse complement strand
GAATTGACGATCGGCGGTCTGGCGCCTTACCGCATGGCGATCGGCCGATTGCCGCCTGGCTTGTTGGCGGCCGGCCGATGCGTGCTCCGCCATGCGGCGATCAACAGAACGCTGCGCTGCCGAACGATCGCGGCTTGGACGAGCAGCACTCGAGCGACCGCCGCTCTGACGCGCTGGAGCCTGACGATCGGAGCCAGGGCGGCCTGACGACTGCCGCGATGACCCCTGCGAGCGCGTCAACATGATCCCGCGATCTGCACGACTCGTCCTTTCGGGCTGACGTCCCGCGCGATCATGATGACGTACATTGCCCGACGAAGAATCCCACCCCATCAGTGATTGCGAGGAATGATAGGTACCGTTTCGCTCATCGCGCGATGCGTCTTGACGCCTTTGGCGCTGGCTTTCGCCGCGAGAGCGCTGCGCTCCCCCGTTGCGATCGTCGCGTCGATTTACCATCCCCGTTCCTTTCCTCGCCTTTATCGAAATGCGAAACCGCCCAACTTACTTGACGCCCAGCTTCTTGCACATTGCTTCGTTGGCGTTGCGCTCGGCGCGGTCGTCAAGATCAGCAAGGGGAAGCGCCGGGCTTTGCACGCCGGCCTTTCGAGCTCTGCGCTCCAAAGCGCGCTGGATAAGAACGTCGGCAACCTGCGGGTTCTTCGACAGCAAAGGACCGTGAAGGTACGAGCCGATAAGATTTTTGTAAAGGACGCCGTCAGCGTGATCGGAGTCGTTGTTACCCGACCCATTCAAGCCGATGACATTGCCGAAAGGAGCTAATCCCTCGCCCAAGAAGGTTCGTCCAGCATGGTTCTCGAATCCAACAACGGGCATCTGAGCCAGCGAGCTTTCCAACACGATGTTGCCAACAAGTCGATTGTGCGAACCGCCCTCGACGCGTTTGGTGGTGACATCCACCAAAGACAAGCCGGGAACCTCTTCGCTTCCCAGCAGCCATTCGTCGCCGATGATTTGATATCCACCGCAAATCGCCAAGAGCGTGCCATCGTCCTGCACGTAATCCAACAGTTTTTCACGCAACTGCGAAAGACCTTCGGACGCCTGATGCTGCTCGCGATCGGGACCGCCGCCAATGAACACGATGTCGGCCGTCTGCGCATCGAAATCGGCGGGATCTTCCACACGAACGATCCGAACGGGGATACCACGCCACTTCAAACGCTGCTCAAGCACACGAACGTTCCCGTTGTCGCCGTACAGGTTAAGAAGCGTCGGGAACAAATGAGCGATAACCAACGGTTCCATATCAACGGGCGCAATAACCGCATCGCCGCCAACAGGCAAACCTGACGCGGATCCAACAGTTTTCACTCCCGCAGCAACGGTGTCAGCCGCAGCACCACCCACCGCAGCACCACCCACCGCGACGTCTTCGGCCCTGGCAGCGGCGCCTGCAGAGGCAATCGGACTCAACTTGGAAGAGTCTTTCTCAAGCGCGTCAAGATCGGCCTTCACGCCGGGCAGCGCCGTGTAATTAGCAATAGCGAACACCTGGGCCTCGGGCGATTCCGCACGCGCATATTTCAGCACGTCGGCGACGCCATCGGCCAATCGGGAATCAATGCCAGCGTACTTCAGAACGACCTGAACATCAGCGGCACGCAATCCACCGGCGAACGCGATAAGGTTCGGCATATTCGCCAGCTCTTGGAAGTCGATGTCCCAAAGCCACGAAACGTCATGACCATCGCCTTCCTTGTCGTTGACGAAAAACGCAACGGCAACCGGGCCCTCGTGACCCATGACGATCTTCAGATTCTGATTGAAACCCGTTGGGTTCTTGGCAAGGTTCAGCAAGACCTGCGTTTGATCGATGTCATAGCGCTGCAAGCGGCCGTTCTTCGGATCGAACTCCTGAGCTGCGCGCAGGGTTTCCTGGAACGGAACCCCCACCAAGTCGGCAGCGATGAAAACCGCCAGCGTGTTGTAAACCATGTACGCGCCCGAGAACGGAACCTCAACACGGCCCGACTGGTTAATGAGCATCGCGTCGTAAGCAAGCCCCTTGCTGGATCGGCACGCCTCACCGAACGAGACATTCGAAGCCGCGCACGCAAGGTCCGAGCGGCCGAACCCGCACTCGGGGCAATGATAGCTTCCCAACTGGCCGTACTGACGATAGTCGTACTCAAGCATGGTCGAGCACTTCTGACACATACGCGCATCGATGACGGCGTCCTGCGGAAGACCCATGTCGCCCTGAACCCCGAAGGGGATGGAAACGTTGTCGACAGAATCGGCGATAGCCTGGCACAGCGGGTCGTCGGCGTTGTAGATAAGTGTGGTGTTCGGCGAGGTACGCAGCGTCTTAGCGATGCTTTGCTGGATATGATCGATCTCGCCGGAGCGATCGAGCTGATCGCGGAACAGGTTAAGAAGAACGACGTAACGCGACTGCGTGAACGGGAGGATCTTCGCCATCCACAGCTCGTCACATTCGAAAACGCCCCATTCAACAGGCTTGGTGTGCAAAAGCGCCGTTGCAACGCCCGAATCGAGGTTGGCGCCCGTGCGGTTGCAGACAACCGAGTGACCCGACTTCTCGATGGCGTCGGCCAACATGTTGGTAACCGTGGTTTTGCCGTTGGTTCCCACCACCAAGATGGAGCCGCGCGTCATGCGCGAAGACAAATCGGCGATCAACTGAGGGTCGGCATACAGAGCGATCTTGCCGGGGAAATTTGCCGCGGGACGATGGAACACGTTTTTCAAACCCCACGTTGACACCGCGCTGATCGCGCGTGCGCAACCGAACCGTAAACCCATGGCGCGCCTTCCTGTTTCGTTTCATCTGCTGCCAAAAGCGTTCGCTAGGATGCTTCTTGCCAGTTCATTCGTTTGTAAAGTATAGCAATCCGAAAAACGCGGGCAGGGGATCAGGCGCGATTCTCGAATATGTCTTAACAGACCAGCGTGTTCGGCGGCCGCAGAGAGCCGATAGCGCCGCCAAAACGCCCCATGCACCACTGCACATTCGGCGGCCGCAGAGAGCCGTCAACGTCGCTAAAACGTCCCGAAGGCCCTCGACCACAGGCGCCGACATCGGCGCAGAGGTGCGATTTGCTGGCATACACTGCAGTTGTGGGCAGCCTGCGAGGTTAATGGCGATTTCGAAAAGACGTTTGCGCGCATCTTTCAACTGCTATATACTTTCCAAACGCGCTTGCAAAAGCGCAATGCCGATGTGGCTCAGCTGGTAGAGCAACGCTCTCGTAAAGCGTAGGTCACCGGTTCGAATCCGGTCATCGGCTCCATTACGAATGAAGGTCGCAACTTCAGTTGCGACCTTTTTCTTTCCCTAAAGCATCTGACGACAACCCATTCGATCGTCTACTGCGCCGCCCGCCCCCGCAACAGGCACGGCGCTACGGCAACATCAACTCAAGAAAGAGAAACGCCGTCGCAGCCGCAAGCGTCGCCCAGTCGGCAAAACGAAAGCCATAGCTGCGCAAGCAAGTCCGCGAAGCGCCCGCAGCGCCGAACGCGCGCGATTCAACCGCATATGCAACCGATTCTGATCGACGCAGCGCGCTGGTGAACATGGGAACAAGCGCCGACACAAGCGCAAACAGACGGCGTAGCACACCGCCGCTTGAAAAATCGGCACCGCGCGACTCTTGCGCGACGCACACCTTGTTGAACTCGTTCGTCAACGTGGGAATGAACCGAAGCGTCATGCTCATAGCCAAACCAACGGATGCCGTGCGCACGCCAACGCGATCAAGCGGGCGAAGCAGCAGCAAGAACCCGTCGGTGAGCTGCGTGGGCGATGTGGTGGTCATAAGCGCCGACGTCCCCAACAGCACGCAAACGAAACGCAGCACATTTCCAACTGCGCACGACAAGCCGCCAACCGTAACCGTCACCAGGCCCGCGCACCACAGAACCTCGCCTGAACTTACGAACAACACGTCGAAGACCAAGACGAATACGATCAACCACACAAACGGCTTCAGCGACCGAAACGCTGCACGAGCATCCGAGCCCGACGCCGCCTGCACAGCCACCGCCGCCGCCAGCAAAATGAACAACGCGCCTATCCCTTGCGCGGCGAACGAAGCCATCACGAACAACATCGCGAACAATATCTTCCCGCGCGGGTCCAGCCCATGGGCAAACGTGCTCCCGGAACGATACACGCCGAACGCCGCGACGTCGCTGCCAAGCGGTTTGAGGCCCCGTGAAGCCAACGGCGAGGTTTGTTTCACGCGAAGCTTGGAAAGGTCGATGCTCTCGCCCGCATATGCGCTATCCGGCTGTGCCGCCAGAACGCCCGCCGCGACGGCCCCGGTGGCAAACCCCGTCGCGCACGCAGCCAACGCAAGCGGCGGCAAACTCAGCAACACCGATGTCGTTCCCAACATCAAAACAGCAACCGCAATCTGACCGACATTGTGCAAAACGGCAGCCACCATGGACACCGCCACCGCTCCCAAACCGGGAACGCGCGAAGCCGCCGCGCACCCCGCAAACGCAAGCGTCGTGCCGCCCAAGCTGTACATAAGCATCATTGGCGAGCCGAACAGCAAACCCGATGCCACCACTTTCACCACCGCGACTGCAGCGGCGGCGCGGACGTCAAGCTCCAATAGCGCAACCACAACCGCCACGTTCGCCAGCCCCAGCTTCACGCCGGGCAGGGTCACGGGAAGCGGGATCATCGTTTCGATATAGCTCAACACAAGCGCAAGCGATCCGAAAAGCGATATGCGCGCTAAACGTTGCGTGGCGGTGACTTGGGGGTTTGCTGCCATGACGAAACGCTTTACCCGCTATTTCCCAACAACGTCGTAAGAAGGCGAGGCGTCCTCGTCCGTCACGGTCACCACAAGCTTATGCGGCAAACATATGATCTGCTGCCCCGGCTCCGAAAC
Source organism: uncultured Eggerthellaceae bacterium (assembly GCA_934630485.1). GTDB lineage: Bacteria > Actinomycetota > Coriobacteriia > Coriobacteriales > Eggerthellaceae > UMGS1502. The sequence continues at coordinate 5,041 of CAKTWD010000059.1, read as the reverse complement.
CCAACCCTGCTCGACGCAATCCTGGTTGGGGCAATCCGCTTCTATCACGCGCACCTTGCCCGCATGCACCTCGATCATGTTCACGCCGGCACTGGAATTCACCGTAAGAGAGCCGTCACAAGCAAGCGACATGGTGTGAGTTTCCCCATCTGCATCCTGGATAACGGCGATCCGCGCGTCGCCGCCACCGCCAAGCACGCTCGTAGCCGCATAAGCCACCAGCGCAACCACCACAATGGCCACGATCACTCCCACGTTGAGCTTCATATGGCCAGACGACTTTTTTCCAGCAACCGACATGCTTCACCATTCCTTTAATCGTTAAGCAACATGAAATCCGAACCATCCGACGCCGTTGCGACATCGTTCATGTCCACCAACAATCCGCTGAAACGTTCATCGGCGTTCAGGAAATCCAGAGCTTTGTCGCGCCCCATCAAAAACAGTGTGGTGGAATATGCATCGCCGTCGGTTGAGCTGTCGGACACGATCGAGGCACTTGCCAAGTCGGTCTTTACCGGATACCCCGTGCGCGGATCAAGTATGTGATAGTACAAAACGTCGTCAACAACGAAGCTGCGCTCATACAACCCACTTGTGACCAGGGATTTATCATGTGCAGGAATACTTGCGATGACATCATTCGCCGCGCCGTTGGGGTCCTGCACGCCCACGCTCCAATCATCACCACGGAAGCTTTCGCCCAACACGTACACGTTGCCGCCCAGCGAAAGCATGGCGCTTTCGCAACCCGCCTCGCGCAACATGGACACCAGATCGTCGGTGATGAAACCCTTCGCAATGCCGCCGAGATCAAGCATGGCATCGGGATCGGCAAGCATCACCGTTGTGCCGTCAACCGAGATCGTGCGGTAATCTACGTGCTTGACGGCCTCCTGAAGGACCTCGTCATCGGGCTTGACGCCCTCGACGAAATCCCACAGGCTTGAAACAGCGCCGATGCTGACGTCGAACAAGCCACCCGACGCTTCGGAATACGCCAGCGAGGCCTGAATGCAGCGCGCCGTCTCTTCGGCAACCTCAACCGGCTCACCATGCGCGTTGTTGATGTTCCAAATGTCGCTTCCTTTCTTCGTGCGTGAGAAGCGATCCTCGAAAAATTGGCAGCGATCGGAAATAGCATCCATCAGCTCGTGCGAGCACAGCGCACGGATTTGGATCACTGTGTCGAACAGAAACAATGTGATGGACTGGACCTCATATTCCGCACTATCGACGCTCCCCTCCGACTGAGAAGCGGCGCCTTCGCTTTGCTGCATCGTTGAGCAGCCGGTCAGCCACGCAGGCATCGCAACCGCGCAAAGCGAGCCAGCCGCAAAGGCAAGAAAACCTCGACGCGACAACAGTTCGTTCTCCATCAACCTGGTCCTTCTTCGATACCTACATGAACATCAGGCACAACGCGAACAGCGCGGCAGCCTTCGCCAACACCAGCAGGATCTCGGTGCCACGCAAAGACATAAGGAATTCCCCGGCCGGCTTTTTAGCGCTGGAATCCCGTACAGGCTCCGCCTGGCCCGCTGGCTTAGGCACACGTAACATGGTCACGTTTTCCAAGGGGCACCCATCGGCGCAGCGTCCACACGAAATGCACTCGCCCGCGGCGAACGCATCGGGATCAGGCGACACCGACACAGGACATGATCGCTTGCACAGCCCGCATCCCTTCGCACAGCGCGTCGCGTCGCGGCGGAATGCGGAAAACGGCAGCACGGGCAGCAAACTGAACACTGCACCAAGCGGGCAAAGGAACTGGCAGAAAAAGCGCTCCACGAACAGCATCCCAACCGCAACGACGCCAAGAGCGACGAATGCACCTACGGAAATACCGTCGACGTTGCCGGCAACGATGCCCGCGAACGCCGTCCAGGGGCTGTAGCCGGAAACGCTCGACCACATGCCCGCGAAACACAGCACGCAAATGACAGCCAACACCACGTACTTCAACAGCTGCAACGCACGTTGCATCCCAGCGGGCAGAAGCGGCTTCTTCTTGCCAATGCCCAGCTTTTTGCGCACGGGGGTGAAAACGGTGAACAAAGCGTCACCCAACATCCCGAACGCGCATGCATAACCGCAGAAGAAGCGGCCGAACACCACAGTGAACGCCAACACGGCCAACAATGTCGTCACAAAGGCGCTCAAGCTAACAGGCTGCATGGCGCCAATCTGAGTGAAGGCATACTTCACGCCGTTGAACGCCGCGCTGAACACAGCAGGAAGCGCAACGAAGAACGCGATCTGCACCGCCCAGCGAACACCGCGATCGATTACGAGGCGCTGACGGCGGCCAAGAGCTTTCGACTTGTTTTTCGCCATGCTATTCGCCGCCCTCTAAGGATGCCGCGGCGTCAGCCTGGCCGGAATTGCTGGTCTCAAGCGCCTGAACTGCGCCGTTAATGATGCCAGCCGACGAGAACGTGGCGCCCGACACGGTGTCAACGCTCGGCGTTTGCTTAACCAGCATGTCGTCGATCAGCTTCACGGCCTGCTCAAGATAGGGGCCGTCTTCATTGGGCGCGTCCACAACCCGCACCTCGTCGATATGGCCGCCCTTCACCGTGACCTGCGTGGTCACCGGCCCGCCATACCCCTGGGCCGTGCCCGTGAACACGCCGTCGGTCGCATACGGCCCGCGATTCGCCGCGCGTTCGGCTTCTTGAATCTGCTTTTGCACCATCGCATCGGCGGCATTGGCATCGGCGGCCCACAAGCTGAATCCGGCAATCAACGCCCCGACAACCGCCACGTTCGCAGTTTTCGTTATGAAGTTTCGTTTACGAACCAGATAGCTAAGCACGATCGGACTCGCTTTCCGCGTTCGAGGCGCTCGGGCCCTCTGCGCCAAAGTCGGCGCCCGAGCCTTCGGCGCAACCCGATCTGTCGCCGTCTGCGCTTGCGTCACCGCTTGCAGGCTTATCCGAGGGATTCGCCTTCTCATAAGCGTCTTTTGCCAGTTCGAGAGCTTTTTCGTAAGCCTTGACGATTGCCTTCGAAGAATACGTGGAGCGCGAAACGACATCCACATTGACGGAATCCCTGCGCAAATCGATCAGCTGCTTGACGACGCCGATGTACTCTTTGCCGCGAACGGTACGCCCGGACGCTGCCCATTCTATGTACGAATCATTTTCCTCGTCGTAACTCCCAAGCACCGCTTCTTGATCGGTGGCCTTATTGGTGCCGTGCAAATCTTTGATCGCGGTTGCCTTGCCGTCTTTCACCGTTACGGTCATGGCAAGGTAATACGGCTCGAACGCATCGGGATCCTCACTGTTTTCGCACTTCACATACACGGTGTAATCTCCGTCAAGATAACCGCTGGCAGCCGGCTTGTCCTGAGACGGCCCGTCGGCGCCATCTTCGTTGGAGCCATCGCCGCCACCGGGCTTGCTCGACGGGACGTCGCCCCCCTCGCTGGAAGAACCCCCTGATGGCTTGTCGGTCGAAGCGCCACCAGTGCCGTCAGTCGAAGGCGTTGCTTGACGCAATGCGTCCTCGACGGCGGCCAGAATGCCCTCCGAGGAAAACGTTGCACCCGATACCGTGTCGACCGCGGTCGTCTGCTTCGAAACGATAGAAGAAACCAACGATTGCACGCGGTTGAAGTACGCTGCGTCATCTCCTTGCGACACGATGTCTATCTGGGAAATTCTCCCATTCGCAATGGTTACGGCAACGCGAATGGTGCTTTTATATCCTTCTCCTTCACCGTAATACGTGCCATCGGTATAACCGCTTGCAGGCGTTTCGATTGGGTTTAACGTCACATGGCCCTTATCGGAAGTGGCTGGCGTCGATGCGGGCGAAGTTGCCGAGCCCGACTTCGCCTGCCCCGCAGACTGCTCGAGCGCGTTCTTGATAGCGACAAGAATGCCCTTCGAAGAGTACGTGGCCCCCGAAATGGTGTCTACCGACGTCGATTGCGCTGCGACCACGGAGCCGATCAGCCCCTTCGCATTGCTGAAATACGGCTCGTCGTCGCCCGCGGACACTATTTCGATCGCGGCGATCTTCCCGCCGCTGACAGTTACCGCCACCGTGATGACGCTTCTGAAGCCCTGACCCGAACCCGTGTACACGCCGTCCTTCAGATTACTTGCATCGATGCCGTAATCAGCCGCGCTGTAGTTCGCCCCGGTTGCGGGCTGCGCATCATGGCGTTCCGCGGCCACCTCGACAGGTTTGATTTCTGCCGCTATCGCCTGCTCCGCCGATGCGTAAGCATTGGGGTCGAACGCAAGCGGCTGATAATGCGAAACTACGAACGCAATGGCAACGCCCGTTAACAGCGATGGCATCAAAAGGCTTGCCGTAGCCGCCTTCTGCGGCAATGCGACATGCTTGCCCGTCTTCGTTTTATCGGTCGACGAAGGTGCGTGGGGGGCCACCTCCCCAGCATGTTTCCCGATCTTTCGATCTGTCACGGCTTTCATATCTCCTTCAAACGACCTTATGGCGGAGCCAAAGCCCCGCCATAAGGCATGATTCGTCAGTTTCGGGCGGCAGAGGCAAATCAGCCTCCCATCTCGTTGCTAAGCGACTCTTACTCGCGTGTGCGACGGCGCATGAAACGCGCCACCGCCGCCAGCGCTGCCGCGCCAACAGCAGCAATGCCCGTTGCCGTCATCGGAGCAACGTCGCCCGTGCTCACCAGGCCTGCGTCGGTGCCGGTAGCAGACTTGTCGGCAGCCGCGTCGGTGTCGTCCGCTTTCGTGCCGTCATCCGCTTTCGTGCCGGTGTCGGCCTTGCCGTCGTCTACCTTGCCGGTATCGTCGCTTGCAGGCGGGTTCTCAACAGAGGGCTTGACCAGCTGCTCGCGAGCCTGCTTCACGGCGGCCGTTGCGGACTCGACATCGGCGGCAGACGTGCCCTCATCGCCGAAGAGCGCCTCCGCGGCCTTCACGGCCTGCTGATATGCAGCCCAGCTTTCAGACGTGTAGTCGGCTTCCTTCAGGTTGGAGCCGGCCTCGATCTCAGCGCGCAAATCGGCAAGCTGATCGGTGCTGGGGGTTGCGGC
>CAKTWD010000058.1 GCA_934630485.1 uncultured Eggerthellaceae bacterium | reverse complement strand
CCCGTCTTCTTGGCAAGCTCCTTGGCGAATGCAGCTGAAGCCGCAAGGTTCTCATCGGTAACCACATCGTCGGGGTTCACATCAACGCCTCGCGTGGCAGCCGAAGCGCCGGCGACAGCCTTGATCTCGGACATGTTGCCGCGAACAACCGCAACGTCCATGGTATCGAGGATCTCGGAAGCGATGGCGGTGCGAAGAGCCGAAGCGCCAGCTCCAACGGGATCGAGCACGATGGGATGGCCAAGCTCGCTTGCGCGCTTGCCGGCCGCGCGCATACCGGCGATGGTCTGCTTGTTGAGCGTTCCGATGTTCAGCACCAGGCCACCGCAAATGGTAGTGATGTCAACCACGTCTTCGGGCTCGTCGGACATGATGGGGCTGCCGCCGCACGCAAGAAGCGCGTTGGCGCAGTCGTTCACCGTGACGTAGTTGGTAATGCAGTGCACCAAGGGAGTGCTGGTACGGACGTTTTCCAATGCAGTGGCAAGCTCATTTGCGTTCATGAGTGAATTCTCTTTTCTCTATCAAAACGTAAGTGTGCGATATAACGCGCTTACTATGCGTTGATCTTGACTTCAAGCCCCTCAAGGGCGCGGTTCATCGTGCGCACGGCGCACATCTCGCCGCACATGGTGCACGTGCCTTCCTCGGCAGGCGGGGCGCTTTCAAAATACTCGCGCGGCTTCACCGGATCGATGGCAACGTCGAACATCGCCTCCCAGTCCATCACGCGACGAGCTTCAGCCATCTTGTTATCAGCGTCACGAGCGCCGGGGATGCCCTTCGCGATGTCGGCCGCATGAGCGGCGATGCGCGATGCGACGACGCCTTCGCGGACGTCATCGGCGTCGGGAAGACGAAGGTGCTCGGCGGGAGTCACATAGCACAGGAAGTCAGCGCCGCACGCCCCGGCGATCGCGCCTCCGATTGCGCTGGTGATGTGATCGTAGCCCGGAGCGATGTCGGTGACGAGCGGGCCCAGAACATAGAACGGCGCGTTATGGCACAGACGCTTCTCCATCTTGACGTTGGCAGCGATCTCGTCGAGCGCCATGTGGCCAGGGCCTTCGATCATGACCTGAACGCCAGCGTCCCAGGCGCGCTTGGTAAGCTTGCCAAGCTCAATCAGCTCGGCGATCTGGCCGGCGTCGCTTGCGTCCTCAAGACAGCCGGGACGCATGGCGTCGCCGATGCTGATGGTAACGTCGTACTCATGAAGAACTTCAAGAAGCTCGTCGTAATGCTCGTAAAACGGATTCTCGTTGCCCGTCATCTCCATCCAAGCGAAGATGAGCGATCCGCCGCGGCTCACGATATTCATGCGACGGCCGGATTCTTTGAATGACTCGATGGTTCGACGGTTCAAACCGGCGTGAATGGTGACGAAGTCGACACCGTCCTCGCAATGCGCGCGCACGACGCGCATGAAGTCATCGACCGTGATGTCAGCGAGGTCCTTTTCGAGATAGCCGATGGCGTCATACATGGGAACGGTGCCGATCATGGCAGGAGATTTGTCGATCAGGCTTTTACGGAATGAATGCGTTTTGCCGCAGTTAGAGAGATCCATGATGGCATGCGCGCCATAGCGGAGCGCGGTTTCGACCTTCTCCCACTCCATGGGGGCATCGACGATGTCGCCAGAAACACCCAAGTTGACGTTGATCTTCGTGCTAAGGCCTTCGCCTACGCCTTCAGGCGAAAGTGCAGTGTGATTGATGTTGGCCGGGATCGCAATGCGACCGGCGGCAACCCCTTCGCGAATGAATTCGGGGCTGCGGTGCTCCTTCTCGGCAACAACCCTCATTTGAGGCGTGATTTCGCCGCGACGCGCGGCATCGAGCTGCGTCATAGTGCTCCCTTCGTTGGCATTACCCATATCAGGTTCAAGGGTCGAGGCGTCTCCGCGCCTCCTCTCAGCCGAGCGGGCGGAAACGCTCTGGCTGTGCGTTTCCGTTTCAGGCTCCCCTGTATGTGAGGCAGATTATAGCGCCGCTATTCCGATACTGCGGCTGAATCGGCCAATGGATAGAAGACGTACAACGTCCCTTCTGCAACCGAGACGGCGGCTTCTTGGCCGATAAGCTCGTTCGACAAGCCCAGCGAAGTACGATTGGTGAGATCGGCATCGTCAAGCGGGTATTCCAAACCACGCTCGCTGACGCCATGGGAAACGTCGGTTGCGGAAAAAACGGAGACGATTCCCGATTTGAACGCTGGAAGATCGAAGGCGTCGGGTCCCACCAAGACACGCAAAGCGCAGTCCATATCGATTGCGGTGATATCGAAGCCCTGCTCGGCATACAAAGCGAACAGCTGAAGGTTTGCGAGCGTATGATCGAGCCTACCGCCAAGAGCGCCGTATACGTGAACATGCGAATAACGGCGAGTGGAAACGCGCTCAAGGGCAAGCTCAAGATCGGATTGGTCTTTATGCTGGGGATGCTTCGAGACGCGACGCGCCTTAGGGACGTAACCGAGCGAATCGAAATCCCCAATGGCAAGATCGGGCTTCACGCCCAGTTTTTCGAGGTAAGCGAACCCGGCATCGACTGCCACGATGTAATCGAAGCCGCCGGCATCGTTCAATGCCTTGAAATGATCGGCATTGAAATCGCTGGCTGCAACAAGAGCGCAGGTAGTCATGTGAATTCCTCCCCGTTTGGCAAACGTCTGCTAGAATAGCATACTCGAGTGGGTCAGACGGCCGCGTATGCTTCGGCATGCGAGGAAAGTCCGGGCTCCAAAGGGCAAGATGCCAGCTAACGGCTGGGCGGGGTAACCCGACGGATAGTGCCACAGAAAAGGAAACTCCCCCGCTTTGCGGGAGAAAAGCTGAAAAGGTGCGGTAAGAGCGCACCAGCGCGTCGGCAACGGCGCGGCTTGGTAAACCCCATCTGGAGCAAACGCAAATAGGGATGCGATACGGCCGCCCTTCCGTGCATCCGGGTTGCGCGCTAGAGACGCACGGTGACGTGCGTTCGAGATAAATGGTCGTCCTAATGACAGAACCCGGCTTATCGACCCACTCGCCTTTTAAATGAAAAAGCCGCTCCGTTGGAGCGGCTTTTCTCATTCATGGAAGCTGATGCGGCGATGTTATTCGGGATCGTCGAAATCAAAATCGTCGGCGACATCGCCGAAGCCCGACAGGTCCTTGTCGCCCGAGAAGGCAACGGGGGCAGGCGCATCAGCGGCAGCGCCCATAAGGGGAACCTGATAGCCGGCAGCCGGAGGCAGCGGAGCAGCAGCGATCTGGCCGGTGTCCTCGGCGGAACGCGCATGCGAAGCCAAAGGCTGGCTGTACGTTGCGTTTACCTGATCAAGCTTGCGCTGCGCATCGGCGATGAAGTCGGACAAAACACCACGGTATGCGTCGCACACCTCGTCGCGATCATCCTCGAGGGCGTCGATATCAAGCTGAACCTTCTCGCGCTCGGCCTCGGCCTTCCTGACAATGCGGTCAGCCTCGTCGTTGGCGTCCTTAATGATGTGGTTTGCCTCGACCTTGGCGTTGGAAACGATATCGTCAGCAGAGCGCTGGGCAACGATGAGGGCAGCAGAGATGGCGGAAGAATCGGCAACTTTCTCGGCAAGCTGCTTCTTCAGGTCTTCGACCTGCTTCTGAAGTTCGACGACGTCGGAAGGAAGCTCTTCGACGTTGTCCTGATCGTCCTGGAACGCATCAACGGCATCGTCCAAAGCGATTGCCTTGGTGCGCTCTTCCTCGTCGAACGCGGCGGGGGCATCGAAGCCAGCCATGTTCATCTCGTCGAGTTGAGCCTGAAGATCAGCGATGGTCTGAGCCTTCTGATCGATCTCGTCATTCATGAAGCCGATCTCGTCGGCAACGCGCTCAAGGAAAACATCCACTTCGTCGACGTCGTAGCCCTTGCGATCGATGGAGAAGCTTTGCTCCTGGATGTCCTGTGCGGTAATGGCCATGTTCAAATCCTTCCGAATAGGCAACCCATAGGGGATTGCAGCCTAGAAAAGTCGAAGAATAAACGTTACTCCGAATTGTAATACAAGCAGTGCGATGATGGGCGTTACGTCCACCATACCTCCAATGGGGGGAATGAGCTTCTTGAACAGATCGAGATAGGGATCGCAGATCTTGCCAAGCACGCGGTAGATGTCGGCAACGATGCCCGTGGGGTTCATGGGGATCCATGACATGAGCACGTATACGATGATGACCGTGCTGTAGGCATTCATCAGGGAATACAGAAGATATTTAAAACTCATTGGCCGATTCCTTCTCGGTCGATCGCAGTCAAGCCGATGCTGCAGGTTCAGATGCTAGATGACGCCCTGGTTAATGAGGGCTTGTTTCTCGGCGTCGGAAAGGCCTGCACCGCACGTGATTGCGAAGACCTTTTCGCCCGGGCAATCGACAGTTGCATCAAGCGCACTTGCTACGCCGAACGAGAAGTCCAAGATGCGCTTGAACAAGTTGTCGGGAGTATTGCGAAGCGAGATGACAACCGCGTCGCCCGACTTGAGCGACTTGGTGATGCGCTCGGCATCTTCGTATGCAACAGGCTTTAAAACCGAAATGCCGCGCACTGAAGCAGGCTTTGCGGGAACCGAAGGCGCATACGAATCGCGCGATGCCGTGGAGGACTCGAAAGATGCATGAGCGCCAGCAGGTTTCTCGAAAGATGCGGATTCGTCGGTAGTGGGTGTGAACAGGGAGTTCAGACCCTCGGAACGGGTTGCTTCGCCTGCGCTGGCTGCTGCCATCTGGGCAACGGGCGTCTGCGGCGCAGGCTTGCGCTCGTCAACGACGGTACGGCCACCAAACGTGGTGCGCGGTGCCAGCGGGTCACGATCAAGGTTGCCAGACGTTGCCGTACGAGCCTTGACGTCATCGATGGTTACCAAGTTGCTATTACGATATGCCCCACGTGTGCTCGAGGTGGTTTTGAAAGAAGAACGCTGAGCCTTTTCGCGAGGAGACTCGTACGTGTGAGAAACGCCATCATCGTAGTCGGGGCCGTATTCCGCGAACTCGTCGGCATACTCGTCGGCGTAATCGCCGTATTCGCCGAAATCGCCCTCGTCGGCGTACTCGTCGTCGTACACATCGTATTGGTCGTTGCTACGATTGCCGCGCGACGAACGCTTGGGCGTTTCGTCATCCGCGAAACCGAGACGGGACTTCAAGTTCTCGAACATGCTGCCCCCTTCTCCGGAGAATCCGAATTTTGATGCCATGTGCATTACCGCCGTTCTAACCGGGATCTAGGCACTGAAAGAGTCGCTGAAGATCGCGCGACCGATGCGAACAATGGTAGCGCCTGCAAAAACCGCCTCGCGCCAATCTTCGCTCATACCCATAGAAAGCTCATTGAAAAGGTCGGCGTCCCTTTGAGGCAAACTTGAACGCGATTCTTCGAAAAGCGCACGTAAACCCTCAAATGTTTGCTTGGCTACCGTCAGATCGCCCTGCGGCGCCATGGTCATGAGACCGCGAACGCGGACATGCTCGAGCTGGACGCAAGCGGCAAGCATCGATGGAAGCTGGTCGGGCGAAAGACCACTTTTCGACTCCTCGCCGGAAACGTTCACTTCGAGCAGTACATCCTGCACGATACCGCGCTCAGCTGCCACCGCGTCGATCTTCTTCGCATGGGAAAGCTCGTGAAGCGAGTGGATGAGCGTAGCTCGACCGACGATGTCGTGGATGCGACGTGACTGGATATTGCCGATGAAGTGCCAGTTCTCCGACGGATAGGCATCATGCTTCTCCATCAGAAGATCGGGGCGGTTCTCGCCGAAATCATGCGCGCCGCCGGCAATGGTGTTTGCCACTTCCGGAACGCCAACTGTCTTCGACACGGCGACAAGGCGCACCTCATTGGGGTCCCTGCCCGCCTGATGGCAGACTTCGGCAAGTTCCGCAGCTACGCGCTCGTAGCGCTCCTTGCTGGTTTCGTTCGATTCAAAACCCATGATGAATCACCCTTTCAAACGAATCGCAACGGCGCCGTGCCGACCGCATGTGCCGTTTTCGGCACGATACGAGAAGTACTCGTCATGATTGCATTTGGTGCAAATGCCGCAGTCGCAAATGCGCGCGGGATCGACGCCGATAGAGACCAAGTCGGCGATAACCGCCTGGCTGAGATCGACATGCCTGTCGTCGAGAACCACAGCATCCCGAGCCTGCGGGAACGCCTCACGAAAACGGTCGGCAACATCGGCGCCGGTCTCGAAACACTCAACCTGGATATGAGGTCCGATGTAAACATTGCAGCCAGCCGACACATCTTGAAAAGACGCACGAGCGAAATCGGGATGTGCGACTTTAAGGGCCTCGTCGGAAAGGTCGGCTTCGATAAGATTCGTTGCCGCCTTAGAAGCAACGCCGGCGACGGCACCGCGCCAACCTGCGTGGGCTATGGCGAAATTGCCGCTCGGGGACACGATGATCACCGAGGTGCAGTCTGCGAAATTCAAAAGCCCGGCAACGCCGACGCTACGAATGACAAGAGCATCTGCACCCTGAGCGGCAAGATCATTAGCGGTCTTAACGGCCCCAACCGAATCGACAAGCGACACGTCAACATCTTCGGTAGTCCACGTTTCGTTTCCCCGATCGTCCTGGAAGGCGTCTGCAGGCATGCAAGCACAACGGCAAACGGAAGCGCCGTCGATGGAAACAAGATCGGTTTTATGAACCTGATTCGGAACAACAAGGGGCGCATCGGGCGCACCGAGAGCCTCGAGCACGCGACGGCGGTTCTCGAATACACATACAGGATCGTCGCCAACATGCGTCCCCAGATTCAAAGACGCGTAAGGCTCGGGGGAAGCCCCTCCCCTTCGCCCCGTGAAAGCAACTCGAACGCCGCATGAATCGAACAGTGCGTCGTCGGTAAGCAAAGAAAGACGATGCGCGCCCATAAGGCGCGCATCGAGTGACGGTTTGGGCAAATACGAGGCGAGGCTCATATTATGCAAGCTCCTTTAACGTTGACGCTTAAGGAAGTCGGGGATGTAATCTTCGTCAGCGAAACGGTTCGTAGACTGAGAAGAAGTCATACGCGACGCAGGGGCTGAAGCCACGGACTGGGGCTTGTATGCCGAAGCCGCGGAAGCAGCGGGCGTCGTGGACTCGAACAGATCATTGCGCGAGAAGTCAAGACTTGACTGCTGCTTGTTGGGCTGGTTCTTGAAGCCGGTTGCGATGACGGTGATGCGCACCTGGTCGCCCATGGCCTCGTCGACGATCTGGCCGTAGATGATGTTGGCGCTCTCGTCTGCACAGGCCTCGACAGTGCGAGCGGCAGCGTCAACCTCGGTAAGGGTGAGGTCGGGGCCACCTGCGATAGAGAACAGGACACGGGATGCGCCGGCAATGGAAGTTTCGAGCAGACCCGAGCTGGTTGCCTGCTGGGCTGCATCGAGAGCGCGGTTCTCGCCGGAAGCGATGCCGATGCCCATCATAGCGGTACCAGCATCCTTCATGACCGTGCGGATGTCTGCAAAGTCAAGGTTGATGAGGCCCGGAATGGTGATGAGGTCAGTAACGCCCTGGATGCCCTGACGAAGGGTGTCATCAGCGATGCGGAACGCATCGAGCATGGACGTTTTCTTGTCGACAACCTCGAGAAGGCGGTCGTTCGGGATGACGATGAGCGTGTCAACGTTCTGAGAAAGAAGGTCGACGCCCTGCTCGGCCTGGTTGCGACGAGTACGGCCCTCGAACGAGAAAGGCTTCGTGACGATGCCGACGGTCAGCGCGCCGATTTCCTCACGAGCGATCTCGGCAACGATGGGCGCCGCACCCGTGCCCGTGCCGCCGCCTTCACCAGCGGTGACGAAGACCATGTCGGCCTCGGCCAAAGCCTCGCGGATCTCGTCGCGGGACTCTTCGGCTGCCTGCGCGCCCACTTCGGGGTTGGCACCAGCGCCGAGGCCACGGGTAAGATCCTCGCCGATATGAATGGTCTTGTCCGCATCGGACATAAGAAGCGCTTGACGATCGGTGTTGACGGCGATGAACTCGACGCCCTTCACACCAGCCTCGACCATGCGGTTAACGGCATTCGTACCGCCACCGCCAACGCCGACGACCTTGATAACCGCCAAATGCTCGGAGCCCAAATTGTTTGGCATTGTTTCCTCCACACCTGGGTTTTACTGTTCAGCTGCGTTTGCTGTGGACACTGCGCCTGATAAGGCACTGTATCATTCCTGATTTTACACAAAGCAAAGTCAAATGCAATGCGAGCAGCCAATACTCTGCCGACGGTTCACATTACGAAAGCGCACGTTGAAGCAACCCGTTCACGTTGCCAAAACAAAAGCCGGCAGCGCTTAAAAGCGATGCCGGCCGTGTAAGTTAGATAGTGCGCCATGTGGGGCTTGCCACGGTACGAACGTTTATGTAAGAGACGTTCCCCTCATTCTCCTTCAGGATTTGAAGCACGACGCGCTCTTTATCTCGGATGTTCTCGGCCTTGCCGAAAGCGATCTCAACGCCGTTGTCAAGCATGAGCGTGGTCTCGTCAGCGCCGGAGGCGGATACCTCGACCACCCTTCCAGCAAGCTCGGTGGTCATACCCGAAACAATGTCCAACGCGTTCAAAACGTTGCTGTCGGTGCAGTATGTGCCAATGGCAGCCTGAGTTCCGTAAGGGACGTTCGTGATCTTCAGTGCCGCATCGGCGTCGTCAAAGATCTTCTCGCTAGTGTTCTTGCCCGATTCCGAGTTCCTGTCGGGAATGGGCATCAGCCACATATGGTCCGAGGAAATGGCCCATCGCTTCGTGCTTTTCCCACTGGATTGAGGCACGGCGACCACCGCCGCAACCGTTCTTTCCTTCACTTTGATAACTAAGGTGTCGGGAAAGCGTTTGGACACCTGGACATCGGAAACCCAGGCGTTTTGAAGCAGACGTTTCTTAATGGTGTCGGCATCGACGCGCAAAAGCGTGGTGTTGTCGGGGACCGCCGCAAGCTGGGCCATCTCGGATTCTGTAAGATGATCAACACCCTCGACCTTGATATTCGAGACGGCGAACAGGCTTGAGTTGTATGCCACACCGCCCGCGATAACCAAAACGATGGCAAGCACGAGCACGGCGATGACGCGCATGGCATAGCTACGCGCACGGGCCTGAGCGCGTTCATTGCGCTCGGAGCGACGAAGCTCGCCCACGCTCACCGAGCTCATGCGATACCTGGAGTCACCTGTGGAACGAGGATCCCTACGGGAACGCGAAGACGGCGCACCCTGGTAAGGCACGCTTGGCGTCTGACGGCTTCGGCGGGTATTGGCAGCGCCCCGGGAACGGCTGGAAGAAGGTTGCGAACGATACGGACGCTGCGCCCTTGGATCGCGGCGGGTCATTCGCCTTCGACCTTTCCAGCAGCAGACGCAGCGTTGGCGCACGCCACGATCTCTTCGGGATCGATGCGAAACGACGTGCCCGTGAACGACGGGCGCACGGTATTCAGCTGAACCATGGCGGCCGAAGGAGACCCAGCCGCGCACATATCGCTGCTAAGGTAGCGAACCTCGGGAACAAGGCTCATGCCCGTTTCGTCGCGAACAACCGCACGAACAAGGTCGACAAGGCTGAGCACGTCACGAGCAGTAGCGTTACCTGCGTTCACGATGAAGTTCGCGTGCTTCTCGGAAACCTGGGCGCCACCCACCTTGCGGCCCTTAAGACCGGCATCCTCAATGAGTTTGGCGGCAAGAGCGCCTTCGGGGTTGCGGAACACGCTTCCGCACGAAGGGAAGTTAAGAGGCTGGCGATCTTTGCGACGACGATGCAAAGCCTCCATCCTCCCCCGAATGAAGAAGGGGTCGGACGGTTTGCCCGAGAGCTCTGCCTCGACGATGACGTCGTCGGGAGCGAAAGCGCTGCACCTATAATCCCACGTCAAGTCCTCGGCGCGAAGCTTTTGCAACTGACCGTCGGGGTGGATCACGG
>CAKTWD010000057.1 GCA_934630485.1 uncultured Eggerthellaceae bacterium | reverse complement strand
GTCGAGGGTTGCTTGGATAAGCGCGCCCGCCTGTGCTAGCGCGGCGCCCGCCAAAAGGGCGGCGAGCACGCGCGGCAGGCGGATATTCAAGATGACGTTGGCTGCCGTCTGGTTGGCGCCAGCACCTGTGCCAAAGATGAGCTCAAGCACGTCGGCCAGTCCGACGGAGGTCGAGCCGATGACGATGCCAAGCACCGTGGTGCAGGCAAGCAACGCCGCTGCGGCGGTCATGGCTGCCGCGAAGCGCGCGCCACCTGCCCGCAAATCGTGCCTGTGCTTGGAATGAGAGTTTGTCGTTTGCGTTTTCTTCAAAACGGATGTTATTTCTGCTCGCTTTGGTCCTCATAGAGGGCCTCGTACAGTTCCTCGTACGCGTCATCCCAGTTGTTGTTGGGTTTGTAGAGGAACAGCTTGGGATCGAGCGTGATGACGCGGCCCGTCTTGACGGCGCTCAGCTCATTCCAAGCGGGGTTGGCCGTGGTCTGGTCCTTGAGCGCCTTTTGCGCTGCCTCGTCGGAGTCGCCCATTGGCAACAGGAAGATGAAGTCGGGGTCGGCTTTGACCAGGGACTCCAGGCTATAGTCGGACAGCAGGCTCTTGTCGGCATCGGTGATGTTGCTCGCGCCCAGCTCGGCGAGCATGGTGCCGGTCTGCGTCGAGGACGCTTGGACGCGCGTGCCGCCGGAGTACGTGGTCAGCACCGCGACGCTGCCGGCGTTTTTGCCTTCGGCTTTCTTTTTGATGACGTCGATCTCCTTGGCGATTTCAGCGCCGTTTTCCTCGTACGCTTCGGTGTCGCCGGTGATGTCGCAGCAGGTCTTGAGCATGCGCAGGTAGTCATCGAAGGTGGTGATGTTGAAGTACGCCACGGCGATGCCCGCTGCCTGCAGGGTGTCCTTGAGGTCGGTCTGGGCAACACCACCGCCGCGGCCGGAGTTTGCACTGGTCAGGATGACGAAGTCCGGGTTGAGGGCGATGATGGTCTCGGCGTTGAGAGAGGAGAAATCGCCGACTTTCTCCGCGTCTGACTTGATGTGGTAATCGGAAAACGCATCGCTGGACGCGCCGACGAGCGTGCCGCCTGCCAGCTCCCAGATGTTCGCGAAGCTGCCCATGCCTGCGACAACGCGCTCGTGCGAGCTCACAGTCACCTGGTTGCCCAGATCGTCCGTGAAGGTGTAGCCGACCTCCTGGCTTGCCGCGCTTTGCTGCGCGTCGCCGCCGCCTGAGCTGTTGCCGGAGCAGCCGACCATTGCGCTGCCGCTTGTCGCCAGGACCAGCGCGCACATGCACGCACATGCCTTTGTTGCGATCTTTTTCATGTGGTTCCCCTTGTCTTGTCGGTGCGGCTGCCGATTATCGGGCCGCTGGTTCTTGTTGATTCTTCGCTTACCAGCCTCGTGTTACTGCCGAGCAGCCGGCTGTTGTTCCGGCGCCTATGCGCCCTTGCAGCCGAGCTTCTGGCCGTAGGCGCAGTAGTCGTCCTGTGCCATGATGTCGCCGTCGTGGTAGTACGCCGCGCGCGCTCTGCAGCCGCCGCAGTGCTCCTTGTGGTCGCATTCGCCGCAGTTGCCGCTGTACACCTGCGTGCGCAGGCGCTGGAACACGGGGCTCTTTGCCCAGATCTCATCGAAGGGTTGCTCGCGCACGTCGCCGGCCTCCTCGGTCATATACGCGCAGGGGCGCACGATGCCCTCGCTGCCGATCACGCAGTAGGTGAGGCCTGCCAGGCAGCCGCGCGTGTAGCGCGTGGGGATGCCGAGCTGGTCTGCCACGCGGGTGAACTGCGGTGCGCAAGTGGGTTTGACATCGATGTCGACCTCCGCGGATTTGCGCATGATGTCCTCGAGTAGTGCCTCGTTCTCCAACACCTTGAGGCTTGTGCCTTCGATGTATTTGCCGCGTCCTACAGGGATGAGGAAGAAGATCGAGTGGTTGACCGCACCGATGCTTTGCGCGAAGTCCGTGATGGCGCAGATCTCGTCGCGGTTCCAATCGACCACGGTGGTGTGGATCTGGAAGTCGAGTCCCGCGCGCTTGCAGGCCCCGATGCCAGCGAGGGTGTTGGCGTGGGCGCCTGCAACACCGCGAAAGGCGTCGTGCTTTGCTGCATCGAGGCTGTCGATGCTGATGCCCATGGAACATGCGCCGGCCTCTTTGAGCTTGCGCGCGACCTCGTCGGTGATCAGCGTGCCGTTGCTGCCGAGCACGGGGCGCAGACCTTGGGCCGCGGCGTGCGCCACAAGCTCGAAGATATCATCGCGCATGAGCGGCTCGCCGCCGCTGAAGATCATGATCTTGAAGCCGGCTCGCGCGATCTGCTCGATCATCGCCTTGCCCTCGTCTGTCGTCAGCTCACGGCTGTCGCGCTCCGCTGCGTCTTGATAACAGTGCTCACATTTGAGGTTGCACTTGTTGGTTGTCATCCATGAAACGATCATCGTCTCTCCTCTCTCGTAACCGAGTGAGGATGCTAATGGGCGACGTTGCGTCGTGAGCAAGGGGTTATCTGCAAAGAATCAGCGAGTCGCTGCGATTGACGGCTCGCGGCCGCAGGAGCTTCGGTTGCGGCCCTTTTCTTTGTCTGCGATGCCAACGAGTCTGTTTGAGCCGCTATGCGCACGCTGGCCTTTGTCAAAAGCCGATCAAGAACGGTTATCTGCGGGTAAGCGCTTGGCAGCGACGGGTTTCCGATAAATCCGGGCCGTTAATCTGGGATCTGTCAGATGAAGCAAGACGCCGCATAGGGCGATGGCGCGGGCAGCGCGGCCTGACGGGCGGCAAGCGATGCATGGGGCATCGAGCTAAGGAGACCCAAATGATCAAATTGATTGCAAGCGACATGGACGGAACGCTGCTCGATGAGAACGGCGTGGTTCCCGAAGAGACCTACGATTTGATCATTCGTCTTAAGCAAGCTGGAATCCGCTTCGCGGTGGCAAGCGGGCGGCGCCTTGACACGCTGTGCGACTTCTTCGAGCCCATCGTGAACGACGTTGATTACGTTGCTTCCAACGGGGCTCAGGTGTTTGTCAATCAGAAGCTTGTCGATTGCGAGACGTTCAGCCATGCGGCACTTCTTCGCTTGCGTTCGGTCGTCGACTCCCATCGAAACCTGCATCTGGCAGTGTTCGATCGCAAGATGACGTACCTGATGGACAACGAGAACCACTTCATGCCCGAGCTGGACAAAAACCTGCCCAACCCTGTGCGCGCTTATGAATTGCCGGCGCCAGATACCGGGATCGTGAAAGCGTCGATTTACTGCGACGACGCGCTTATGGACATGGCCTATATCCTCGAGCGCGAGCTTGGCGGCGATTTCGTTTTCGCGCCAAGCGGCGAAAAGTGGATCGATGTGATGCAGCGCGGTGTTTCGAAAGCAACGGGTATTCGTCAGGTGATGTCGGCTTATGGTGTTGCCCCGAGTGAGGTTATGGCGTTCGGCGACGCCATGAACGATTACGAGATCCTTCGTCTGGTTGGCACGAGCGTTGCCATGGCCAACGGACGATTGGCCATCAAGCAGATTGCCTCTAAAGTGATCGGAACTAATGCCGATCACAGCGTTCAGCGTGAACTTGAGGCGGTGTTGAAAGATCGTGAGCGCTTGCACAACCCTCGCCCTGCGATGACCGGCGGTATGGCGATCCGCGCGATCCGCGAATACGGCCAGTATCCTGGCGCCGTCTATTCGTCTATCGCTTCGTAAATAATCCCTTCGCTTTCCAGCTTGGCAAAGAATTGGTCGCAGTCGAAAACGGGCACCAGGCTGTCTTTGAATCCTTCAGCGTCGCGGGAAATGATAGCGTCGGCGCGCAGCCGTAAAGCTGCCTCGGCCAAAAGCTGGTCTTTCGGGTCTTGCCAAGGAGAAGAAAGCACGATATCGACTTCCTCGCTTGAAAGAGAATGCACTTGGACAAAGGTTCGCAGCCCACGTAGCTGCTTTGTCACGCGCGCGAGTTCGGAGCGCTTTCCGCCCTCGGATAGGATGTAGAGGAGATCGCTGAACTGAGAAGACGAGATCCAAAGATCGAATTCACCAGCTCGGCCGCAAAGCATAAGTAGACGCGCTTTCTTGTAGAACGGGTCGCGTTCGTTCAGGAAGTCGATGACGATATTCGAATCGAGAAGCAGTTTCTGGCGAGCCATGCTAGATCATGCCTCGGGACGAAAGCCGCTCTCGCTTGATTTCTTCCTTGCTCATGGAATCGAATCTGGAAACCCTTTTCTCACTGAGTGAATCGACGAACGAGGCAGCCGCGCGGAGGCTTTCCGATGCATCCTTTTCTTCAAAGAGGAACTCCGCGCTGTTTGACTCGATGATTCGGTCAAACATGCGATTGATTGCCTGCGAGGCATTACTGCCCTCGCGTTCGAGGATGGCGAGCCCCCGTTGTTTCTTTCGGCTGTCCATTCTTCCGGTAACCATCGCGCTGCTCATGGCGTCCTCCCAACTTCGATTCGTTGATACGAAGGTACAACAGAATATGTACAACATCAATGGGAAATCGAGGCGGCGCAGAGTGGGGGCGCGGGGCGTTGAGCGACCGAATCGATATCGGTCAACAGCAGAGGTCAAAGGCGGATCCCGCGCCGCCCCGCCCATGCTTGATGGATCGCGCTCGACAGGTCGTTTCAACGGTCGAAATCGGTTAATTTGACCGCAAAGTTACGCTAAGTAACGCGATGGTGACACTCAGCATAAGATAACTTGACACTCACAGACTGAGATTTTATATTGACAATCGCTGAAGGAATCTTGAGCGACGTGTTGATGCGTTTAATCACGCAGCCAAGCAACGCTCGATCCTCAGCACCGACTTAGGTAACACAACTCTGATGAGAGGAATGACATATTATGGCTAAGATTCTTGGTATCGACCTTGGTACTACGAACTCTGCGATGGCAGTGATGGAGGGCACCGAGCCCGAAATCCTGGTCAACGCCGAGGGCGACCGTACCACCCCTTCCGTCGAGGGCTTCCGCAAGGACGGCGAGCGCGTTGTCGGCAAGGCTGCTAAGAACCAGGCAGTCACCAACCCTGAGAACACCGTTTCTTCCGTCAAGCGTTTCATCGGCCGCTCCTTCGCCGAGACCGCAGACGAGCAGAAGACCGTTTCCTACACCGTCAAAGCTGGCAAGGATGGTCGCGCAGTCGTTGACATCGACGGCAAGGACTACACCCCCGAGGAAATCTCGGCAATGGTTCTGCAGAAGTTGAAGGCAGACGCCGAAAAGCAGGTTGGCAGCCCCATCACCCAGGCAGTCATCACCGTCCCGGCTTACTTCAACGACGCTCAGCGTCAGGCAACCAAGGACGCCGGCAAGATCGCCGGCCTCGAGGTTCTGCGTATCATCAACGAGCCTACCGCAGCTGCTTTGGCTTATGGTCTTGACAAGACCAACAAGGACGAGAAGATCCTGGTCTTCGACCTTGGCGGCGGCACGTTCGACGTTTCCATCCTCGAGCTTGGCGACGGCGTCTTCGAAGTTGCAGCAACCGCAGGCGATAACCACTTGGGCGGCGACGACTGGGATCAGCGCGTCATCAACTGGCTGGCTGACAAGTTCGCTTCCGACAACGGCGGCATCGACCTTCGCAAGGACAAGATGGCTCTGCAGCGTCTGAAGGAAGCAGCCGAGAAGGCCAAGATGGAGCTCTCCAGCACCACTCAGGCCAACATCAACCTGCCCTTCATCACCGCCGACCAAACCGGCCCGAAGCACCTGGACTACACGCTTACCCGTGCCGAGTTCGAGCGCATCACTAAGGACCTGCTTGATCGTTGCCGCAAGCCTGTCGAGCAGGCACTGCATGACGCGGGCCTTTCCGCTGGTCAGATCGACGAGGTCATCCTCGTTGGTGGCTCTACCCGTATGCCGGCTGTTCAGGAACTCGTCAAGCAGATCACGGGCAAGCAGCCCAACATGTCCGTTAACCCGGACGAGGTTGTTGCCATGGGCGCAGCTGTTCAGGGCGGCGTTCTTGCCGGCGACGTCGAGGGCATCCTTCTTCTGGACGTCACCCCGCTTTCCCTGGGCGTTGAGACCCTGGGCGGCGTGATGACCAAGATGATCGACCGCAACACCACCATCCCGACCCGCAAGACCGAGGTTTACTCCACCGCCGCCGACAACCAGACGTCGGTTGAGATCCATGTCCTGCAGGGCGAGCGTCCGATGGCCGCCGACAACAAGACCCTGGGTCGTTTCCAGCTCACCGGCATCCCGGCTGCCCGTCGCGGCGTTCCTCAGATCGAGGTCACGTTCGACATCGACGCCAACGGCATCGTGAACGTCTCCGCTAAGGACCTGGGCACCGGCCAGCAGCAGCAGATCACCATCAGCGGCTCCACTGCCCTGTCCGACGACGAAGTCGACCGCATGGTCAAGGACGCCGAGGCCCATGCTGCCGAGGACGCAGCCCACAAGGAGCAGGTCGAGATCCGCAATAATACCGACTCGCTGGTCAACGCCACGCGTCAGACCCTCGAGGAGCTTGGCGACAAGGTCCCGGCCGATGCAAAGCAGGCTGCTGAAGATGCTATCAAGGAAGCTGAGGAGGCTTTGAAGGGCACCGACACCGAGGTCATGAAGGCTGCTCAGGAGAAGCTGCAGCAGGCTGGTTACAAGCTGGCCGAGGTTGTGTACGCGCAGCAGGGCGCCGATCAGGCAGCTGCCGCCGGCCCGCAGGCCGCTGGCAACGATGACGGCCCGATCGAAGCCGACTACGAGGTCGTCGAGGACGATAAGGAAGGGAAGTAATTCCCATGACTGATCCGAAAAGCGCATCTGGGAAGAACCCGGTGGGCGGCAAGGACGAGGACATGAGCATTCCCATTGAAGATGGAAACGCGTCGGTCGACGATAAGTCGACCGACACCGCGGAAACCCCCCAGGCAGAAACCGCAACCGAGGTTGAGGCCGAGATCATCGATGAGGCCCAGCAGGCTGAAACCGCCGATGCCGAAAGCGACGTCGTCGATCAGGCCAACGAGGTTCTGGCCGACGCCGCTATGAAGGCCGCGGCTGAAGAGCTGAAGAGGGTTCAGGCCGAGGCTGCCGATTGGCAGGATAAGTACGTTCGCTTGCACGCCGAGTGGGACACGTATCGTCGTCGCATGAAGGAGCAGCAGAAGGAAGACCGCGCTCGTGCAACCGAGAAGCTGGTTTCCAACCTGATCCCGATCTTGGACGACTTCGAGCGCACGGTCGATTACGCCGAAGCCAATGGCGAAGGCGGTTTGATTGATGGCGTGAAGGCTGTTCAGACCAAGCTGTTCGACACGCTGGTCAAGGACGGTCTTGAGGTCATCAACCCGGTCGGCGAGGCGTACAACGCCTTGGAAGCCCAGGCTGTGGCAACCGTTGACGATCCGTCTACGTTCGACGAGACGGTCGCTCAGGTTTACCAGAAGGGCTATCGCATGGGAAACAAGGTCCTCAGGGCCGCAATGGTAACCGTCACCACGGGCGGGCCGAAAAGGTCGGCTCCGGAAGAGACGGAAGAACAAGAGTAATCAGAAAGGCGGATTTCCAAAGCACGGTGATCCGCCTTTGCATTTGAAGGGCGGCATTCGGACCGCCTGACTAAGGAAAGGAAAGAAGGGGTGGGTTAAATGGCAAACGCAACCCCTGATTATTACAAGATCTTGGGTGTCTCAAGGGATGCCAGCGCCGACGAGATCAAGAAGGCTTTCCGCAAGCTCGCCCGCACGAACCATCCTGACGCGGGCGGCGACGAGGAGAAGTTCAAGGAGATCAACGAGGCGTACGAGGTCTTGTCCGACGACAAGAAGCGCAAGCTCTACGACCAGTACGGCACTGCCAACGAGAACCAGATCCCGCGTGGCTGGTCGGGCGGCGCGGTGGACATGGGCGACATCTTCGGCGGCATGGACTGGTCCGAGATCCTGAACAACATGCGTTCGGGAAACGGCGCATTCGGCAGCGATTGGGATTTCTCGTCTGTCGGCGGTTCGGGCTTCGGCGGTTACGGCGGCCAGCGTGCTCCTCGTCCGCAAAAGGGCAAGGACATGACCGTCACCTTGGAGGTTTCGTTCGACGAGGCGCTCAACGGCGCGCAGAAACGCGTGACGTTGCGCATCCCGGGTCAGGCTGACAAGCAAACGCTTGACGTGAAGATCCCCGCTGGTGCCGTTGATGGCGGTCGCTTGCGCCTGAAGGGCAAGGGCATGGCCGGCGCGAACGGCGGTCCTGCCGGTGACCTGCTGATCACCACGAAGATCGCCCCGCACCCGTACTTCACCCGTGACGGTGCGAACGTGAAGATCGACGTTCCCATCACCATCGCCGAGGCGTCGCTTGGTGCGAGCGTGGTCGTTCCTGCTCCCGACGGAACGAAGGTTCGCGTGAAGGTTCCCGCCGGAACCCAAAGCGGCACCGAGCTTACCATCAAGGGTAAGGGTGCGGCCCGTGTGAACGGCAGCGGAAAGGGCGACCTGCTTATCAAGCTGCAGGTGAAGGTGCCGACGGTTTTGAATGACGAACAGCGCGAGGCGCTTGAGTGCTTCAGCGAGGCAACGACGGAGGATGTGAGGGCATGGCACTAGGAAGCGACAACGACCGCGATCGTCCGGTCTACATGATCGGCGTGGCGGCGCAACTTGCGGGCATGCATCCACAGACGCTTCGTTCATACGAGCAGAAAGGCCTGGTCACGCCCCAGCGAACCAGCGGCAACACGCGCATGTACTCGCAGGCCGATATCGAGCGCCTGGCCTTGATCAACGAGCTTACCGACGAGGGGATCAACTTGGCCGGTGTCATTCGCATCCTCGACTTGAAGGGGCGACTTGACGAGCGCGACCAAGAAATCGACGACCTTCATCGCCGTGTTCGTCGCTTGGCCGATCGCGTGCACGAGCTTGAGACGCGCGAGAGCGTCACTTCGCTGGTGCAGGCTTCGCCTACCGCGCTTGCTATCAGGCGAATCAACTAAGAAATCAACCGGGGTCCAACAAGGATCAACCGGAAACAGACAAAAGGAAAGGAGTTTCTCCTATGCCGCGTTTGGACAAATTGTCAGTCAATGCACAAGAGGCGTTCCAGGCAGCAATGGGCGTCGCAGGCGATGCGCAGTCCAGCACCGTCGAGCCGCTTCACCTGCTGAAGGCCCTGCTTGACGCAGAGAACAGCAACATCGACGTCATCCTTGAGCGCATCGGCGCCAACCCCGCCGCCGTGAAGATGAACGTCGAGAAAGAAATCGAGAAGAAGCCGAAGGTCACCAACTCGTCTCTTCCCATGGCTATGCCCACCAATGACTTCATGAAGGTTCTGGACAACGCCGTGAAAACCGCCGAGAAAATGGGCGACTCCTATGCCACCACCGAGCACTTGCTTATCGCCCTGGCCGAGGATAAGGGCGACGCCGGCCGCGTGTTGAACATGGAGGGCATCACGCGCAAGTCGGTTGAGGAAGCCTACGAGCAGCTGCGCGGCTCTACCCGTGTAACCGACCAGTCCGGTCAGATCGAGCTTGATGCTTTGAACAAGTACGGCCAGAACCTTACGCAGAAGGCGCGCGAGGGCAAGATCGATCCGGTCATCGGCCGTTCTGAGGAAATCCGCCGCACTATTCAGGTGTTGTCGCGCCGCACCAAGAACAATCCTGTCCTTATCGGCGAGCCGGGCGTTGGCAAAACCGCCATCGTCGAGGGCTTGGCCCAGCGCATCGTGGCGGGCGACGTCCCCACCAGTCTGCGTGACCGCGACATCATCAGCTTGGACATCGCATCCATGTTGGCGGGCGCTAAGTACCGTGGCGAGTTCGAGGATCGTTTGAAGGCCGTCTTGCGCGAGGTTAAGGAATCGAACGGCAAGATCATCCTGTTCATCGACGAGCTGCACACCATCGTGGGTGCTGGCTCGGGCGGCGACAGCTCCATCGATGCCGGCAACATGCTTAAGCCTGCGCTGGCCCGTGGCGAGCTTCATGCAATCGGCGCCACCACGCTTGACGAGTACCACAAGTACATCGAGAAGGACGCAGCCCTTGAACGTCGGTTCCAGCCGGTTA
>CAKTWD010000056.1 GCA_934630485.1 uncultured Eggerthellaceae bacterium | reverse complement strand
AGATCGGAGCCGAAACGAAACCAAGGGAAACCGACTGGGACATGATGCCCACGTTCGTGGAGCCCACGCACAGGGCGGTGACGAACAGGGCCAGGATCATCGTAGGCTCGACAAGCACGCCTACCAACAGCTCACGAAGACCGCCAACGCCGGCATAGGCGTCGGCAGAGTCGAGAGTTGCCAGCGAGAAAAAGAAGCGAGCCAGCGCCATCAGGTAAAGGATGACGATGATGTCGCCCAGAATGGGAACCGGCGACCAGGCCGTGAACATCGGGATGCCCATGGCCAGCACCAGCATGACGCCCAGGTACACAGCAGGCGTGATGCGATGGATGAAGCTGGAGTCGGCAGGATGAACGTCCTGACGTTTGAACAGCTTCGCGATGTCGTAGTAATCCTGGAAGATGCTGGGGCCTTTACGCGTATGCATCTTCGCGCGGATGACACGCGCCATACCAGATACCAGAGGCGCAAGAGCCATGATTACAAGAGCCTGAACAATAGCGATCACAAAGCTCATCGTGCACCCCCTCCAATCTGAGTCATAACCGCAAGGGCCAGAAGCACGACCAAAGCGACGACGACGTAAACGATGTACTTGCGGAAATCGCCGCCCTCGAGCTTCTGCGCCAGAGCGCCAAGCCAAGCGGAGATCGTGGCGAACGGGTTGCGGCCCGTTGCGTCGTTGTCGGTGATGACCTCATGCGCACCCGAGAAAGAGCCCTTCATCGCGGTGGCGAAGGAAGCCGCGCAGTTCAGGATGTTCGCGCGAACCTGGTAAAGCGGGTGCATGAACATGTCGACCTGCGAACCGAAGGTCGTGGAAGCCGGAGCCATGTCGGCCGTGCGGTTGTAGCCGCAAGCCCAAGGCTCGCGGTCGGTTGCGACGCCGCCCTTGTTGCGAGCGTTGCTGTACACGGTTGCGAACAGGATGGCAACCACCAGAAGCAGAGCGATCAGCGGGAACGAAACCGCGCCGCCGCCCAGCGGGTTGACGCTGATGACGCCGACGGTGACGGCAGCACCCAAGGAACCGATGGCGGTCTGAGCGACGTACTCGATGACGGGAGCAACCCAGGGGGCGCCCAAGCCAAGAGCGACGCAGAGGACAGCCAGCAGGATGAGGGCGATGCGCATGGCGCCCGGAACCTCTTTAGCCTGCGCAGCGGTGTCGGAACGGTGACCACCCAGGAAGGTGATGCCGTAAGCCTTCACGAAGCAGACGGCTGCAAGAGCGCCGGTAATGGCGAGAGCGACAGCGGCAAGGGCCATGCAAGCCTTGACCAGAACGTCGCCGGCCATTGCGGCGTCGAACATCGACTGATACGTGAACCACTCCGAGACGAAGCCGTTCAGCGGCGGCAGAGCCGAGATGGCCAGCGCGCCAACCAGGAAGCACATTGCAGTGACCGGCATGGTACGGATAAGGCCGCCCAGAATCTGCATGTTGCGCGTGCCCGTGGAGTAAAGAACCGAGCCAGCGCCCATGAATAGCAGACCCTTGAACATTGCGTGGTTGATGACATGGTACAGACCAGCCATCAAGGCGAAGGTGGCAAGGATGTAGTTGCCCATGGCCACGCCGACGAACGCGATGCCGACACCCATGAGGATGATGCCGATGTTCTCGACTGACGAGTAAGCAAGCAGGCGCTTGATGTCCTGCTCGTGGATTGCATAGGTAACACCCACGACAGCCGACACGCAGCCGATGGCCAGAACCACAAGGCCCCACCAAAGCTGGCACTCGGAAGCGCCCAGCATATCAAAGCCAACCTTGATCATGCCGAAGACGCCGATCTTGATCATGCCGCCGGACATCAAAGCCGACACGTTGGACGGTGCGGCCGGATGCGCCTGAGGCAACCAAGAATGAAGCGGAACGATACCGGCCTTGCAGCCGAAACCGAAGAACGCCAGCATGAAGACGGCCGTCGCAGTTGCGGGGCTGAAGCCGGTCATACGGAAGCTCTGGAACTCAAGGCTGCCGGTTTGGGTGGCCATGACCATGTAAGAGATCATGATCATGAGGAAGCCGACATGCGCGACGATGAGGTACATCAAACCACCGCGGTTGCCCTCTTCGGTGTGATCGACGACGACCAGGAAGTAGGACGTCATCGACATGACCTCGAAGAACACCAGGAACCAGAACGCGTTGTCAACGGTGACGACGAAGTTCATGGCGGCCACGAACAAGTTCATGAAGAAACCGATGTAGCCAAGCTTGCCCTCGTACTCGTTGAAGTAGGCGAATCCGTAGATCCATGCGGCGAACGCCAAGACGTTGATCACGAGAAGGACGAAGCCGGAAAGCGGGTTCAGCAGGATCGAGAAGTTCGCGAACGACAGCGGCGTGGCGAAGCTGACAAGCAGCGCGCGGCCGAAGACGCCCTCGAAGCCCGCGGCAACGGCCAAGGCCGCAGCGACGACGCCGGCAAGGCAGGCGACGGTCTTCGCGGTTTGGTCGCTCTTCTTAAGAACGAGAGCCAAAAGGGCGCCGATGAACGAGACCCCTGCGGAAATCAACAGGTAATTCATGCTTGAGCACCCCCTTCGCGGTCTTTCTCAAGAAGCATGGACAGGTCATCCTTACCGGCCTGAACACGGCGGTAATGAAGCTCGTTGTTGCGGTCGGCTGCATCGACCAGGCGAAGCGCGTTGGTCTTGCAAGCGGCCACGCAATGCGGGTTGCCGTTGTCGTAAGCGCACAGGTCGCACTTGACGGCAACGCGGGCAACGCCGATGTTCCACTTGACCAGCGGGTTGAGATCCTTCTGAGGATCGTCAAGCTCGAACTCGATCCCGGCAACGCCGGAAACAGGCGTGCCGCCCATGTGGATGGCGCCGAACGGGCACGTGATCGCGCACAGCTTGCAGCCGATGCAACGATGCTCGTCGACGTGGACGCGGCCGTCCGCATCCTTCGTGAGCGCGTTGACCGGGCAAACCTTCACGCACGGGGTGCCTTCGCAGTGGTGGCATGAAAGGGCTGCGTTGATATCGCCCTCGACCAAAGCCAGACGCGGCTCGGCCTGGTAGCCCGCCTTACGATGCCCTTCGCTGCATGCCTCGCGGCACTCGTTGCAGCCCGTGCACCTGGTCGGGTCTACTGCGATGTAACGGTTCATTTCACACCTCCATCCACTTCATGGACGCTACCGTCATCTTCGCGCTGCATGATGCGCAGCGCGTGGGAAGCGCAGGCCTCGACGCATGCCGGGCCATTGTCGCGATCGACGCAGCGATCGCATTTGATAACCGACGCCTGAGAAGCGGCGCCGACGGACAACCCACCGAAATCGAATGCCTGCGGCGCTGCGACCACGTCAACGGCCCCGAAGGGGCATGCATTCACGCAGCTGCGGCAACCGATGCACAACGACATGTTCACGCCGATGCGCGCGTTCTCTTCATCGCGGAAAAGGGCGCCCGTGGGGCAAGCAGCCGCGCAGGGGGCCTCTTCGCACTGATGGCAAAGAACCGGGGCCGAGGCAAGCTCGTTAACCTGAATAACCTTCAAACGGGGGAAACCGGCATCGCCGGGCACCGAGTGCTTGGCAATGCATGCTCCCATGCAGGCTTTGCAGGCAACGCAATATCTTGGGTCGGCCATTACGTACCTATTACCCATTTACGCTCCCTCCAAAACCTAGAAAGTTACTTGTGCACGTGCTTCGTCAGCGACTTCGCGCTGGTCATCGCTCAGGAATCCGTAGCAGTCGCAGCGCAGGCAGCGGCTGCACTCCTGAGCGGCCTCTTCGGCGGACATGTCAACCTCGACGTAATCGAAGTCAAGCTTGCGCTCGAATGCGGGGCGCTCGCTGATCTCGACGCGGCCGGTAGGCGTGCGGTTGTTCGCGTTGGGCTCGGGAACGGCGACGCCGCAATCGAGCGTGTGGTCGAAGCCCAGGTACGCATCGATGTTGTAAGCAGCGGTCTTGCCGGCGCCAATGGCGCGAATAGCGGTCTTGGGGCCGGTCTGGCAGTCGCCGCCGACGAAGATGCCGGGAAGGTCGCCCTTTGCCTCGAGGTACTGGTTGGCCTCGAAGTTGGCGCGACGGGAGACAGCCATGCCGAATGCGGCGAAGGGCTCGGAGACGATTGCCTGACCAACGGCGATAAGAACGATGTCGGCAGGGATCTTGATCTGGTCCTTGGCAGCGTTGACCGGAGCCGGGCGGCCGCGATCGACCGGGCCGATGTACTGCGGCTGAGCAATGACGTAGCGTGCGTGGCCGGTCTCGTCTGCCTCGATGGCAACGGGAGCCTCGAGCATCATGAGCTCGACGCCCTCGGCAGCCGCGCTGTCGATCTCGGCGTCAAGAGCGGTCATGTCCTCGCGACGACGACGGTAAACAACCGAAACCTGCTTCGCGCCGGCACGGACAGCGGAACGAGCGCAGTCCATGGCGACGTTGCCGCCGCCGATGACGGCGACGCTCTGACCGGTGAAGTCGGGGTAATCATCATCGCCGATCTTGCCCAGGATGTCGACGGCGGAGTAAACGCCCTCGGAGTCGATGCCGTCCATCTTCAGCAGCTTGCCGGAGTGAGCACCGATGGCGACGTAGATGGCATCGTACTCGGCGTGGATCTCGCGCATCTTGGCCTCGTCGACGTAGCACTCGGTCTCGACCTCGATGTTGCCGACGGACAGGATTGCGTTCAGGTCCTCGTCAAGACGATGACGCGGGAAGCGGTAAGCCGGGATGCCGTAGCGGGTCATGCCGCCAAGCTTCTTGTGCATCTCGAAGACCTTGACGGAATGGCCCATCAAAGCCAGATAGTAAGCACAGGTCATGCCGGAAGGGCCACCGCCGATGACGGCGACGCGCTTGCCGGTGTCGGGAAGGCGCTTGGGAGGCTCGACCGTGTCAGCGGCGCGCTGATCGACGGCGAACTTCTTAATGCCGCGAATGTTGACCGGGGCGTCGATGAGGGTACGACGGCAACGGCGCTCGCAGGGATGCTCGCAGATAAGCGCGCAAGCAGTGGGGAACGGGTTGTCGCGACGGATCATGTTGATGGCGCCTGCGTAATCGCCGGCGGCCGTCAGGGCGATGTAGGCCGGAACGTTCACATGAGCCGGGCACAGGGTCTCGCAGGGAACGCGACGGTAGTCGGCGTCCTCGCATGCCTTGTTCTTCACATGGTTCTCGAACTCGCCTGCAAACGTCTCGAGGTACTCGAGCGCAATGTTGCCCGCGTTGTAACCAACGGCGCAGTCAGAAAGCTCCGATGCCATCTTGGCATAGGCCTTGAACTCCTCAAGGTCTTTCTCGGTAGCCTTCAGGTCGATCATCTTCTGCAGACGCTCGATCATCAACGGAATGCCGTGATAGCACGGAACGCACTTGCTGCACGACTGAGTCGTCGTCTGATACAGCTGTGCGAGCAGCACCTTCAACGGACATGAATCCGGCGACGTCGCTTGAAGGCTCCTCATGTTGTCTTCAACATAAGAGGTAAAGCGCTCTTCTTCGACGCCAGGAATACTAATAGTAAGCCGGCTCATTTAACCCTCCCCATCTCACCTAGATCTGTTGACCATCAAGCAGGAAAGTCCCTTTTCTTTCCCGCTTATTATCGATAACGATTATGCAATACCATGTTGCCCGATCCAAACGAGGATATGGAAAACGGCATGCGGCGATCGTCGCCAAATTACATACTATACTTCAGAAAACACCTGTTCAAACGTGGGTTTCGGCCGATGTTGCTGATATAGGGAAACCTGAAAGGGCAATCGGCAAACGGTATCATAAACGGTCAGCGGACCATGTTCGCCACGGCAAACCGAATGCGAAAGGCCCTTGCAGGGCGATTTCCGCCTTGCAAGGGCCTAAGTGGCGATATTTAAGTTGGACACGCATGGCGCGAATGCTTGACCGGGCCACGAAACGCGATGCGAGCACATGGACGGCACGAAGGCTGGCGCAACGCAAAGGCAGACGTAGCGCGAGGGCCGGTTACTCGCCCCAGACCTCCTGAGCGATCTCGCGAACAAGGGCGAGCTTGGCCCACTGCTCGTCCTCGGTAAGCTTGTTGCCAATCTCGCAGCTGGCGAAACCGCACTGCGGAGACAGGTACAGGCGATCGAGCGGCACGTATTTCTCAGCCTCACGGATACGGGCAATGACGGCGTCCTTGTCCTCGAGCTCGGGGCTCTTGGTAGTGATCAGGCCCAGGACAACCTTCTTCTGACCCGAAACCTTCGCCAAAGGCTCGAAGCCGCCCGAGCGCTCGTCGTCGTACTCCAAGAAGTAGGCGTCCACGTTCTCGCTGGTGAACAGCGGGTCGGCGACGGAATCGTATGCGCCGCTGGAGAAGTAGGTGGAGTGGTAGTTGCCGCGGCATGCATGGGTGTTAATGGCAAGGTCGTCGCCGGGCTTCGAAGCAATTACGCGATTGTTGATGTCAACCAACGTGTTCATGTACGCCTTCAGCTCTTCCTGAGTGGAAAGGCCGGTAAGCTGCTTGGCCATATCGGGGTTCACGAAGCCGCCCCACGTGCAGTCGTCAAACTGCAGGTTGCGGCCGCCCACGGCGTAGAACTCGGCCACGAACTCGGAATACGCAGCAACAACGTCCTCGGCGAATGCCTCTTTGGTGCCGAAGACCTCAAGCGTGTTGGCAAGCTCCTGCGCTCCGGTGAACTGGGCATAGAACTGACCGGGTGACGGGATGGTCAGCTTGGCGACGGTATTCTCGTCCTCCTGGGCCTTCACGAACTTGAAGTGCTCGATGAAGGGGTGGTTCTTGGCGGAAAGGCGGCCCTCGATGGTAACGTCATCAATTGCGGCAGCCTCTCCTTCGAAGGTGGTGTTGCCAGTTTCGGACTTCACGCGGAGAACGCCCTCGATGCCCCACATGAAGTCGAGATGCCAGGTCAGACGACGGAACTCACCATCGGTGATGCAGCGAAGGCCGGCTTGCTTTTCCTTGGCGATCAGGTCGAGAATGGCGCGATCTTCGACTTCCTTAAGCTGGTCGGCCGAGATCTCGCCGCGCTCGAAAGAAGCGCGGGCACTACGCAGGTAGTCGGGCCTGAGAAAGCTGCCTACCACGTCGAAACGAAACGGTGCATTTTGCTTAGTCATGATTTTCTCCCTTTTGCATAGGCGCCGGGCATTTGCGCCAGGCAACCGCAGTTGCGTTTTAACGGGGAAAGATTACCAAGCACCAACTTCCAGCGGAAGAACGGATAAGTTATACGTAGTTATCCGTCATTCCGTTAACTGGGTTAGCGGGGAATGCGAAGTGCAACAAAGCGAGCACCTAACCGACATCACGGCAACGTCGCCAGCAATCAACCGATCATTAGCTGACAGCTAATGAATCGCGAGGAGGCCTTTCCTACTATTGAAAGACGTCATCAGCTTCTTCAATTAATCCGGAAAGGAAGATTCATGAGCAAAAACTCCGACCCTCAGCAGGCAACGGCCCAAAAGCCCAAATCAGCGATGGGTATCGCCTCCTTGGTTTTGGGCATCATCGCCCTTCTAACCTCGTTCTTGCCGTTCATCAACAACTTCTCTGCGCTGCTGGCCTTCTTGGGTACCATCTTCGGCATCGTCGGGCTTGTTGCCACTATCCGCGGGACGCGCGCCGGCAAGGGGATGGCCATTGCCGCCGTCGTCGTGAACGTCATCGCCCTCATCATCGTAGTCGCATCGCAAAGCGCATATAGCGCCGCAATCGAGGAAGCGACTTCCACCAACGCCCCGACCGCAGCGTCCACGCAGTCTTCAGCCTCTTCGACTGCCGCAGCTAGCACTTCCGCAAGTGCAAGCTCGGCAAACAGCAGCGTGCCCAAGGAATACACCTCTGCGCTCTCGAAAGCCAAAAGCTATTCCAACACGATGCACATGTCCAAGCAGGGCATTTACGACCAGCTCACTTCTTCTGCCGAACAGTTCTCCAGCGAAGCTGCCCAATACGCAATCGACAACCTCGAAGCGGACTGGAACGCAAACGCTCTTGCAAAAGCAAAGTCCTACCAGAAGCAGATGAACATGTCCCCGGGCGCCATTCATGACCAGCTCGTCTCTTCGGCAGAGGGATTCACCGAAGACGAAGCGAATTACGCTATCGAGCACCTGGAAAAATAATCCGACTTCATCACGCATGTCTTAAAGAACAGGCGGCTCTCGGTACCATTGCCGGGAGCCGCCTGCTTGTCTAAGCCCACGAAACTTAAGAATCCCCTATTATTAGACGGATCAGACACCCATCACAGAAGGACGCCGTGAACGAACCGCTGACAGAAGAACTGCTCGACGAACTGCTTGACGCTCCAAACCCAGCGACATTCGCCAGTAAGCACGACATCGGCAGCCTATCGCTCTCCGATTACCTTCAGCACCTTCTGGACAAAAAGCAACTGAAACGCCCGGATGTGATTCGCGACGCCGGGCTGAACAGCACCTTCGGCTACCAAATATTCACGGGTGCCCGAAAGCCGTCGCGCAACAAGCTTCTGCAAATAGCGTTCGCAATGAAGCTGGATCTTAAAGAGACCGATCGACTTCTGCAAGCAGGCGGATGGCGGGCCCTCTACTGCAAGGATCGCCGCGATGCGATCATCATCTTCTGCGTCTCTCACCAAGCCGACCTGCGCAAGACCGATGAAGAACTCTACCGCTTCGGAGAAGAAACCATCTGCCAGAAAGATTAAGGGAGTCGCCGCCGCAACCGCCGAAGGCGATATCGCAACGTCGGTTCGCAAGTCGCTGCTATCATGATCCATATGGACAACGAACTTGAACAGATGATCAGCCAATTCGATAACGGCGGATTCCGCATCGACGCGCTGCTTAAAGACGGCGAGCACGAGCGCACTGAGCGCGTGTATTGGACGAAATCTGGCGCCGATCAGGGCCCGTTCATTCGCAAAACCATCAAGCTCGATTCGGGCCTGGGCGGTGCTTACGAAGATGTTTTTGCAGCTCAGAACTCGGGTGTTGTCTTTCGCCATCTACCCCACATCTTCGATTGCCGTCGCGACGGCGACAGCCTTGTCGTGATCATGGAGTATCTCTCGGGCCGCACGCTCGAAGATGGGGTTCGCGATGCGGGAAACGGACGCGATCTTGCCTGTCGCCTATTCCCGCAGATCTGCGACGCCGCCACCGAACTTCACGAATCCTTGGGCAAACCAGTGATCCATCGCGACATAAAGCCGTCCAACATCATGGTCACCTGGGATAACGTTTATCTCATCGACCTTGGCATCGCCCGAAGCTTTTCCGAAGAAGCCACCGCAGACACTCGGCAATTCGGCACGCGCTCCTATGCGCCGCCCGAGCAATTCGGCTACAAGCAAACCGACGTGCGAAGTGACGTATATGCACTGGGCATGCTGATGTACTTCATGCTTACGGGAGAAACACCCGATCCGATGCTTGCAGCCACGGGTTTCGCCGACCGCAACGTACCTCCTTCGCTTAAGAAAGTCCTGAGCAAAGCCACTGAGTTCGATCCGGCGAACCGTTATCGTAGCGCAGCCGAACTTCGCGACGCGTTCGTCAAAGCAGCGAGAATCAAACCAGCGGAAAGCAACTCAAACCCAACGAGCCGCACACCCGAGATGAAGCCAAACGTCAAAACCAATCCTGCGGCAATACGGCGAGGCTTGCTTTCGCGCATTCCCCGATCCGTCGGATTAGCCTGGGACATCATATTGCTCGCCTACTGCGCGCTTGTCTTTGCCGTATGCGCGGTCAGCACCTTCAACCCCGGCAACACCGCGAGCGCACTCCTTTCTTTTGATGAGCGTCTTATATCTAACCTAGCAGTAGGCCTTCTCTTGATCGTGCCCATGCTCCTTATCTGCGACCGACGACCGCTGCATAAATGGTTCCCCAAGCTCAAGGAAGTATCGATACTTAAGCAAAGCCTGATCGTTCTTGCGATCGTTACGGGCATCACGCTCTTCCTAATGATCTACCTGCAGATTATCGGTTACCAGCCGCTTTAAGCACCCGCAAATCACCCGCGGAAAGATCGCCCTACAAGGCACCCGATCGAGCTTGTCAGAATTACAGCGGCTCGCGCCCTATTCC
>CAKTWD010000055.1 GCA_934630485.1 uncultured Eggerthellaceae bacterium | reverse complement strand
GCCACAGGTGACAAGACCGCGCTGCACAACGTCCTCTCGGGCGATACCTCGTCGCTGGCAAATGCGATCTCTGCTCCGGTTGTACTTGACCGCCATGCGCTTTACCCGGTCGAGAACTTCGGCTCGGCCATGGCGCCGCTGTACACCTCGCTTGCGTTGTGGATCGGCGCGCTGCTCATCATGGTCACGTTCTCGCTGAACCCTTCCGAGCGCATCCTTCGCGAGCTGGATAACCCGAAGCCCCCGCAAATCTTCTTGGGTCGTTTCGGCATCGTCGCGTTGATGTCCATCGCGCAAAGCACGGTGCTGTGCCTTGGCAACATGTTCTTCCTGCGCGTGCAGGTGGACAACCCGTGGCTGTACCTGCTGTGCTTCATCGTGTCCGGCCTCGTGTTCGCATTCATCATCTACACGCTGGTCGCTTCGTTTGCGAACCTGGGCAAGGCCATTGCGGTTATCCTGCTGATCCTGCAGGTTGCGGGCGGCGGTGGAAGCTATCCGCTGGCGATCCTACCCGATTTCTTCCAGAATGTCAGCGTCTGGCTGCCTGTGACTCACGTCGTCAAAGCGATGCGCGCGGCGATGTTCGGAATGTACAACAACGATTTCTGGATCGAGATCGGCACGTTGCTGCTGTTCACCGTCCCGTTCATCCTGCTGGGTTTCGTCCTGCGAAACCCCATGATCAAGCTGGTCGACTGGTTCGTCGAGAAAGTTGAGGAGTCGAAGGTCATTTAGCCTTGCGTGGGGCTCGTTTCGCATGCTTATGGATGCGCTAATATCTTCTAGCGCTTGCTGTTGTCAAGTATTAGAATTAGTTTTTGCTGAAAACACGACGCAGCCACGCGAAGCGCTGCGCATGCACGATCAAGGAGCTCCGCAGATGACCCAACGCAACCCCATGAACGAGCGCTATCAAAGCGAAGAGCGCGCGGGCAAGACACGTAAAAGCGCTTCTATGGCGAAGCCGGTGTCCAAGGCTGCATCCACTACCAACGAACCCGCGCCCAAAACCAAGAAGCAGAAGCGCGAGGAAGCTCGCCAGCGCGAGGAAAAAGAAATGCAGAAGGCGCGTGCGCTGGGCGTTGATTCCAGTAACATGCCCACCATCCAGTATCGCAGCCTGCGTCGTCAGTATTGGGCTGCCCTTATCGGCGCCGTCGTCTGCACGGGCCTGTCGTTCCTGCTTTCCGGCGCTCCCGCACCGTGGGGCGATTGGTCCATGTACCTGTTGCTTTTCGCATATGTCCTGATCATCCTTGCTCTGTACATCGATATGAGCAAGATCCGCAAGCTTCGCAAGGGCTACACCAACGAGGTCGTCCACGGCAAGAGCAAGGCTGCCCGTAAAGAGCAGAAGGCTCGTGCTGCCGAGCTTCGCGAGCAGAGGAAAGAGGCCGAGGTTGCCTACGCCGCCGCCAAAGAGAACGGCACCCTTGAAGAGAAGAAGACCGTCGGTCAGCGCATCAAGGGCGTTTTCGGTGGCAAGAAGGACAAGCAGGAGCAGACCGACGCCGTCAAGGCCGACGGCGCCAAGGCTCAGCCCGTCAAGGTCGAACAGGCCGATGCCGCTAAGGCTGACGAGCAGAAATAATCAGTATCTTGACCGGCTCCGATAAACGGCCAAGCGCTTCGAATCAACGCCCCCGTGCGCATCAAAGCGCGCCGGGGCGCGTTTCGTATTCGCCTCAAAACCAAACTCCACGAAGGCATGGCTCTCCAGCTTCACGCGGGGCTCAGCCTGCGGCATCCGGGAGCCCTCAGGCCAGCCGCACCCCGCGCCCTCGCGCTCAAGCGGGCGGCTATGCCCAACAAGGCGGGCGTTCTCAGTCGCAAGGTCGCGCGCCCATGTACGGTCAAGCTCCCATGCCCAGCCACGTTCAGCCGAAGCCGTCTTTCCTAAGCCGGCTTCCGAAGATCCTGATCGGC
Organism: uncultured Eggerthellaceae bacterium; assembly: GCA_934630485.1. Taxonomy (GTDB): domain Bacteria; phylum Actinomycetota; class Coriobacteriia; order Coriobacteriales; family Eggerthellaceae; genus UMGS1502. The sequence goes on along the minus strand of CAKTWD010000055.1, from coordinate 8,150 downwards.
CTGTGCGCAGCAGTGGCTCTTCTTCTTGTTGGGTACTTCGGAATGCGTCTTTTCCTGACCGGCGGTTTCGCTGGGTCGGGCGACCAGGGTCCTCTTACCGAGGAGCAAAAGGAAGCGGCTTACCAAAGCCCGTACACGTGGTCCAACCTCGATCGATCCGACGGCCGCTACGTTTACAAACAGGATGGCAAGGTGCTGTCGCGTTTGGGAATCGACGTATCCGAGAACCAGGGCGAGATCGATTGGTTCCAGGTTGCTCGTGACGGAATCGACTTCGCGGTTATCCGCGTTGGCTATCGCGGCACCTCGACCGGCGGCATTTTCCTTGACGATTACTTCGAGGAGAACATCGACAGTGCCCAGTACGTCGGCCTTGATATCGGCGTGTACTTCTTCTCGCAGGCAACCACGGTAGCCGAGGCGCAGGAAGAGGCCGATTTTGTCCTTGAGAAGCTTGCGGGCCGTCAGCTGCAGTATCCCGTCGTCTATGACTGCGAGGAAGTGGCGGCGGGTGCCGGCAAGTCGCGCACGGGTGGGCTTTCCAAGGATGAGATGACCGCGTGCGCCAAAGCCTTCTGTGCGCGCGTCGAGCAGGCGGGCTACACCGCGATGGTCTACGGCAACAGCACCGATCTTTCGCGCTATTCGCTGAGCAGTCTTTCCAGCTACGACATTTGGTATGCGGAATACGGCATGCCTGTTCCGTCCATCAAGTACGACTTCACTATCTGGCAGTATTCCAACAACGGTTCGGTTGCGGGAATCAATGCAGCGGTCGATATGAACATCGATCTGACCCAGGCATATCAGGTTGCCAAGAAATCGTAACGGGGTCGTTTCTGCAACGGCTCTGCCATCAAGTGCATTATCGAAGGTCCGGGCTCGGCGATCGTCGAGCCCGGTTTTTATCTTGGCGCGTTCAATTTTGTGGATTTTTACAATCTTATGAACGTATTCTTGCAAAAGTCTTGTTCAAATTTATTGAAGCTAACATAATCGTGAACGTTTCGAGACATTTGGGTGCTCGGACGCAGAACAAGAAAAAGAGGTTCAGATGTCGCAAAACGACGACTTCGAGCGCGAACTTGATGCTGAGATCAACGAGCGCTTGGCGCTGATGGAGGAGCCGGGCTACCAGTTCCCCAAGGCGCTTAACAAAGTTGACTGGGCGCTTATCACCGCTATCCCCATCGTGAGCGTTGCCCTGTTGGTTATCGGCGAGTTTCTGTAGGAGGTAACCGATGGCAAAACAAACGATGCAAGACTACGTTAAGCAAGAGACTATTTTCGGCCTGGTTCCCGTCAAGAAGGGCGAGCGAACGTACAGCTTCTGGGACACCTTGCTGGTAACCAGCGGCTTCGCAATTGCCACGTGGTGCTATTCGCAGGGTGCTCTTACCGCCAGCTATACCAGTTTCTGGCAGTCGCTGATCATCACGTTCGCCATGGGCGGATTGTTCCTGATCATCGAGTCGCTACCTGTCATTTTCGCGGTGCGTTACGGCGTTGACCTGTGGGTTTACCTGCGTGCGGTGCTGGGCGACAATGGCGTGAAGGTGTTCGCGACAGCGGTTATCTTAGGAAACTGGTTCTGGTACGCGGTTGCGGCGAACATGTTCGGCTCGTCCATCGCGCAGATCTGCGCCGGGTACGGGATCTTGATTCCCGACCAATGGGTGAACGTCATCAGCGTCATCAGCGTTGTGCTGGGATCTTTGATCGCCATCGCAGGCCCGTCTGCCATTAAATGGACTTCGCGCATTCTGGTCACCTTGCTTTTGGCCATCGGCGTCATCGTGTTCATCATGTGCTTCACCATCGTGCCGATCGACCAGATCGTGGCCTATAAGCCCGATCTTGTCGACGTGGGCGTCGACCGCATGCAGGCTTACGCGCTTGCAGCCGAGGGCATGGTCGCCTTCTCGTTCAGCTGGTCCACACAGGCAATCGTCCTGCCGCGTCTTTCCCATACCGAGCGCGGCGGCTACTGGGGAACGTTCGCCGGCTATGCCATCGTCGCGCCGTTCTTTGTGTTCATCGGCGCTGTCATGGCCATCGTCATGTACATCACCACGGGCGTCTATGAAAGCGACCCGACCGTCATGCTGGCAACCCTTGGTCCCAACATCGCGCTGCTTTCGCTGATGCTGGTTGCATTCGCCAACATCGGCACGCAGGCTGTTGGCGGCTACGTGAACGACATGGTTCTGAAGGCCGCATGGCCGAAAGTCGACTACAAGATCCTGGTTCTGCTTTCCTGCATCTACGTCAGCATCCTGACGCTGACGGGCGAAGTGACCGCCAACTTCGGCCAGTTCATTTCGATCGCGGCGTACATCCAGGGCCCGATTATCGGCATCATGTTCGTCGACTACATCATCTTGCGTAAACGCAAGTTTTCGTTGAAGTCGCTGTACCATCGCGAAGGCCACACTGCGTACGACTTCAAGGGCGGTTTCAACTGGATCGGCATCGGCGTCATCGCCGTCACGTTGGTCATCGCGTTGCTGTTCGTGTACAACCCCATTACGGGAGACATTCAAAGCTCGCTGTTCTGTTTCACCACCGGCTCGGGCTTTACGGCCATCATGGGCGGCCTGCTTTATTGGCTGGCTTCGCTTGTTCCCGGTTGGCGCGCCATCATGCTGCGCGACCGCGACGATCTCGAGATCGTGTAAGGGGCTGCGGCAGCGGTTCGCAAGTCCACACAGGCCGCAAGGTGCACAATCCGTGCGGCGCGCGAGCCCACGCACCTTTCGCAACCCGTGCATCGCGTTCGCCTGCGCACCCTTGCAGTCTGCAGGTAAGATGGTTGCTTCATAGTGTCGTTTCGGAGCCGTCCTTAAGGGGCGGCTCCTTTGCTATTCTTCAGTATGGCGCTTTCGAATCGCGCCATATCTTTCGTGCATCCCTCTCGTTCAAGGAGCGAACGTGAAGCAGTTGATAGCCCAGTTTGCGAAGTTCGGCGTCGTCGGCGTCATCGCCTTCGTCATCGACTATGGCCTGATGGTGCTGCTCACCGAGCTTTTTAACGTGAATTACCTGATCAGCGCGACGATTTCGTTCACGGTGTCGGTTATCTTCAACTACGTCGCTTCGATGCGCTACGTGTTCACCCACAAAGAGGGGCTCAGTCGCAGGCGCGAGTTCATCATCTTCGTCGTGCTTTCTGTCATCGGCCTTCTCATCAACGACGCTTTGATGTGGGTGGGCGTCGACTTGTTCGGCATCAGCTACCTGTTGGTCAAGATTTTCGCCACGGCGGTTGTCATGGTTTGGAATTTCGTCACGCGAAAGATCTTCCTGGACGGCGGTAAGTAAACGTTGCGTTTCGCGCGGTCGGCGTTTCGTATCGGTGATTCCGGCTAACTTGGTTCCTTGTTGAAGTCGTGGAAGAATCTGTCGAGAAAACCGACAGCGCAGCTGCCGAACAGCATCGTTCTTGCGGTATCATTCTCGCGCGGTTTGCTGCAGCAACCGCGTCAGTTCAAGTGAGCGAGGCCCGATCATGCCTGTAACCGAATACCTAGAGCAGAACGCCCGTCAATGGCCCGAAGAGGTCGCGTTGGTCGAGGTGAACCCCGAGATCCGCGATCGTCGTGGCAAGACGTGGCGCGAGTACGAGCTGGTCGAGACCAACCCCACGCAGCGCTATCGCCGCGAAATGACGTGGAAAGTGTTCAACGACCGCGCCAACCGGTTCGCGCATTTGCTGCTTGATGCCGGCGTGAAACGCGAAAGCAAGGTGGGCATCCTGATGATGAACTGCCTTGAGTGGCTTCCGGTTTACTTCGGCGTGCTGAAGTCGGGCGCCATCGCGGTTCCCATGAACTATCGCTATACTGCCGACGAGATCAAGTACTGCCTCGAGCTTGCCGATGTCGAGGTGCTTATCTTCGGCCCTGAATTCATTGGCCGCATCGAAGAGATCGTCGACCGCATTCCCCAGGTCAAGCACCTGTATTTTGTGGGTGAGGACTGTCCTTCGTTCGCCGACAGCTACAACCTCCGCGTGGGTCATTTCACCGCGGAAGACCCCGGTATCGCCATTGATGACGATGATCTGGGCGTCATCTACTTCTCCAGTGGGACGACCGGCTTCCCGAAGGCCATTCTCCACAAGCATCGTAGCCTGATGCGCGCGGCAATCACCGAGCAGAAGCATCATAGCCAAACCCACGAGGACAATTTCCTGTGCATTCCGCCGCTGTACCATGTTGGCGCGAAGATGCACTGGCTGGGCAGCTTAACCGTGGGCAGCAAGGCCGTCATCCTGCGCGGCGTGCGCCCCGATTGGATTTTGCGCACCGTGTCTGAAGAGGGTTGCACCATTGTGTGGCTGCTGGTTCCGTGGGCGCAGGATATCCTGGACGCCATCGAAGACGGCACCGTGAAGCTGTCGGACTACCAGCTGTCGCAGTGGCGCCTGATGCATATTGGCGCGCAGCCCGTTCCGCCCAGCCTGATCAAGCGCTGGCACAAGTATTTTCCGCACCATCAGTACGACACCAACTACGGCTTGTCCGAGGGCATTGGGCCCGGCAGCGTTCACTTGGGCGTCGGGAACGCCGATCACGTGGGCGCCATCGGCGTTCCCGGCTACGGCTGGGAAGCCGAGGTTCGCATGGGTGACGGCACGCCCGTCTCGCCTGGCGATGGCAACGTGGGCGAGCTTTGCCTGCGCGGCAGCGGCCTTATGGAGTGTTACTACAAGAACCCCGATGCCACGGCCGATGTTTTGCGTGATGGTTGGTTGTACACTGGCGACATGGCCGAGATCGACGCCGACGGTTTCATCTGGCTGGTCGATCGCAAGAAGGACGTCATCATCACCGGCGGCGAGAACTTGTACCCGGTTCAGATCGAGGACTTCATTCACGCCAACGACGCAGTGAAGGACGTGGCGGTCATCGGCTTGCCCGACAACCGTTTGGGTGAGATCGCGTGCGCTGTGGTCGAGCTGAAGCCCGGTGTGACGTGCACTGAGGACGAGCTGCGCGATTACTGCGCGAAGCTGCCGCGCTACAAGCGTCCGCGCAAGTACATCTTCGCCGATGTGCCGCGCAATGCCACCGGAAAGATCGACAAACCCCTCCTGCGTGAGCGCTATGGCTCGGCAAAGCTTGTCGCCAAAGAGAGCACCAACTAAACACCGCTGAAAGAATCGCAAGGCGCGCTGCAGACACCCTTGCAGTGCGCCTTGTTTTTGCGATGGGATCGCATAGAGGAAGTTCGAGAAGAAAGAAGCAGACATACGCCAATGATGATCAGGAAAGCGACGGAAGACGATTTCGAGGCCATTCGAGCCATTTACAACTACGAGGTTGAAACAGCGTGCAACAATTTCGCCATTCACCCTGCTGACGCCGAGACGTGGGCCGGGCACATGGCGGAGTACAACAAACCAGGCGGCAACCATCCTTTGATCGTCGCCGACGACGGGGAGGGCGTGTGCGGTTACGCAAGCCTGTCGTCGTTTCGCAGCAAGGGCGGGTATGCGCCCGCCGTTGAACTCTCGATTTACATCTCGCCTGATCACAGGGGTCAGGGGATTGGCGGAAAACTGATGGCCGCCATCATTGACGAAGCGCGTGCGAACCAGGACACGCATGCGGTGATCTCGGTCATCACCGAGGGCAATCAGGCAAGCGTCGCCCTGCACGAGAAGTTTGGCTTCGAGTACTGCGGCTCTATGAAGGAGATCGCCTTCAAGCACGGGGCTTACCGCGACATGTCCTTCTACGAGCTGCTGGTTTAGCTCGTTGGCTTTTTGTTGCGGATCGCCCATCCGCAATACCGACTATGCGAAATTTTACGAACGGGCGCGGGGTTCAGGGTGCGTCGGGCGCGATTCTCACTATAATAGGAACATTCGACAGCGGAAGATCGGCAAACTGCGCTGAACAGGGGTTTCGAAAAACGAACCTCGATTTGGCCGCACGCCGGGAAAGACAAGAGATCACATGAAAGCTTACAATCCGCACGAGATCGAGCCGCGTTGGCAGAAGGCGTGGGAAGAGTCGGGCATCAACAAGGTGCGTGAGGGCGACGACCGTCCTAAAAAGTACGTCCTCGAGATGTTCCCGTACCCTTCGGGCGACATTCACATGGGTCATGTCCGCAACTACACCATCGGCGACGTCATTGCGCGCTATAGCCGCATGCAGGGTTTCGACGTGCTTCATCCCATGGGCTGGGACGCGTTCGGCCTTCCTGCCGAGAACGCGGCCATCAAACATCACAGCCATCCCGCAAAGTGGACGTACGCCAATATTGAGACGCAGAAGGCCAGCTTCAAGCGCATGGGCTTCTCGTACGACTGGGACCGCACCGTTGTTGCTTGCGATCCCGAGTATTATCGCTGGGGCCAGTGGATTTTCGAGCAGTTTTGGAAGCGCGGTTTGGTCGAGCGCCGCAACTCGCCGGTGAATTGGTGCCCCAGCTGCGGCACTGTTCTTGCCAACGAGCAGGTCACCGAGGGCCGCTGCTGGCGTTGCGACAGCGAGGTCGAGAAGCGCGATCTTACGCAGTGGTACTTCAAGATCACCGATTACGCACAGGAGCTTCTGGACGACCTCGATCAGCTTGATGGCTGGCCCGAGCGCGTCAAGCAGCAGCAGGCCAACTGGATCGGCCGCTCCGAAGGCGCCGAGGTCACGTTCACCTTGTGCGACGCCGACGGTTCCGTTCCGCAAGAGCCCACCGAAGATCAGCTAATCACTGTGTTCACCACGCGTGCCGACACGCTATTCGGTTGCAGCTTCTTCCTGCTTGCCCCTGAAAGCAAGATCCTTGCCGACCTGGTCAAGGGCACGCAGTATGAAGAAGCCGTCATGGAGGTTGTCGAGAACGCCAAGAAGATCACCGCGGTCGAGCGTGCTCAGGGTAACAAGGAAAAGCATGGTGCGTTCACCGGCCGTTACGTTGTGAACCCGGTCAACGGCGAGAAGGTGCCCGTCTGGGTTGCCGACTACATCGTCGCCGACTACGGCACCGGCGCGGTCATGGCCGTTCCTTGCGGCGACCAGCGTGACTTCGAATTCGCCAAGAAGTACGACCTGCCCATCATCCCCATCATTTTGGGTGATGATGACCCGCTGTACGAGCAGCTGAAGGACGAGCAGAATCGTGTCGTCACCAGCGTCGACTGGGAGCAGGCCATGGAGGCCGAGGGCCGTCTGGTCCAGTCCGGCCGTTTCACCGGCCTTACGGGCGGCAAGCATTCCGAGGGCGAGGACGCCGTTGTGGCTTATCTCGAGGAGATCGGCCGCGGCCATAGGCAGGTCATGTTCCGTCTGCGCGACTGGCTCATCAGCCGTCAGCGTTACTGGGGCAACCCCATCCCAGCCATTTATTGCGACGACTGCGGTGTCGTGCCCGTTCCCGAGGAAGACTTGCCGGTTCTTCTTCCCGAGGACATCGACCTTGCCGCTGGCGAGACGCTGGCCACGCACGAGGGCTTCGTGAACTGCACGTGCCCGAAGTGCGGCAAGCCCGCTCGTCGCGAGACCGACACCATGGACACGTTCACGTGCTCCAGCTGGTACTACATGCGCTATACCGATCCGCACAACGAGCAGGCGCCTTTCGACAGCGCCAAGGCAAACGCCTGGATGCCCGTTGACAAGTACGTCGGCGGCATCGAGCATGCCATCCTGCATTTGCTGTACAGCCGCTTCTTCACCAAGGTGCTGCGTGACGAAGGCATGCTTGAATGCGACGAGCCCTTCAAGAACCTTCTGTGCCAGGGCATGGTTCTCGACGAGCACGGCGACGTCATGTCCAAGTCCAAGGGCAACGTCATTGCTCCCGAGGATATGATCGCCGCTTATGGCGCCGATGCTGTTCGCGCATACATCCTGTTCATGGCTCCGCCCGACAAGGAGCTGCTGTGGAACGAGGACGGCCTGGCCGGTATGTACAAGTTCCTGAACCGTTTGTGGCGCGTCGTGAACGATCTGGTTGGCAAGGCCGACGAGGAAACTCTGTTCCAGGCCGGTGCCGATTCCGCTCAGGTCGCCGAGGCCGCGAAGGTTCTGAAGCGCGAGCGTCATCGCGTCGTTGAGAAGGTTGCGAATGACTTCGATCGCGACAACTTCAACACCGCCATCGCCGCCATCATGGAGTTGGTCAATGCCGCAGGCGATTAC
>CAKTWD010000054.1 GCA_934630485.1 uncultured Eggerthellaceae bacterium | reverse complement strand
GCGGTACGCTTGCCAACGCGGGTCTGGAGCATCCAGAGCTTGCCCTGCTCGATGGTGAACTCGATGTCCATCATATCGCGGAAGTGGTTCTCAAGGATGACGAACACCTCTTCGAGCTCGGCGCCGGCCTCCTGAAGACCTTCGACGTGCTTGAGCTCGGAAATGGGGCTGGTGTTGCGGATGCCGGCGACGACGTCCTCGCCCTGAGCGTTGACCAGGTAGTCGCCATAGAATTCCTTGGTGCCGTCAGCAGGGTTGCGGGTGAAGGCAACGCCCGTAGCAGACGTGTTGCCCTTGTTGCCGAAGACCATGCACTGAACGTTGACGGCGGTGCCCATGTTGTCGTCGATCTTGTTCTTCTGACGGTAAAGAACGGCGCGGGGGTTGTCCCAGCTGCCAAAGACCGCCTCGATGGCGTACTTCAGCTGAACCATAGGGTCCTGCGGGAACTGAACCTTGCCGTCAACGACAAGAGCGGGGTTCTCGTCAGCGTTGACGTTCTCGCTGAAGATCTGCTTGAACTCGCCAACGAGCTCTTCCAGATCCTCCGCGGAGAGGTCGGTGTCGGAAGCGACACCGCGGGAAAGTTTCATGGAGTTGATGGCGTTCTCGAACATGTCGCCGTCAAGACCCATGACGACGTTGGAGAACATCTGGATGAAACGACGATACGAGTCCCAAGCGAAACGCGGGTTCTCGGTCTGCTTGATGAGGCCGTTGATGGATGCGTCGTTCAGACCCAGGTTCAAAACGGTGTCCATCATGCCCGGCATGGAGATGGGAGCGCCGGAACGAACGGAAACCAACAGCGGATCCTCGGAGTCGCCGATCTTCTTGCCAATGCGCTGCTCGAGGTCTTCACGGTACTCATGGATGGTTTCGAGAGCACCCTCGGGCCACACGTTGCCTGCGTTCGAGTACTCCATGCAGGTCTGGCACGTGATGGTGAATCCCGGAGGGACAGGCAAGCCGATGTTTGCCATCTCGGCGAGGTTGGCACCCTTACCGCCCAGCTGGGCCTTCATATTGGTGTTGCCCTCGGTCACGTTGTTGCCCTGTGCGTCCTTGCCGAAGCGATAGACGCGTTTGACTGCTTCAGTCACCTTGTTCTCCTTAGCGATCAAGTATCAGGTTGCAACCGCGTTGTAGGCGCAAACGCGGTTAACACGAACACTTTCATATTACCGCAAATCGAACCACGGCTTAGCGCAAATCCTTCTGCGGACCCCCATTAGCACCGCCATCGCGCCCAGGATCGCCCCCAACGGCAGAAACACCGCCTTCAAGCGAAGCCGTGAACGACACCGCGGAGCCGCCCGAGTACGAAGGAGAAGACGCGTAACCGTCGCTGTTGCCGTTCGCCACCACAGCGCCCACCACAATCAATCCCGAGTCGCCGTCGCCAATCGACGGCGAGGAGACAACGACGCAGTCGAAAGAGCGAGCGGCCGCGAACGAGGCAACAGCATTGCCGTTCGAATCAAGCAAGACGATCGAGGAACCCGCTTCGCCCTTGACATTCGCCATAGCGAACGCCTGCGCGCCCTCGGTGAACGAAGCCGCCATGCCCGAAGATCCGCAGGCGATCACGGTGCCGCCGGAAATCGAAGCGGTCGTACCGTAATCGAGCGCGCCGTTTGCCCGTCGGAAGGACCGCTGACAAGCACCGTGCCACCCGCCACTTCAAGGCTCCCGTTGCTGTCGATGCCGTCACCCTGCGCTTCGACGACCAGGTAACCGCCCGAAATCACGATGGCACAGCTGCTATCGGCATCCATGCCGCCGCCCTGCATGCCGCCGCGTCCGCCTCCGGACCGACCTCCTCCAGGCTGCTCGCCGCCTTGAGCGCCAGCGGGCTCACCGTCGCGCTGTTCATCACCTTGCGGTCGATCGTCACCCTGCGGCTCACTGCTCCGTGAGTCACCAGGGTCAAACCCGTCGGAAACCCCATCGTCCTCGCTCGACGAAGCCGCGTTCAAACCGTCGTCCGAAGAAGTCACCCGAACCGTGCCGTCACTCAGGTAGATAGCCTGGCCTTCAAGCCCTTCGCGCGATTCCGAAACAAGGAGGTCTCCCCCGTCGACTTGAAGAACCGAATCGGCATGGACACCATCATCGCCCGACGAAAGTGATAGCTCTCCCCCGGTCACATGCACATCGCCGTTGCTGTGGAGCGAATCATCGGTCGAGACAACCGAGACGGATCCACCTGCGACGCGAAGGATGCTCGTAGCCTTGACGCCCTTCTCCTGCGCCTCTATCTGCAGCGACCCGCCATCAACGGTGACGAAACCCTTGGATGCGTCCTCGCCATTCGTCGACTTAACGCCGTCACCACCAGAGCTGATGCGAATCGATCCTGCCGCAATGCCCACCTTGTCGCGTCCAACCAACCCGCTATCAACCGCGCTCACATCGATATCGCCGCCGGAAACCACCAGGTCATCCTTACTTTTGACGGCGTTCAGATAATTGCCGGCAACGCTCAGCGATCCCGATCCTTGGATCGTGAGATCGCACTTCGAGAAGATTGCGGAGTCTGGTTCATCCTGACCTTCGACAAGTGCGTAAACCGCTGAGTCTTCAACCTGGTTAGAAGAAGAATCCGCCAACGTCAGGAAACATTTGTCCGCCTGCTTCACGTAGATCGCGGGACCGTCAGCGCTCTGAATGGATGCGTTGGCAAGCACGATTTGCACCTTGGCGTCCTCGGACGCCTCAACGACAACCGACCCCGATAAATCGCCCGACAGGACATAAACGCCCGCTTTCGAAATGGTCAGAACGCCATTTTGAATCGCCGCACCAGCGCCATCGACGGTTGCGCTCGATCCCGAAAGAGCAACCTTCGTCGCAGAGCTCTCGTCATACGAAGCGTCCAAATCGCGATTCGAATACAAGAAATCGTAAGCGGTTTCGTCTAGAACCGGCACGCTAGAATCAGTCGCACCTCCCTCAGACTCAGCCAGCGCCTCTTGACTGCCCGATCCGACAGATGCCGCTTCCGATACGCCCATCGAAGAGCAGCCGAACATCCCCGCGCAAAGCGCACCAGTCAGCAAAACGGAGAGCACCCTGGCCGCCATTGGGCTCGTAGCTTTCCTCATCACAGCATCTCCTTTCCCACCGGCGCCAGCGAGAGCGAGATCTTCAGATTCCCGTTCAAACAGCGCAGATCGTCTATCAGATCTTTCTGAGAAGCGCCTTCGCGAAGCACGATGCGGTAGCGCAACTGATAAAGACTGCCCATATTGGTGGTCTCGATGTCCTCAAGCTTGAACGCGCCAGAATAGCGGCTCAGCACCTGGTCGAACATGCCTTCGAACTGAAGATCCTCGGGCACGGTGATTTTCAGGAGGTTCGCCTGATCAGCCGCCTCGCCGAATCCCGAGGTGACGTACACGAAATTCAGAATCGCAACGACGACGGTCAGCAGCACCGCCAGCCCCAGATAGCCCATCCCCGTTGCCAAACCGATGGCCATGGCAAGGAACACGCTTCCGATGTCTTTTGCCGTTCCGGCAATCGAACGGAATCGAACGAGGTTGAACACGCCCATAACGGCGATGCCCGCGCCCAGGTTGCCATTCACCAGCAAAATGACCATCTGCACGATGACGGGCATGATCGCAAGCGTGACCACGAAGCCCTTCGAGTAGTCGTGCCGGTACATGTACACGAATGCACAGGCCAAACCGCAAAGAATCGAAGTGACGGTGCACAGGACGAACCCACTTGCAGAAACAGCTGCAACCGACGACGTCGAAGCCGCCTGGTTCAACACCGATGAAAAAAGAAGATCAAGCACAATGCCTCCCTTGAGTCTTTAAAATGATGTCTGAATACGCGCTTCCGTACTTCGAGAACGAGGAAGGGTAAGCGCACGACTTCGCAAGGGCCTTCGCGAACCACATAGGAACCGATCCCAGAGCTTTCACCTCCATCAGGAACTCGCCGCTTCCGGTAAGCGGCGTGAACCCATCTCCCAGTACATACGGCTTGTTAGAGAAAAGATCGCGATAGCCGATTTGCTCGTCGAATGTTAAACGCAGGTCACCGCCGACAAACGGCTTCGAACGGTATGCCGTGCGCGTGCAGGTGATCAGCACAGATGGCTTAAGCCCGGGGTTTCGCGCGATAAGCGCGTCGATCTCGCGGGCGATCTGCAAATCGAGCGCTGTCGGCTCCGACACGATCCGCGCATGACGGCCGATCGCGGCATCACCGTCGCAAGGAGCGACGGGATACGCAGCCATCGCTTCCTCGTACGAGCACGAGCCCGACAAATACCCCTGTGCGCCAAGACGGCTCATCCGAACGCGTCTTTTGTAAACAACCCCTTCGTATTTCTTCTTCAACTCGACGAAAACTTCTGACGCTTCGTCGAAATCGCCATAAGCCCGAACACGCAGCTTCTCTTTGTACAGCGGTTTCTCGAGCGAGCGCGCTATCATCGAGCGATCAGGCGTGTCGTAATACAGACTATCGATGCGACTGAGTCCGTACTGATCGATCTCGACGTAAGACGCGATGGCGACCGAAAGATCCGCCATCTGGAAGGTATCAAGGCGGTATTTCTTCTCGATTCTTTTGAATGTCGCGATGGTCATGCTCATGAGCACTCCTCTCGTTGAGACGGACAAGCGCACGAGGCGCCAGCCCAAGATCCGTTTTCGGAATGGAGTGCACTGTATTCAGGTCGCCTTAAAAACGACTGAAAGGAAAACCGCAGTTTAAGCTGGCTTTCAGGTTGCTCACTAAAATAAGATGGGAGATACAACGCGAGAAAGACACAGCATGCAAGTACTTATAGTTGAAGACGACATCCGCCTTGCTCAGGCGCTTGGTCAGATCTTGGAAGAGAACCACTATCAGGTCGACCTCGTGCATGACGGCAATCAAGGGCTTGCCTACGCCGAATCGGGAAGCTACGACGTCATCATTTTGGACGTCATGCTCCCCCGTAAATCGGGTCTCGAGGTGGTGGCTGAACTGCGACGCGCGAACGTGGCCACGCCTGTCCTTATGTTGACGGCGCGAACGACGGTTCAAGACAAGATCACCGGTCTTGATTCCGGGGCGGACGACTACATGACGAAGCCGTTCTCGCCTGCCGAGCTTCTTGCTCATCTTCGCGCCCTCACGCGACGACAAGGTCAGGTGGTGTTCGAGAAAATCGACTTCGGCGATATCTCATTGAACTTGGAAAGCCACGACCTTAGTTGCGGATCGAAAGCCATCAACCTTAGCTACAAGGAGTTCTCCATCGCGAATATCCTTATCTCCAGCAAAGGCCAGATCGTCTCGAAGGACATGCTGATCTCGAAAGTTTGGGGCGTGGAGTCTAGCGCCGTCGACAACAACGTCGAGGCATACATTTCCTTCCTGCGCAAGAAGCTGAAGTTCCTTGGATCGAACACGCAAATCGAAACCGTGCGCAAGGTGGGATACCGACTGGAATCGTCAAGCAACGATTAATCCGCAACCAGCAAAGAGCAAGTCAGGACGAAACGCATGCTGAAGAAGCTTCGCATCAAGTTCATAGCGATCATCATGGTGATGGTCACCATCGTAGTCGTCGCCTCGTTCACCACCATCTGCCTGGTCGAGCAGCAACGAGCGAACGCGAACCTCGATTCCGCCCTTGAAGAGACAATCAACCGCACCGCCGGATGGATAATCCAGACGCAGGAGAAAAACGCCGCGAAGACGCAAGCCGAAGTCAATGGAAGCCAATCCGACGGAACCGACACGGACCAAGACCAAAAACAGGGGCCGAGCGGCCCCCGCATTGGAGGCCCCAGCTCCAATGAAAAATATCCCATCGCTGTGTACGCCCTAGGCAAGAACAATAACCTTATCCCCATCGAGCACTCGATGACGGCGTCGATTTCCGACGATCTCATCGAACAGCTTTCCTTGACGATCGCTTCTGCACCCGATGGATTCGGTAATGAAAACGAAACCGGTCTTCATTACTTGAAGCGCGAAGTGTCGGGCGTCACCCTGATCGCATTCGCAGATGCATCGAACGTCGATGGGTGGAAGTCGCTCGTTCTTACCCTTGCACGCGTAGGCGGATTAACCGTCATCGTCTTCTTCCTGCTTAGCCTTGTTTTCTCGAAATGGGCGCTGAAGCCCGTGGAGGAAGCATGGGAGGCTCAAAAACAATTCGTCACCGACGCGTCACACGAACTGAAAACCCCGCTTACTGTCATTCTTGCCAACGTCGCAATCCTTCAGGCGCACCCCGAGCGAACCATCGCCAGTGAAAGTAAGTGGCTGGAAAGCACGCAAAGCGAAGCCGAGCGCATGGAAGGGCTTGTCGGCGAAATGCTTACGCTGGCGCAGGTAGAAGCGCGAGTCGACGCACCTTTCGAACCCGTTGACTTAAGCGATATGGTTGCTGGCACAACCCTTCAATTCGAATCCGTCGCATTCGAGCAAAACTTCAAGCTGGAAAGCAACATCCACGAGGGAATAACCGTGCAGGGCGATCCGGAAAGGCTGCGCAAACTAGTCGATACGCTTATCGAGAACGCCAGCAAATACGTGAATGAAGGCGGCACCGTCTCGGTGACCCTGGCACGCGAGAACAAAAACGCAAGCCTGCGGGTAAGCAATACCGGGTCGTATATCCAGCCCGACGACCTGAAACGCGTATTCGATCGCTTCTATCGCACCGACAAAGCGCGCGCCGGCGACACGGGCGGCTTCGGCTTGGGGCTTGCCATCGCCCGCGAGATCGCGCGAAGCCATAAAGGCGATATCGTCGCCGAAAGCTCCAAGGAATCAGGGACGACGTTCGTCGCGACCATCCCCCTTGCTCAAACCAAAACGAAATAACCTCGCAATCAAGCAAGTCCGCGTCAATGATGCGGACTTGCTTAAAGTCGGGGACAAAATGTCTGATCGACGAAAGCAAGCAGCCCTCGCATCTATGATGCAAGGGCTGCTGGATTGATCTTTGCAAACTAGCGGAACTCGTTTGGATGCCAACGCTCGTAATAGCGAAGGATCTCCTGAGCGGTTTCCTCGACCGCACGGCCGTTTGTATGAACAACCAGGCAATTAAGCTTGCGCATAAGGGCGCGCGCCTTTTCCAGGTCTTCGTAAATGTACTCTTCGTCGGCGTACTTGCCCGCCACCGCTGCGGCAATGCCGGTTCCGATGCGACGCTTCCTGATATCACGCAGCACTTCAACGGTGGTCATAAGGCCGAACAAACGGGTCTTGTCGACGTCCCAGATCTCACGCGGAGGCTCGGACTGCGGATCAAGCGGAACATTCGCAACCTTCAAACCCTGCTGAGAGAGATAAATCGACAGAGGGGTTTTCGACGTACGCGAAACACCGATGAGCACGATATCGGCCATCGTCAGATCCTGCGGGTTGCGTCCATCATCGTGATCGATAGTGAACTCCTGCGCTTCAATGCGCTGGAAGTACAAATTATCGGCCACGTGAAGCATGCCCGGGGCACTTGAGGCACAATAGCCGGTCATCTTCTCGATGGCATCGATGGCAGGCGTCAAGACATCAACAGCCGTGATGTAGTTAGTGCCTGCAGCATAATCGGCGAAAGCGCGCGCAAGATTGCGATCGACCAACGTATAGAACACCAGCATGTCGGGCTTGCCCGTCTCGCGGACATGCTCTTCACGATGCTCCTCGAAGAAGGTCACGATCTCGTCAAGCGACTGCACCTTCGAGATAACCTCGATGCAGGGGTCCGCCACGCCGAACTGAACCGCCGCGGCACGAGCGATCGAACGGGCGGTGATGCCCATCGAGTCGCTCATGACGTGAATAGTCGGAAGACTTGTCGGGTTCTTCTGAGAAACGAACGGTTCCATCTTACTTGCCCGACTTCGCCATCTTGCCGAAATCGGCGATGTTCGCGAACACACCAACGAAACGGTTCAGCAGCCTCATGCGATTCGCACGCAGAGCGAGATCCTCGTCCATGACCATGACATCGGCGAAGAACGCATCGATAGGAGCGCGAAGCGAAGCAAGAACCTCAAGGGCGGTTTCGTAGTCACCCTGCTCAAGATGGGCCGCGATCTTGCCTTCGGCATCGGCGACGGCATCGTTGAGCTTAGCCTCGACCTCGGAAAGAAGAGCAACGTCAACGTCGGTGCCGGCTTCGGCATCGCGCAGGTTGTTGGCGCGAGCAAATGCCGTGGCAAGGTTGTCGAACGCATCGGCGTTGTTCTTACGGGCGTTCTCAAGCGAATGAGCGCGCTGCGAGATAATAGCAGGTTCCTCAACGCCGGCGCCAAGAACCGCATCAATGGTGTCGGACTCGATGCCCGCATCGCGCAGCATGACCTTGGTGCGCGTCACGAAGAAGTCAACGACCTCGGCACGCACGGCAGCAAGATCGAAAGCAACGCCCTGCTCGGCAAAGTTGGCAAGCGCAGCATCGATAGCCGCGGAAAGCGAGATGCCGACGCCGGCCTCGAGCATGTTGACAATGCCGATAGCGCTGCGGCGAAGGGCGAACGGGTCAGACGAACCCGTGGGACCCTGGCCAACCGCGAACAGTCCGCAGATAGTATCAAGCTTAGCGGCAAGAGCGACGAGCTTGCCCACCGTGGTGTCGGGAAGGACATCGCCGGCGAAACGAGGCTGGTAATGCTGACCGATTGCCTGCGCAACCTGCTCGGTCTCGCCCGATGCGGTGGCGTAGTAGCTGCCCATGACACCCTGAACGCTGGTGAACTCAATAACAGCATTGGTGACCAAGTCAGCCTTGCACAGATAAGCGGCACGAACGAGGTCGCGTGCATCCTGCTCGGAAAGCGAGGCATCGACAGCAAGGGGCTCGGCAAGCTTGACCAGGCGCTCAGCCTTCTGCTTCACCGTGCCCAGGGACTCCTGGAACACCACGCTATCGAGCTTTTCGACATAGTACTCAAGCGGGTTCTTAAGGTCTTCCTCATAGAAGAACTTGGCGTCGTCAAGACGCGCACGAACGACGCGCTCATTGCCGTCGATGATGGTTGCCGCACAAGCGGGGTTGCCATTCGAAACGATGATGAACTTATTAGTGAGCTTATGGTTGGCGTCGTACAGCGGGAAATAGCGCTGATGCATGAGCATGGCGTCAACGATGATCTCCTCGGGAACCTGCAGGAACTCCTCATCGAATTCGGAAACCAAAGGCTGTGGGTACTCGGAAAGGTTCACAACCTCAAGCAAGGTCTTAGCGGGAAGCTCGGCGGTGAAGCCGGTTTCCTTCTCGATCGAAGCAACGCCATCGCGAATGACCTGCTCGCGCTCGGACTGCGTCGGGATGACATAAGCGGCGCGAACGACGTCAAGCAGGTCTGCTGCCGTGGCAACCTCGTGAGCGCCCGGCGCAAGAACGCGATGGCCCCACGTGGCGTTTCCGGATACGGCGCCTGCATAGGAAACGGGGAGCACGACGTCGTCAAGCATAGCGACGATCCAGCGAACCGGACGAACGAAATACTCGCCGTATGCCGCCCAGCGCTGGCTGCGCGGCCACTTCAGTGCCGTGATGAATCCAGCAAGGATCTCGGGCAGAAGATCGGCAACCGGGGTTGCGGGGATGTTCTTGGTGGCGAAGACGTACTCGACGCCCTTGACCTCACGACGCTCCAGATTCTCGGGAGAGAGCCCCTTGCCGCGAGCGAAGCCGATAGCGGCCTTCGTGGGGTTGCCGTCGGCATCGAAGGCGATCTTGGCAGCCGGGCCCTTGTACTCTTCAACCAGCGCCTCAGTTGCATCGGCAACGCCATAAGCCATGACGATCAGACGACGGGGGCTGGAGTGGATCTCAACCTTCTCGAAGGGGATACGGGCAGCCTCAAGCGCCTCGGGCACCATCTTCTCAAGCTGCTTGTTGGCGGAGTCAAGGTCGAACGCCGGGATTTCCTCAACGCCGATCTCAAATGCGAGGGTATGCAGGTCTGCCATGCTACTCCCCCTTCTCTTCCGTGGTTTCCTCGGTTGCCTCTTCGCCCACTACGTATTTCAGGTAGGAGGCGCAGCATTCCTTCACCATGGAGCGAACGCGAAGAATGTAGGCCATACGCTCGGTTGCGGAGATGACGCCACGAGCATCGAGCAAGTTGAACGTGTGGCAGCATTTCAGAACCCAGTCGTAAGCAGGCAGCGCAAGGTTGCGCTCGAGGCACAAACCGGCCTCGCGCTCGTACTGGTTGAAGGCCTCGAACAGGAAGTCGGTGTTACCAACCTCGAAGTTATAGGTGCTGAATTGACGCT
>CAKTWD010000053.1 GCA_934630485.1 uncultured Eggerthellaceae bacterium | reverse complement strand
ATTGACACCAAGAAACCCGTCGCAACATAATCACTAAAGCGCGCCGTGATACACACGGCGGCTTGAACGAATAGCGAGACAAAGGACTTTTCTCATGACCGAATCGCAATTTCATGGAGTGATCCCCCCGGTTGTCATCCCGCTTGATGCCAACCGTCAGCTCGACCTCGAGGCATTCGAGCGCTCGATCAACCGCATGATCGACGCAGGCGTCGACGGCCTGTTCTTCCTGGGCTCCTCGGGTGAGGTCGCCTTCCTGACCGACGCACAGCGCTATCACGTGCTGCAGGAGGCTGTCGCCATCGTCGGCGGCCGCGTCCCCGTGCTTGCGGGCATCATCGACATGGAAACCCTGCGCGTCATCGACCAGGCAAAGCGCGCGTCCGGCTTCGGCGTTGACGGCCTTGTCGCAACCGCCCCGTTCTACGCTCTGGGCGGTCCGCGCGAGACCGAACGCCACTTCCGCCAGATCGCCGCAGCCACCGACCTGCCCCTGTTCGCATACGACCTTCCCGTGTGCGTCCACACCAAGCTCGATCCCACCATGCTGGTTCGCCTTGGCAAGGAAGGCGTCCTTCAGGGCGTCAAGGACTCTTCGGGCGACGACGTTCAGTTCCGTTGGCTTTGCATCGAGAACGAGGAAGCCGGCCATCCCCTGCAGGTGTTCACCGGTCATGAGGTCGTCGTCGACGGCGCATATATGTCCGGCGCCGACGGCTCCGTCCCAGGCCTTGGCAATATCGATCCCTACAGCTACGTTGAGCAGTGGAAGGCTTACCAGGCAGGCGACTGGGAACGCGTTCGCGAGATCCAGAACCACCTTGCCAAGCTCATGGGCGTCACCCGCAACGTCCATGCAACCGTCGGCTTCGGTGCAGGCGTCGGCGCATTCAAGACCGCTCTGTGGCAGATGGGCGTCTTCAACACCAACCAGATGCGCGAGCCCGTCCAGCCGCTGCTCGGCGAGGACGTCGAGGCCATCGTTGCCGTCCTTAAGGCAAACGGCCTGATGGACGCCGACGCGCCTGTCCGCAAGTAACTAAGGAAACCTGATGACCGAATTCACCAAGCCCGAAGGCGCCGAACTGGTGGCGGTGCTCGACATCGGCGGCACGAAGATCGCCGGTGCCTTGGTCGCATACTCCGAAAACGACGATCCGCGGATCGTCTTCAAGAAAAGCGTCCCCACCGAACCGCGTCGCGGGGGCGATGCCGTTCTTCAAACGGTCGTCGAAACCGCACGCACCCTCATCGATCGTGCTGGGGGTGCCGACGAGATCGTCGGTGTGGGCGTTGACGCCGCGGGCGTGGTGAATCCCAAAGACGGCTCCATCCTGTATGCCAACGACATCATGCCTGGCTGGACAGGACAGCCCCTCCAGGCTCGTCTAGAGGAAGAGTTCGGTGTCATCGTTGCTGCGCTTGGCGACGTGCACGCCCATGCTCTGGGCGAAGCTCGCTGGGGCATCGCGAAAGGTTACGAAAGCTGCCTGATGGTTGGCGTCGGAACCGGCCTTGGCGGCGCACTGGTGGTTAACGGCCGCGTTCTGCGCGGCTTCCATGGCGCAGCAGGTCACATCGGTCACACCCTGCACCCCGCAGCAGCTGGCATCCCTTGCGTATGCGGACGCGACTCACATGCCGAAACCGTCACTTCCGGCATGGGTCTTTCCGCTATCTATCAAGGAAAAGGCTTCAGTGATGAGCTTGACCCGGCACTCATGGGCGATACCATTTCGGCCCGTGCCGAAGCAGGTGAAGAACATGCACGCACGGTTCTTCACGATGCGGGCTTCGCCCTTGGTCAGGCAATCGGCTCGTGGTGCAACCTCTTCGACCCCGCGTGCGTCGTCCTGTCCGGCACCGTCACCAGCGCCTATGCGTCTTGGCGCGAGGGGCTGGATGAAGGCGTCGAGGCTCAGATCATGACTTCTCTTGCCGACACACCCATCATCCAAGGAAAGCTGGAGGGCAACGCCCCGCTTATCGGCGCCGCCGAGCATTTACGCGATGCGGTCATCGATCAAGCCCGCCAAGCCACCCTGGGCAAAGCGAACGCCTAAGCACAGCTCGCAACATGCAGTCGACCCCGCATCATCCAATGCCGGGTCGACTTTTTCATCAGCTACCTTCTACCCTTCGAAAGGCAGGATCATGGCATCCACTTCTGAATACACCGTGTCTCCCCTCGTTCAGCAGCTGAAGGGAAAGCTCATTGCCAGCGTTCAGGCCTACATGGGCGAGCCGCTGCGTCACCCCGAAACCATGGCCCAGATGGCGCGCGCATGCGAACTGGGAGGCGCCGGCGCCATTCGCTGCCAGGGCCTTTCCGACATCGCAGCCATCAAGGGTCGCGTTGAGGTTCCCGTCATCGGTCTATGGAAAGAGGGTCACGAGGGTGTTTACATCACCCCCACCCTGCGTCACGCCATCGCTTGCGTGCATGCCGGCGCAGACATCGTGGCCATCGACGCCACCGATCGCCCGCGCCCCGATGGTCGCACGTTCGAAGAGACCGTTGCCGCGCTTCGCGAGGAGTGCGAGACGCTCGTCATGGCCGACTGCTCATGCATCGAGGACATCCGCCGAAGTGTTGCCTGTGGATGCGACATCGCGTCCACCACGCTCTCGCATCCGGGTGCCGCAATCGACTGCGGCATGGCCGACGGCCCCGATATCGCTCTTCTGAAGCAAGCCGCCGAAGAGTTCCCCGGCTTCCCCATTATCTGCGAAGGCCGCGTTCACACTCCCGCCGACGCAAAGAGCGCCATCGATGCAGGTGCCTGGGCTGTCGTAGCCGGCACCGCCATCACGCACCCCACGTCCATCACCAGTTGGTTCGTGAACGCGATCGCATAATAGGCTTTGACAAGGCAAACGCTCTAATACGGAAAAGGACCGCCTTAGCGGTCCTTTTCTAATTCCTACGATCATCGGCTGCCAGAAGGCGTCTCAGCATACCTGAAAGCCATCGAAAGCGCTCAGTCGGTATTTCATAAAGCGTTGGTGCAGTTAGCCACGCTTCAACGCAGAAGCTTGCCGCGAAGCACCACGTTCGCCACGTTAAGATCGCGATCGAGGATCACGGCATCGGCGATCTTGCCGGGCGCGATAGAGCCCCGCTCATCGAACACGCCAAGGGCGCGAGCAGGGTTCTCGGTTGCCGCTCTGACTGCGCTTTCCAAAGAAATGCCGAAATCTTTGGCGCAGCGGCACATGCACGTGCATGCATCGGTCACGCTTCCCGCAATGGTATCTTCGGTAAGCCACGCAAGGCCGTCGTGAACGCTGACAACTTGGCCGCCCAAATCGTACTCGCCGTCTTCGAGACCCGCGGCGCGCATGGAGTCGCTGATGATGATGATGCGCTTGTCGCCGAACAAGCCGAACAGGACGCGCACCATAGCGGGGTCGATATGCTTGCCGTCGGTGATGAGTTCGACGGTGACCTCTTCGTTGTCGAACGCCGCGGCGATGGGGCCGGGCTTACGATGATGCAGGGGCGCCATGGCGTTGCACAGATGCGTGACGTGCTTCGCGCCCTGCTTGAACGCGGCGTCGGTCTGCGCGTAATCGGCGCAGGTGTGCGCAATCGATACACGCACCTCATCGTGCATCTCGCGCACGAAATCAAGCGCCCCGGCTTCCTCGGGCGCGATGTCGACCAACTTCACCAAACCACCCGAGCGCTCCTGCAAGCGACGGATCATGCCGGCATCGCACGGCTGGACATATTCGGGGTTCTGGGCGCCCACCTTGCTTGGCGAGATGAACGGGCCCTCCAAGTTGATGCCAACCAAAGCAGCCTCGTCTTCGGCAGGCTGAAACGCAAAAGCGGCATCCATCACCGGGCCAAGAATGCTTTCGGGATAGGTCATGGTAGCGGGACATATCGCGGTCACGCCGCATGAAGCCTCGTGTTTGGCTAGAACCGAAACAGCCTCAACGGTGCCGTCGCACATATCGCTTCCCATACAACCATGGAAATGCAGGTCGATAACACCCGGGATGACATAACAACCATCGGCCTCGACGATTTCAGGATCGAACGAAGAGCACTGGCCAAGCGAACCGTAATCGCCGATGGACGCGAACCTATCGCCCTTGACATCGACATCGCAGTGCCTGAATTCTCCATCGATGAAAACATTGCCGTTCACTATGCGCATGATGAACCTTCTTCTTTGTTACGAGCCTATGATCAAGCCCAGAATCGAACCATTTCGAGTATGTCGTGGTATGCCCACGGGTAGATGTCGGAAACCCAGCCGGTTTCGGGGATGAAGCAGAGCAGCACGCTGTACGCCACCGACACGGCAACAGCGAGCGTCAAGCAAAACATGAGTCTGTTGGAAAGATCGGAGCCCACCGGCAGATTCTCGTTGACGATGAACACCAGCAAAACCGTGGCCGCCAGGAACATGAAGCTGAAGTCGGCGTAATAACGCTGCAGGATGCCTGCCATCTCGGCATCGAGGATCGCGACGATGAAGCCGCTTGCAAGAAGCACCATGACGACCGAGGCAACCGTATGGGTGCTGCGCTGGCGCAGGCGAAGCTTCAGGATGGGACGCGCGAACAGAAGAACCCACAGAAGCGGAATCGTTGCGAAGATGCCGCCGAACGTGACCTCCTTGATGGTTTGCCCCAGATACGTGGTTTCGAAATGCACGCCCTGGATGAAGGGGAACACACCGGTGGTGGAAGGCGTTTGAAAGAAGTACGCGAACAGCGCCGGCGCGATGCGCCCGACGTTCATGCCGCGCTTCGTCATGTCGTTGACGGTGAGGTTGTAATTCGCGCCGAAATCCATGGGCGAGCCGAAGCGCGCGTAGTTGTACCACATGACGCCCGCAACCACCACGACGTACGGCGCCACCAAGCATGCAAACTGCCGCACGCCCTGCTTCGTGCGGATATGGCCCTTCGTGATGAACTTGTTCCAGAACAGCGGGAACGCCAGAAGCGAGAACACCACCAGCTGGGGGCGGCAGCCGAACACCAGCGCCATGCACAGCGACCCGGCAAGATACCAGCCGCTTGCACGCTCGGAACTGCGGCCGCGCATCCAAAAGTACAGGCCCCAAATAGAGAACGCCATGGCGCACATGATGGGCAGCGAGTAAAACGTCGGGAACTTAAGCAAATACAGAAGCCCGCAGCACATGACCAACGGAATTTGCAGCAGCAGATACAAGCCAAGGCTCACGCGCTTGAAATGATACCGAGCGAATCGATCGAGCAGCGCCGCGCAACCCGCCACAAAAAGGATGCACATGATGAGGATGCCTATCGCTGTGGGGAAATTCTTCCCCGTCAGCAAATAGAACGGAAGGTAGAACACGACTTCGGGAACGACGCCGAAATAAACGTAGTAATGGCCCTCGTAATAGGCGACGTCGAACAGATACGGCTCGCCCGTTTCCTTCTGAAGCTCGTCACGGGCGCCGCGATCGTACGGCTCGTCCATCTCTTTCAGCCAGTCAGGCGGCTCTTCCTCGAGGTAGAGCTTGCCGTTGGCAAGCGACTGGGCAAGCATGGCATATTGCTGGGCGTTCTCGCCGCCCACCTCGAACACGTTGACGATACTTTTCTGGTCCCATGAACCGCTGTTGTAGTCCTTCGTGGCGATGCCGACCAGGTTCGACCCGAAAAGCAGGTAAGCAGACATGACGAAGATCTCGATAATGACAGCGCACACCATGATGCCGCGCGACAGGCGCGGGGTCTCGCGAATACCAAGCTTGTAGATGCTCGACTTCGGGCGGAACGCGTACCCCAACAGAAGCAGCGACAGCACGATGACGAAGCGCAACGGGTTGAACGCAAAAGGCTCGGGCGTGTTGATGCTCACGCCCAGCAGGTAGAGCGGGTAACTGGTTTTTTTGCTGACGATCTCGATGTGCAAGTTGGTGACGTTGCCTGTGGTATTCAGATTCAGGTACTTGCTGCCCTTGCTAGTGGTGGACACCTCGACAACGGGCACACCCTGCGTGTACTCAGTAGAGTCGAAGTAAGTGGCATGGGCCTCGTCGGTGAACTGAACCTTCACTTCAACCACCTGAGCCGGCTGATCGGGGTCGAGGTTCAGGTAAAGGTTATCGATGTGCTTGTTGATGTTCGAGAATTCGATGACATGGTCGACCTCGGTGAGCTTGTATTGCTTCGCGGCATTTTGCTGTAGCGTGAGCTGGCTTGTGAGATCGGTCGAACTGTACCCGAGCGTGCGGAAATAATTGAAGTTGAACACCAGGCATTCAAGCAAGACCGCCGTGATGACGATGCCGACGATGGCGCGCAGAATATGAAGCACCTCGCCTTTATGCAGGCGCATGAGATGCTTGAAAGCTTGGGCGATGTTTTCGAATAAGGTAGGCATACGGCTGTCATTATACGCCACGGAGCCACACGCCACGACAGCACGATGCAACGCAAAAGAAAAGCGACCCCGGAAACCAGGGTCGCTTGACAGGTTCGACCTGAACGGAATGCGCATTGCGGGCGTGCCCGCTTCGCATTGGCGAAGCCTTGCAGGAAGGCTACAGGTTGAGGGCTTTCTTGACGTCGGCATAGACAACCTGAGGATCGCGGTCACCATCGATGGTGACCAGAAGCTCGCAGCCGCGGTAGTAGTCGATGAGCGGGGACGTGGACTTCTCGTACACATCGAGGCGGTTGCGGACGGTGGCCTCGTTGTCGTCGTCGCGCTGGTACATCTCGCCACCGCACTTGGGGCAAGCGGCGTCGGCGTCGCTGCCGATGAAGCCGCACTCCTTGCACATGCGACGGGAGGTCAGGCGCTTGATGATGACCTCGGAATCGACATCGATGAGCAGAGCGGCTTCAAGAGGACGCTCCAGCTTGCCAAGCTCGGCGTCGAGTGCGACTGCCTGAGCAGTGGTGCGCGGGAAACCGTCAAGGATGAAGCCCTTTTCAGTGTCGGGCTGGCCAAGGCGCTCGATAACCAAGCCGATGATGACCTCGTCAGGAACAAGATCGCCGGCGTCCATGTAGGACTTGGCCTTCTTGCCAAGCTCGGTGCCGGCCTTGACGGCGGCGCGAAGCATGTCGCCCGTGGAGATGTGGGGGGTACCGAACTCCTCAACAAGTTTCGCAGCCTGCGTGCCCTTGCCTGCGCCCGGAGCACCCAACAAAACGATATTCATAGCAACTGTCCTTTCTGTATCAACAGTACGTTCATTCTAGCAAAAACAACAATGCAAAACGGCACGCCCACTGCGGTTCCCCAATAAATCGGGCAAACGTAAGGAATCCGTTTCCAAGCGATACCGCGCAGCCCGCTAAACCAAATTGGGGAAACCCATTTGGCGCAAAGCCTCGAATGAAGCGATGGCAACCGCGTTCGACAGATTCAGGCTGCGCTCGTTCTCGCGCATGGGGATGCGAACGCAAG
This sequence comes from uncultured Eggerthellaceae bacterium, assembly GCA_934630485.1. Lineage (GTDB taxonomy): Bacteria > Actinomycetota > Coriobacteriia > Coriobacteriales > Eggerthellaceae > UMGS1502. Next base: position 3,035 of record CAKTWD010000053.1, on the reverse strand, counting down.
AGCTTTCGTACGCGCTCATCAGGTTCGCATCAAGGCCGCGGCTCTCGCGCCCGAACAGCAAAAACGACCCCTTCGTATAGGAGGCGTCAGTGTAGCCCTTGGTTGCATGACCTGTGAACAAGTGCAGCTCGTCTGCACCATGCGCCTCGAGGAACGCCTGGGAGCCGGCCCACTGGATGATATCGACATCGTCCCAGTAATCGCACCCCGCGCGCTTGAGATTTCGCTCGGAAAGCCTGAACCCCATAGGCTCGACCAGATGAAGACGAGCGCCGATGCAGGCGCAGGTGCGAGCGATGTTGCCCGTGTTCTGCGGGATCTCGGGCTCGACCAAAACGATGTTCAGCACAGGGTCCGACACGCACGCCCGGGTTTCGTCGCGAACGAGGCCCATGACTACACCAGCTCTTTCTGCTTGGCGATTTCGGATTCGACTTCCTCGTTCAGCAGGAACCACTCTTCCTCGGCCGACTCGATGCGCGCCTTCAGCTTGGCGTGCTCGGCGATAACGTCGGAAGTCGACTCCTCGTTGGTGTAGAAATCAGGGTCGGCAAGCATTTCCATGATCTCGGCCATGCGTGCGTTGTCGCGCTCGAGCTGCTTGTCCAACTCGGCGATGCGCTTGCGCTGGTTCTTAAGGGCGGCATAAGCCCGGTTGCGGGCTTCTGCCTCGCGGCGCTTCTGCTCCTTGGTTTTCGGAGCCGAAGCGCGCGGCGCCGTGACGCTTGCCACATCATCCGCCGACTTTGAGCCCCGTGCATGCTTGTTAACCGTGACCTGGGTTTTTGTTGAAGAACCCGCTGCAGGCGTCTTGCTGGAGGCGTGATTTGCGCCCTTCGCGCCGTTATCGGCCTTCGCGAAAGAGTCGGATGTGGCCGCCTGCGACGGGCCGCGACCCAAACCCGCAGGAACGCCCGCGGTGTCGTCCTGCCCCGTCTTGAACAGGTAATAGTCGTAATCGCCGTCGTAGTTGGTGATCTTGCCGGGCATGATCTCGACAATGCGGTTCGCAACCGAACGAATGAGATGGCGGTCGTGCGTGATAAGGAGGATGGTGCCATCGAAGCGCTGAAGCGCCTGCTCGAGCACGTCGGCCGACGCGATGTCCAGATGGTTGGTGGGCTCGTCCAGCAGTAGCAAAGGACGGGGCGCGACGAGCATCTTCGCCAGCGCCAAACGACCCTTCTCGCCGCCGGAAAGCACGCTCACGCGCTTATCGACGTCGTCGTCTTTGAACAAGAACGCGCCCAGCAGCGTGCGCACCTGCGACATGGTCCAGGCGGGAGCCACGCGATCGAGCTCTTCGAAAACCGTGTTTCCCGAGTTCAACTGCTCAAGCTGGTGCTGGGCGTAATAAGTTTTCGAAACCTTCTCGCCGAATTCGATGGTTCCGGCATCGGGTTGCAGAACGCCCGCGATCATCTTCAGCAGCGTGGACTTGCCGGCGCCGTTCGGACCGACCAAGGCGATCTTATCGCCGCGGTACATGTTGAAGTCAACGCCGTCGTAAACGATCTTCTCGCCGAAATGTTTCACCAAGCCGCGTGCGCGAACGACCTCGTCGCCGGTGCGCTCGGGCTGCTTGAAGTTGAAGTGAACGACCTTGCGCTCCTCGGGGATGACGATGCGGTTCTGCTGGATCTGCTCGAGCTTCTTCAGGCGATCCTGCGCTTGCTTGGCCTTAGTTGCCTTGTAACGGAACTTCTCAACGAACGCCTCAAGGTGGGCGATTTCCTCGTCCTGCTTCTTCTTCTCGACGCGCAGAAGCTCAAGGCGCTCGGCGCGAGCGCGCAGATACGCGGAATAATTGCCTTTGTACAGGATGACCTGGCCGTTGTCGATTTCGGCAACGCGATCGACCATGTGGTCCATGAATTCGCGGTCGTGGCTGACAACGACAACGGCGCCGTTGTAGCTGCGAAGGAAGCCTTCCAGCCATTTGACGCTTTCAAGGTCGAGATGGTTGGTGGGCTCGTCCAGCAGAAGCAAATCGGGGTTGCGCACCAGAAGCTTCGCCAAGGCAAGGCGCATCTGCCAACCGCCCGAGAAATCGGTGGTCAAGCGGTCCATATCGGCTTCTTTGAAGCCCAGGCCGAACAGCACGCTGCGAACCTTCGCCTCGATGCTGTAGCCACCCAAGGCCTCGTACTCGTCACGAGCGCGGCCGGCTGCGGCAAGCTGTTTCTCGTCGGGATTGGCGCCAAGCTCGGACTCGAGCTTATGAAGACGGCGCTCGGCTTCAAGAACCTCGACCTGGCTGGAAAGGACCTCTTCGAAAACGGGGTTCTCGCCCATCTCGATGGCTTCCTGCTCGAGGTAGCCGACACGGGTGCCGCGCGCGAAGAAGACCTCGCCGTCATCGGCATCTTCCTGACCAGTAATGATGCGAAGCATAGTCGTTTTGCCAGCGCCGTTCGGACCGACCAGCGCCAGGCGGTCGTGATCCTCCAGCTTGAAGGTGACGTCGGAGAACAGCGTCCGGCCGCCGAACGACTTCGTAAGATGGGAAACCTGCATTATCACGTGAATCTATCCCCTGCTGAAATGCTGAAATGCGTTTATTTGCCGTGAAGAGTTTAATATACCCGCCGACGTCGCATGCGAGGAACCAGAACGAAAACGCAATAAGCAAGCGCGACCATCGCGATGGCGCACCCGAAAAAACCAACGTACTGAAGACCGAGATACGTGCAAACGGAGCCGCCGATAAAGCTTCCCGTGCCAATGCCAAGGTTGAAGATGCCCGAGAACATGGCCATGGCGACAGTCTGCTCGGACTCGTCGGCAACCTCGATGACCTTCGCCTGGTACACGATGTTGTATCCCGAACCCGACACGCCCCACAGCACGCATACCGCGATGAGCAGCGGGAGAGCTGCGACGCTGGGACGAAGCACCGCCAACGAGAACGCAACGCCGGCAATGACGGCGCACGGGAAGAAGGACGATTTCGCCGAATAGAAACGCGTGCACACCGCGCTACCCAAAAGGCCGGCGATGCCGAAAACCACCAGCACCACGGTGACGGCGTCCTC
>CAKTWD010000052.1 GCA_934630485.1 uncultured Eggerthellaceae bacterium | reverse complement strand
GAAAAGGACGTACTGATGGCCGCCGGAAGAACCATCGTCTTCAATGTGCGCCGCTTCGACGGCGAGCGCTCGTTCAGCCAGCGTTACGAGCTGCCCTATGCCAAGGACACCTTGCTCGGGTGCCTCACCAAGATTCGCGAGCAGCAAGATCCGACGCTCTGCTTCACCAGCGCATGTCGCCACGCCATCTGCGGCAGCTGCGCGGTGCAGGTCAACGGCAGCGCGTTCCTTGCCTGCGAGACCCAGCTCGATTCGCTGCTGGACACGTTCGGCACCGACGAGCTTTCCCTTGAGCCGTTGAACAACCTGCCCGTTGTGCGCGATCTGGTCGTTGATTTCGACGGGGTAGGCGACAAGATGAAAAAGGTGCAGGGTTGGATGTGCCCGCATGAGGGCCGCCATGACCATCTGCAGTCGCCCGAGGACTTCCACCTCATCGCCAAGCCCGCCGATTGCATTCTTTGCGGCAGCTGCGTCTCGGAGTGCCGCGAACTGGCTTATGACGACGGAACGTACCTGCCGCCCGCGGCTATGAACAAGGCCTATCGTTTCGAGCGCGACAGCCGCGACGGCGTCCGCGGCGCGCGCGTGCTGGCGGCTCTTCAGAACAACCTGTGGAAGTGCATCCACTGCCAGCAGTGCACGTCGAAGTGCCCGAAGGGCATCCCCGTGGCTGAGGAGATCAGCTACCTGCGCCGCCGTGCCATCGAGATGGGCCAGACCAAGTCCGAGGGCGCGCGCCACGCGCTGTCCTTCTACGGCGACGTCAAAAGGACAGGCCTGCTTAACGAGACCATGCTGGCGCTGCGCACCGAGGGCCCGGTCAAGACCGTTCTTACTCGCACGCCGTTCGCTGTGCGCATGGTGCTGGCCGGCAAGATGAACCCGCTGCACATGCCGCGTCCGGTGAAAGGCATCGAGGACGTGCGCCGTCTGTACGAGTTCTCCCAGAACCTTTCCAAGGGCAAGGACGACGAGGTGAACCATGGCTAAGCATCGTTACGCGTTCTTCCCGGGCTGCACGCTGGAGTCCGCGGCGAGCGAGCTTAAAACCGCCACGCTGAAAACTTGCGAGCGTTTGGGCATCGAAATCCAGGAAATCGAGGGCTGGACGTGCTGCGGTGCGGCCCAGATCCAGGATATCGACGATTTCCTTGGCGTGGCCGTCAACGCCCGCAACATCGCGTTGGCCGAGGCCGCCGGGTTCGATCGCATTCTCACCGTGTGCAACACGTGCACGCTTATGCTGCGCACTGCGAAGAAGCGTCTCGACGAGGACGCTAAGCTGCGCGCGAAGGTGAACGAGGCCCTTGCCGAGATCGGTCTGGAATACAAGGGCACGGCCGAGGTCACGCACTACCTGTGGGTGCTCGTTGACGAGCGCGAGTACGGCCTTGACGAGCTTCGCCGCCACGTGGTGCGCCCGCTTAAGAACCTGTCGGTCGCCAACTTTTACGGCTGCCATATCCTTATGCCGCCCGATGTCATGGGTTTCGAGGACTCGCGCAACCCGCATTCCATGGAGGCCCTTGCTGAGGCGCTTGGGGCCAATAACACCGAGTTCGGCCAGCGTTTGGCCTGCTGCGGTTTTCACAGCATCTACCCGGCCGAGCGCGAGGCGCTGCTTTCCAACGGCGCCAGCTGCTTGGCCGCCAAGGACGCGGGCGCTGACTGTTTGGTCACGCCGTGCCCGCTTTGCCATATGGCGCTCGACATGTGGCAGCACGATGCCCAGAAGAAGCAGGACCGCGACATCACCATGCCGACGCTTCATCTTCCGCAGCTCGTGGGCCTGGCGCTTGGATTCAGCCCGAAAGAGATGGCGGTGGGCAAACATATAGTCGATCCCCAGAAGCTGCTTGATCGCAAAATGAGCGAGCTGTGAAAACTTCAGGCGAAAATCGTCTTGCGAATGCGCCGGTGAAAAGCCGCGCATCTGATTAAATCGTGGCTGACCATGCGGCGCTTCCGCCTTGCTTTGCCGTGCGGGTTATAATGAAGAATCGCTGTTAGTCGCGCACTATGCCAGTTCGCGCGACCAAGGCGGCAATCATCAATCCACCACGGTGAAGCGAGACCATGGCTTTCAAAGGCGAAAACGAAAACGAGGCTTCGAAAACGGTCGCTTCGGGCGTGTTCATCACGTTCGAGGGCGGTGACGGCGCGGGCAAAACCACGCATATGGGCTTCGTCGTCCAGCAGCTGAAGGCCCAAGGCTTCGACGTGGTTCAGCTTCGCGAGCCAGGTGGCACGTCCGTTGGCGAAAACTTGCGCAGGTTGGTGCTCGATCCGGCGCATGATGAGATCTCCGATGTTTGCGAGCTGCTCATTTACGAGGCTGCCCGCGCTCAACTTGTCGCCCAGGTTGTGAAGCCCGCTTTGGAACGCGGGGCCGTCGTCATCTGCGATCGATTCATCGACTCCACCGTTGCCTATCAGGGATTCGGCCGCGGCATCGACCGTGCATCGGTCGATTTCGTCAATGAACTTGCCTGCCAGGGCACGGTTCCCGCGCGAACGGTGTTCATGACCACGGGCCTCGATGCCTCGGTGGGCCTCGCACGTGCAACAAGCAGAAGGAAGGCCGACCGCCTCGAGCTTGCGGGTGTCGATTTCCATACTCGCGTGGCCCGGGGTTACGCCGACTCGGCGCAGCGTTTTCCCGAGCGCTTCCGCACGGTTGTCACTTCGCGAAAGAAGTCCGACACGGCCCGCGCGGTGTTTGAACAGATCATCGACTTATTCCCGACGTTCGATCTGTCGCTTGTCCCGTTCGACTCTCTTGATGGGAAGGGCGGCGACGCTTAAATGGCGGACGTATTCGATAGGGTTGTCGGGCAGCCGCAGGTTCGCGATTTCCTGCGCACCAGTGTGGCTTCCGGCCGCGTGTCGCAGGCGTATCTGTTCTGCGGGCCGGCAGGTTCGGGCAAATCGCAGGCGGCTTTCGCGCTTGCAAAGGCGCTTCTGTGCGCCAAGGGTGGCGACGATACCTGCGACGTTTGCCATCGCATCGAACGCCGCAAGCACCCCGACGTGCATTTCTATCAGCCCGAAAGCGCAAACGGCCAGTATCTGGTCGAGCAGGTGCGCGATGTCGTCTCTGACGTGACGCTTGCGCCTATTCAGGCTAACAAGAAGATCTACATTCTCAGTCGCATCGACCGCATGTCCGATTCCGCGGCTAATGCGTTCCTGAAAACGCTCGAGGAGCCGCCCGAAGACGCGGTGCTCATCCTGCTTGCTTCGTCGCGTGAAAGCGTGCTTCCCACCATCGTCTCGCGTTGCCAGGTCGTGCCGTTCCGCACCATCCCGGCCAACGAGGCCGCGAAAATGGTGGCTCAGAACACCGGTGTCGAGCTTGAGGTTGCCAAGATGGCGCTTGAGGCCTGCGACGGGTCCATCGAGCGTGCCGTCACCTTCTCGCGTTCGAACGAGCGCATGGAGTTTCGCCGCAACGTCCTTGCGGCGGTGTGCTCGCTGCGCAACGCCGATTCGTGGGACATCATCCAATCGGCTCGCGACTTGGTTGTTCAGGTGAAAGCTCCGCTTGACACGGTTCGTGCGCAGCAAGAGGCCGAGCTTGCCGAGAATGCCGACTTCCTGGCGAAGTCCGCTATCCGCCAGATTGAGGCGCGCAACAAGCGTGCCCTTTCCGCCGAGACGCGCGAGTCACTTCGCCAGCTTACTTCCATTGCCGGTTCGTTCCTTCGCGACGTGCTCATCACGTGCGCGGGAACGCCTGATCTCATTATCAACGTGGACGTCCGCGATCAAATCGAGGACGCCGCTGCCCATACGGACGAAGCGCGTTTGACCCGCGCTTTCGCCGCAATCGAGCGCTGTAATTCGGCCCTCGACTATAATGTATCCTCCGAAACGTGCATCGATGCGTTGTTCTTCGAAATGAAAGAGGCACTGTATGGTTCGCATAGCGCCTGTTAGACTTGCTTGCAATCCTAAAACCCTGTGGTTCGACGCCCGCGATCTCGATCTTGTCACCGATGACGCTGTCGTCGTGCTCACCGCTCGCGGCCTTGAGTTCGGTCATGTCGACGAGCCGGTGTTCGAGGCCACCCATGATCAGGTGTCCAAGCTGAAATCCCCGCTCAAGCCCGTGCGTCGTCTGGCAACGGACGAAGACATCGCCCGCGCTGAAGAGCTCGAGGTGAAAAGCCGCGAGGCGCTGCCGATCTTCCGCCAGCTCGCCGCAGAAAAAGCTCCCGACATGAACCCCGTTGCCGTTGAGTTCCTGTTCGATGGCGACAAGGCCGTGTTTTTCTTCGAATCCGAAGATCGCATCGATTTCCGCGACTTGGTGCGCGATCTGGCTTCGCGCTTCCGCGTGCGCGTGGACATGAAGCAGATCGGCGTGCGCGACGAGGCTCGCATGGTCGGCGGCATCGGTCACTGCGGCCAGGAGCTGTGCTGTCGCAGGCTTGGCGGCGAGTTCAACCCCGTTTCCATCCGCATGGCAAAAGAGCAGGGGCTTTCCCTTAACCCGCAGAAGATCTCGGGTCTGTGCGGCCGCCTTATGTGCTGCCTGCGTTACGAGTTCGACGCCTACAAAGACTTCCATGGCCGCGCGCCCAAGAAGAATGCCAAGGTGAAAACGCCGGTGGGCGAGGGCAAGGTCGTCGATCTGGATGTTCCTCGCGAAACCGTCTCGATCTTGGTCGAGGACGAGAAGCCCGTTAGCGTTCCGCTGGCCGACATGGATACCATCGGCGATTCCTCGCGTCCGAACGCCGTAGGCGAAGAGGCCTGGGAAGCAGCCCATGCCGCTAAGGAAGAGGATCGTCTGGGCGCTGCGTCGCTGCTCACCTCGCAGCTTACCGAGAAGGACACTCTTGCCAACCCCACCGAGGTGCGTCGCGTCGGTTCGGGCAAATCCGGAAAGAAGCAGTCAGGCCAAAGCCGTTCCGGCCGCTCGCGCAAGCAGCAGCAGGCAAGCGAACCTGCACCTATTCAGCACAAGCAGCGTCGCCGCCGCTCCACTAAGGTCGGCGTCGACGGAACCACCAGCACGGTTGAGACACCCGCTGCCGAGACCGAGGCGAAGCGCCCGTCCGTGAAGCAGGGTCAGCGTCCCAACCGTCGTCAGCGCCCCGCAGCCGAGAAGCAGCAGGACGCCGCAGCACCTAAGCAGGGCGCGCCCAAGCAGAATGGCTCCAAGGCCGAGGGCTCCGCGTCTTCAAACGGCGGCCGCACCCGTCGTCGTCGCAGCAGCGGTTCGGGCTCGAAGGGCGTTCAGGCTCAAAGGGGTCCCGAGACGCGCGCGCAAAACGAGGGCCAAAGGCCCGCAGGCGGCGCGCAGGGATCGGTGGCGCCGGGCCGCAAGTCGTCCGCGCTCCGTTCGCGCGAGGGCTCCTCGCAGGGCCAACAGCATGTGCAGCAGTCGGGCAAGGGTGCAGCGCAACATGCGCGTCCGCAAGCGTCCGGTTCTGCTGAGGGCGCCGGCAAGCCCGCATCCGCGCAGCCGGGCAGGCGTCCGCGCCGTCGTCGCAGCGGTTCCGGTGGCAACGGCCAGGGCAAGAAACCCGATCAGGGTCATGCGCCGGCGAATGGCCGGTAACCCCGCTCGTTCGCATCGTTCGTCATGCATGCGATCGGCTGTCGGCACAGGGTCGCGTCCGATTCGCTTAGCTAGGTAAAGGAGAGCCCATGGCTTTGCTGTCCATCGATATCGAGGAAGCCCAGAACAACATCAAGGCAATCATGTCCGAGGTGTACCACAGCGGCGAAGAGGCGGTCATCACCCGCAAGGGCAAGCCCTGGGTCGTGATCTCGCCTGCCGACGAAGACGACCCCAAGTATTCGGGCATGGCCGAGTAGCCATCCGCCTGCTTGTTGGAATAGCTTGATGGAAGAGACGCCGTCGGGAAACCGCGACGGAAAAGAAAGAGATCTTATGACCATCGATTACGCATTGTTCACCGACCTGTACCAGATCACCATGGCGCAGGGCTATTGGGAGCACGGCATGGCCGACACCGAGGCATGCTTCCATATGTACTTCCGCGACTACCCGTTCAAGGGCGGCTACGCGGTTGCCTGCGGTATGGATCAGCTGGCCGAGCTCGTGCAAACCTGCACGTTCAGCGAGCAGGATATCGAGTACCTCGCAGGCCTTTCCGCTCCTGGCGGCGGCAAGCTTTTCAAGCAGGGATTCCTTGATTATCTGGCCGATTTCAAACTGACGGTCGACATCGACGCTGTTCGCGAGGGAACCATCGTGTTCCCCAACGAGCCGCTCGTTCGCGTGAAGGGCAGCATCCTTGAGTGCCAGCTAATCGAAACGCCGCTTCTGAATTGCGTGAACTTCGAAACGCTCATAGCCACCAAGGCTGCGCGCATCTGCCAGGCGGCCGAGTCTCCCGTGGCTGAGTTCGGCCTTCGCCGTGCTCAGGGCGTCGGCGGCCTTTGGGCCTCGCGCGCTGCCGTCGTCGGCGGTTGCGCCTCCACGTCGAACGTCCTTGCGGGCAAGGAGTACGGCATTCCCGTTTCGGGCACGCATGCGCATTCGTGGGTGATGTCGTTCCCCGACGAGCTTTCTGCCTTCCGCGCCTACGCGAAGTCGTTCCCTACCAACTGCGTGCTGCTGGTTGACACCTACGATGTCGAGCAGGGCATCAAGAACGCCATCACCGTTGGTCTTGAGATGCGCGAGCGCGGCGAGCGCCTTTCGGGCATCCGCATCGACTCGGGCGACCTTGCATGGGAATGCAAGATGGCGCGCCGCATGCTTGACGAGGCCGGCCTCACTGATTGCGGCGTCGTTCTTTCGAACGACCTTGACGAGTACCTTATTCGCTCGATCCGCGACGAAGGCGCGGTCGTCGCTTCGTGGGGCGTTGGCACCAAGCTTGCTTCCGCATACGATCAGCCCACGCTGGGCGGCGTTTACAAGCTGTCCGCCACGCGCAAGCCGGGCGAGGACTGGGTTGACCACCTGAAGATCACCGGCTCGGCCACGAAGCTCACCACGCCTGGCGTCCTTGACGTGCGCCGTTACTTCTACGAAGACGGCAAGATCGCGGGCGATATGGTATTCGACGTCAACCATGGCATCGAGAAGGGCGAAACCATCGTCGATCCCTTTGACGAGCTGCGTCAGAAAAACCTGGCAGGCAAGACGTACAAGAACCTGCTTGAGCCGCTTGCCCGCGCTGGCCAGGTTGTCCTTGCCCCCGAAACGCGCGACGCTATAGCAGCGCGCGGCTTTGCCAAAGAGGGCTTGGCCACCCTTGACGAAACCCAGAAGCGCATTATGAACCCCCATACGTACCCGGTGGGACTCGAGCGCGGCTTGTACGAGCGCCGTCGCGATCTTGCCAAGCGTTTGCGCGGCATCGATTAACCATCTGAAGGAGGAATCATGCCTACGGATATCAAATGCAACCTCATCGTCGACACCACGTGCGATCTTCCGTTCGAGCTGATCGACGTTCCAGGTGTCGCGCTTTTGCAGTTCCCCTACATCATGGGTAACCGCGAGCAGCTTGACGACCTGTATCAAACCATCACCCCGAAGGAATTCTACGGGCGCATGCGCAAGGGTGAGATGCCCACCACGGCGCAGATCCCCATCACGACCTTCCACGAGACGTTCTCACGTGCAATCGAAAGCGGCGTCCCCACCGTGTTCCTGTGCTTCTCAAGCCAGCTTTCGGGAACGTACAACACCGCGGTCCTCGTGCGCGATCAGCTGATCGCCGAGCACCCCGACGCCGAGCTGTACATCGTCGATACGCGCTTGGCATCCATCGCCGAGGCGCTGTTGGTGTATGAGGCCATCAATCAGCGAAACCACGGTCTTACCGCCGTCGAGCTGGTTGAATGGGCGGAAGAGGCGCGCTTCTACGTGAACGAGATGTTCACGCTTGACTCGCTTGATGCGCTGAAACGCGGCGGGCGCATTCCGTCTTCGGTTGCGTTCGCGGGCAGCAAGCTTGATGTGAAGCCCATGCTTGATATTTCTCTTGACGGCAAGCTGGGGCTTACAGGTGTTGCGCGCGGCCGTAAGAAGGCCATTCGCCAGATGGTCGAGTTCTATTCGAAGAACGCCATCGACGACGGCTCCAGCAAGATGGTCGTTATCGGCCAGGCCGACTGCCCCAAGGATGCCGAACGTCTGAAGGACGAGCTGCGCAAGGTCGACGACAGCATCTACTTCCTTGATGCGAACGTGGGTCCGGTTATCGGCTCGCATGTGGGTCCGGGCATGTTGGCAATGGTTTTCTGGGGCCATGACTCGCGTGAGAACACAACGGTTTCCGACCGTATCGCGCGCAAGGTTCGCAAGCAGTAGGCTGCTCGATCGCGACGCGGCGGTTGGCAGCGCTTAACGGCTGGGCGTTCGCCAGCGCATAATCAAGACCGCTTCCGCTTCGCATTGTTTTGTTATCTCGTTCACGTTGGGATGTGATTTCACATGGCCGCTTATTTCTACGCAGGCAATGACACCGTTGGCGCGCACGTTCGCCGTATTTTGGATGCTGCTGGTTGGTTCGCCGAGGACATCGTCGAGGATGCTGAAGTAGTCATCACGTATTTCACCAGCACCACGGCTCTTGAGGATGCGTATTTCGGAACCGACGGCATCGTCAAGCGCGCGGCAAGCAGGGCTTTGCTCATCGACTTGTCGCCGACCACGCCCACGTTTGCACGTGAGCTTTCCGCGGTTGCCATGGTGAACGATCTTCGTCCTGTCGAGGCTCCTATCGTTGTTTTGGACACGGCGGTTGAGGATGCGTTCGCCAGCATTGAGAACATCGCATGCTTCGTTGCAGGCGAGAAGGCCGACATCGATGACGCAACTGCCGTGCTCGAGCTTCTTGCCGGCAATGCTCAGATCACCGGCGCTGCAGGCAGCGCTCAGATGGCCCGCGCCGCGCTTTCCGTTCAGGTTGCCGCCCAGATCGTCGCCGCTATCGAGGCCGATGCGCTGTTCCGCGCCGTTCAGAACGACCCCGCATCCGAGGTCGAGCTTGAGGGTCGCGCCGGTGCGGCTTCCCCTCACGCCGATCAGGTTCTTTCCGCGGTTGCCGAGAAGCGCTTCAGCGGCACGTACACCGTCGAGATGTTCATTGGCGAGCTTGCCGCCGCAATGAGCACGGCTGACGATATCGACCTGGTTCTTCCGCAGCTTGAAGCTTGCATGCGCGTTCTCGAGCTGCTGGCCGTCATCGGCGGCGTTGACATGGCTCCTTCTGCGCTTGCGCTGCTGTATCGCGAAGAGGAAGAGGTGCGCGAGGCTGGTCTTGACTGGTCGCGTGCGGCCGATTACTACAGTACCGACGCCCATCTGGATGACGAGGACGACGAGTTCTACGAGGATAACTACGATGCCCCGTACGACTTCGATGATTACGACGATTACGCAGGCCACGACCACGAGTGCGACTGTGGTCACGACCACGGCCATGAGCATGCGCATGACCACGAGTGCGGATGCGGCCATGACCACGGCCACAGCCACCAGCATGGCTGCTGTTAATTTCCCAGCGCAGGTTGGAAGCCTGCGCTTTTCGCCTTGCAACCTTTGCCCGCGCCTGTGCGCCGCCGATCGTGCGGCGGGCAGGCGCGGTGTTTGCGGGGCCGACGACGCAATCCGCGTAGCGCGCGCTGCCCTTCATTATTGGGAAGAGCCGCCACTGTCGGGCGAGTCGGGCTCGGGAACGGTGTTCTTCGCAAACTGCCCGCTCCATTGCGTGTACTGCCAAAACGCGACGATCGCCGAAGGCGAATTCGGTATCGAAGTGACCATCGATCGCTTGGCGGATATCTTCCTTGAGCTGCAGGCTCAGGGCGCGCTCAACATCAATTGCGTCACGCCGACGCACTATGCGTTGCAGATCCGCGAGGCGGTACGGGTGTCGCGCGAGCGCGGGCTGGTGCTTCCCATTGCGTGGAACACGTCGGGCTATGAGCGTTTTCAGGCCATCAACGCGCTGAAAGATACGGTTGATATTTACCTTACCGACTTCAAGTACGCAAGCAGCCAGGTGGCTCAGGCATATTCACATGCGTCGGACTACCCTGAAGTGGCCGTCCGTGCGCTTGACGCCATGGTCGAAACCATCGGCGCTCCCAAGTTCGACGAATATCGCGACCAAGTGCGGATGACGCGTGGCGTCGTTGTGCGCCATTTGCTGTTGCCCGGCGGGTTGGAGGATTCGAAGCGCGCTTTGAAATTACTCCACGAGCGTTACGAAGATGACGTGCTGGTATCTGTCATGAACCAGTACACGCCCGTTCTTGCATCGCGTGCGGAAGAAGGCGATGCGCGTGCGCAGCGTGTTCTTGCGAGGTATCCACGTTTGGGCGAAACCGTGCCCAACGAGGAATATGAGCGCCTGCTGGATTACGCCGATTCGATCGGTATGGAAGACTATTTCTGGCAGGAAGGTCCCGCCGCAAAAGAGAGTTTCATTCCCGAGTGGGATGGCAGCGGCTGCGTCTCTTCTCGAGAGAAGCAGGCCGCGTCGCC
>CAKTWD010000051.1 GCA_934630485.1 uncultured Eggerthellaceae bacterium | reverse complement strand
CGAACTCTTCGCTAAGTATCCCCCATAGATATGCGCCTTCTCGTCACTTCGCAACGCCATTTAGTTTTGACGGAAGGCAACAGGGTTTTTCTTTAAATCGTCACGCAACGCAAAAATGATGGAGAAATGGGGGCCTTGGCTAGCTCTGACTTCAAGATCCATGAGTGAAGCAAGACATAAGACCGTTGGCGGTCTAATCTTGACGAGTGATTTGGTTTCAGGATGTAGCGGGGACGGGGTCTCAACCCAAGATAGTCATCCGATGGATCGCAAACCGCAGCCGCGATTTTTCCTAGGAATTCGATCTGCAGACCGCGAGTCGCGAGTTGTTCGAGGCGAGAAAGCTCATGCGAGGGTTTGGGCCGGAGAAGCTACTCATGGGAGCTTCCGTATTTGAAAACCAACTATATCGAATCGCTCTGAATCCGACGCCGTGTCATTGTGCTTAACCTGCGGAAACCTTCGCAGAGCGAGTGCAGGGCGCGGCGTCGTGCTAATCTTGTTCCCGCTGATCAATCGTCGATAATCGGGGGATTTCCTTTTGCAGCTGTACTCGTTGCAGTTCGTCGCTTTCCTGTGCCTGTCGTTGGCGGCGTACTTCGCCTTGGGCCGCATCGCGCCGCGCTGCCAGTGGGCGGTGCTCTTGGCCGCTTCGCTCGGCTTCTACGTCTGCACCGGCTGGCACAACCTGTTCTTCATCCTTCTCACCGCCGGCTCGTCCTGGGCGGTGGGCATGGCCTTCGGCAAGCTGGAGGAGCGCTCCAAGGCCGCCCGCAAGGCCGCGTCCGACCGCGCCGAAAAGAAGGAAATCAAGGCCCGCTTCAACCGCTGCAAGTGGTTCGCCCTGCTCGCCGCGCTGGTGCTGAACTTCGGCGTCCTGTCCTACGTCAAGTACTGGAACGTCCTGCTGGACGGCCTGGGCATGGGCCACTCGTTCCTGGCCTCGTCGCTGCTGCTCCCCCTGGGCTTGTCGTTCTACACCTTCCAGTCGATGGGCTACCTCATCGACGCCTACAATGGCAAGGTGCAGCCCGAGCGCAACCCGCTCAAATATCTGCTGTTCGTCTCGTGGTTCCCGCAGCTCATCCAAGGCCCTATCAACCGCTTCGATCAATTGGCAGATCAGCTTTGCGCCCCTCGCCGTTTCGACCCTGCCGGCGCCAAGCGCGCCCTGCTCCTCATCGGCTTCGGCATGCTGAAGAAGTTCGTCGTCGCCGACATGCTGGCGAAGACAATCGCCGCGTGCCTGGACCAGGTGACGCCCGGAACCCCCGGCTCCATCGTCGTGTTCGGCATCCTCCTGTACTCGGCGCAGCAGTACGGCGACTTCTCGGGCGGCATCGACATGGTCCGCGGCGTGTCTCAGCTGTTCGGCGTGCGCATGGCCGAGAACTTCCGCCAGCCCTACTTCAGCGTCTCCCTGGGCGACTTCTGGCGCCGCTGGCACATCACGCTGGGCGCGTGGATGCGCGACTACGTGTTCTACCCGTTCGCCCTGACCGACGCCATGCGCCGCTTGGGCAAGTGGGCGGGCGTCCACTTGGGCGAGCATTGGGGCCGCACGCTACCGGCGTCGGTCGCCAACATCCTGGTGTTCTTCCTGGTCGGCCTTTGGCACGGCGCCGAGGCCCACTTCATCTGGTGGGGCCTGTACAACGGCCTGGTCATCGCGGTCGCCGACCTGGCCTCGCCTTTGTTCGCCCGCATGAAGGCGGCCCTGCGCGTCGACGACAGCACCAACGTGTGGCACGCGTGGCGCGTGGTCCGCACGTTCGTCGTGGTGAACGTCGGCTGGTACTTTGACCGCATCTACGATTTCGGCGACTGCCTGCAGGCCTTCCACAACACGCTGTTCAACTTCAATGCGGCTGCGTTCATGCCTACGCTTTCGGCGCTTCAGGGCGGCGATGGTTTCGTGACCTTCGGCTTCGCCGCAATTGGCTGCGCAATCGTTTTCGCAATCAGCATCATGCGTGAGCGTGGCGTAGACGTTGCGGGCCGGTTCCTGCAGAAGAACGTGGTTGTGCGCTTCGCATGCTACGGCATCATCGGCTTGCTGGTCATCGCGTCCTTCGCGTATGCCCCCACCGCGGGAGGGTTCATCTATGCGAATTTTTAAAACAGCAATGAAAGTGCTTGGCGTTCTGCTGTTCGCCGTGCTGTTGAATTCGGCGGTGACGTTCGCGTTCGTGCCCTACGCGTCGAAGTGCGATCTTACCTGGCAGGACTACCGCCAGCAAGGCAACCTTGACTTGGTGTTCGTAGGTAACTCGCGCACCGCGCATGCGTTCAACCCGCAGCAGATCGGCGACGAGCTGGGCGTTGATGCGTTCAACACCTGCACGCAGGGCCAGCTTATTGAAGAATCGTATCTGGCTGTAAAGAAGGTCGTCGACGAGCGTCATCCCGAAACTATCGTGTTCGGTTTTGACTTCTGCGACGTTCAGGGAAGCGAGTTCCCTAACCCCGGTCGTGCGTTCGTCAACGCAAAGGACAAGGGTGACTTGGGCTCGTACCTGTCGGATTGCGCTTACTACTTTGGCGACGATCGCTTCTACGCCAAGAAGGAGTCCATTAACTGGTTGTTCCCTTGGGTAGACAACCATGTGAAGCCGACGCCTGGCGCCATTGCGCAGAACGTTAAGATGAAGATTGAGCAACCCTCGCTTAAGGATGCTGTTGAGGCTTCCTCGCCGGGTTGGACGTATTTCGGCAAGGGCTACAGCAATTTGGATCGTACGCTCAATTACAACCAAGGTGATATGAAGGTGTACACCGACGTGTACAGGTGGAAGACCTTGGACGATCGAAAGCTCCAAACGCTTGCTGACATGGCTGACTATTGCGAGCAGAACGGCGTCGATTTCGTTGTGGCTGTGACCCCGCTGCCCGTGTACAACGTGCTGTGCTACGGCAACAGGTACTTCGACTACGGTATGCAGGTGCGCAGCTTGGTTAGGCGGCATGGCGGCGAGTATTACGACTTCAATTTGGCCAAGCCCGAGCTGTACGACACGACGGACACTGCGAACTACGCAGACTTCCAGCATTTGAACACGCGCGGTGCCGCTGCTGCCAGTGAGGCACTGGTCAAGCTGTTTAAAGCGCGCGAGTCGGCTGAGGACGTGCGCAGCATGTTCTACTCGCAAGATCAGTACGAGCAGGCGCATCAGTATGTTGACCTGGTGCAACTTGACGCTACGTGCGAAGATGGAAGCGTGAATCTTACTGCCACGGCATATGCGGGCAAGGGAACGCCTGTTGAGTACCAGTTCTGCGCGAAGGATGCTGCAGGTACCTGGCAGGTGGTACGCGATTGGTCGGGCGACTCGTCGTTCGAGATGCCGGTTGAAGGCCACGGTATGTGCGAGGTGCGCGTGAACGCTCGCAAAGTTGGTTCGACGACGGAGTTCGACCGTTATCGCGTGACGTCGGTCGCGTACTAGCGCCGCGTGTCTTTGCGAGATTGCGGTTGTTTGGCAGTCGCGGCTACGAGCGCTGGCGCGCCGGCGGCACGGCAGACGCAGGTCTGGAAGAACGCAGGGGAGAAGCAATGAGAAGCATAATCGAATGGTTGCAGGCAACGGCAGGGCGAACCCCTGAAAAGGTTGCCGTCTGCGACGAAACCGATTCGCTGACGTTCGCGCAGCTTCACGAAGCCGCGCGCGTGTTCGGCTCGTGGGTCGCGTCTCGTCAAGAGGCTCGTGTTCCGGTTGCCCTGTTCATGGAGAAAAGCCCGTGCTGCTTGGCGGCCATGATGGGTGCGGCTTATGCTCGCTGCCCGTATTCGGTGATCAATGTGCGCCAGCCCGATGCCCGCCTTTCTTCCATCATGGCCACGCTGAAACCTGGCGTGGTGCTTACCGACGCCGCTAACGTCGATCGCGCTCACGAGGCGTTCGATGCAACCGAAACGCCCGTTGTGATGATCGACGAGGTGCCGGGCGCCGCAGGTCATGGTGGCGCTTTCGCCGCGGCACCGCTCGACGCCGCAGCGTCTCAGGTGCTTGACCAGCGTTTCGCCACCGCGCTTGACGTCGATCCGCTCTATATCAATTTCACCAGTGGATCCACCGGCACGCCTAAGGGTGTGGCCGTGTGCCATCGTTCGGTCATCGATTTCATCCCGCAATTCGACAGCGTTTTCGGCATTGGCCAGGACGACCGCATTGGCAACCAGGCCCCGTTCGACTTCGACGTGTCGGTGAAGGACATCTACAGTACCCTGCTTACGGGCGCCACGCTGGTTCTTATCCCGCGCGACTATTTCAGCCAGCCCGCCAAGCTGATGGATTTCCTGGCTGACAACGCCATCACCACCTGCACGTGGGCGGTAAGTGCCATGTGCTTCGTGTCCATCATGGGCGGTTTCGACTACCGTGTGCCCGAAACCATCAACAAGGTTATCTTCTCGGGCGAGGTTATGCCGCCTAAGCAGCTTGCCAAGTGGCGCCGCGCCCTTCCGAACGCCACGTTCGTGAACGTCTACGGCCCGACCGAGGTTACGTGCAACTGCACCTACCATGTGGTTGACCGCGAGTACGCCAAGGATGAGGTCATTCCCGCGGGCAAGCCGTTCCTTAACGAAGGTGTTTTCCTGCTTGACGATGACGCGCTGGTAACCCAGCCCGGTGTAGAGGGCGAGGTGTGCGTTACTGGCACCTGCCTGGCGCTTGGCTACTACAATGACCCTTCGCGCACGGCAGCGGCTTTCGTGCAGAACCCGCTTTCAACTGCCTTTCCCGAAATCATGTACCGCACGGGCGACCTGGCTCGTTGGGACGAAAACGGCAACCTAGTGTTCTCGGGCCGTAAGGACCACCAGATCAAGCATCTGGGCCAGCGTATCGAGCTTGGTGAAATTGAGGCTGCAGCACAGGCTGCCGACGACGTCGAGCGTGCGTGCTGCCTGTACGACGCAAAGCGCAAGAAAATCTCGCTTTACTACGATGGCACGCTTGCCGCCGATGCGCTGCTTGAGCTGCTTTCCGCGAAGCTTCCGCATTATATGGTGCCTGCGAAGCTTATTCCTGTTGAACATATGCCGCTCACCAAGAACGGCAAGGTCGATCGCGCAGCACTTGCGCAGATGGGCGGTGCGAAATGAGTGAAATGACCGAAACGATCGAGGTTGCAGACGAAGCTGCTGCAGAGTCTGCCGGTGTGGCTGCTCAGGCTCAGCCGCAGATGCGCTTCATGGGAAACGATCGCTTGCGCGAGCTTCAGGCCGAATGGGGCACGCCCTCGTTCGTGTTCGATACGGCTGCGTTCAAGTCGCGCCTGCAGACGTGCCAGCAGATCGTCGGCAGCGACATCGCGCTGTGTTTCGCTATGAAGGCGAACCCGTTTTTGACGGCCGCCGCCGCGCAGGTCGGCACGCATCTTGAGGTGTGCAGCCCCGGTGAGCTTGCCATTTGCGAACAGTTGGGCGTTGATCCCGCACTGGTGGTGTACTCCGGCGTGAACAAAGAGATCTCCGACATCACCGAGGCCGCGACGTTTGGCGCGGGCGTGATGACGGCCGAATCGCTTCTGCATGCAACGTATCTCAGCGAAGTTGCCGTTTCGCGCAACCAGGTAATCGACGTGCTGCCGCGCCTGAACTCGGGCTCGCAATTCGGCATGTCGAAGGAGGACTTGCTGTGGCTGGTTGACAACCGCAGCGAGTTCCCGGGCATCAACCTGGTGGGCATCCACTACTTCGTGGGCACCCAGCGCAAGAAACTGAAGCATCAGCGCCGCGAGCTTGCTTCCCTTGTTGAGTTCCTTGACCTGCTTGAGGCTGAGCATGACTTCATGGTTGAGCGCCTTGAATACGGCCCGGGTCTTGCGGTGCCGTACTTCGTCGACGACGATTTCTCCGACGACCTGGCGCCGCTCCGCGAGCTTGCGCCTGACCTGCAAGAAGTTGCCAAGCGCGTGAAGCTGACCATCGAGATGGGTCGCTTCTTCGCCGCTCCGTGCGGGGTATACTTGACGCGCGCTATGGATCTGAAATCCAACGACGGCACGAATTACGCCATTCTTGACGGCGGCATGAATCACCTGACTTACTACGGCCAGATGATGGGCTTGCATGTGCCAGTCATCGCCAACCTGACGGCTGAAGTCGATGCTGCACGCGGTGTCGAGGGATCGCGTGAATGGTGCTTGTGCGGCAGCTTGTGCACGGTGAACGATGTGCTGGTTCGTTCGGTGGAGATGAGCTCCCTTGAGCGCGGCGACGTCCTTGCGTTCAAGAATGCCGGTGCGTATTCGGTTACCGAGGGTGTTCACTTGTTCCTGAGCCGTACCATGCCCCGCGTTTTGCTGTGCGACGGGGAAGACGTGCGTCTGGCACGCGATTTCACGGAGTCGTGGCCTATCAACTGCGCACATCTGTAAGTTTGCGAAGGTTTATATCGGTTCCAATTGAAATGCAATGTGCCGTGCGTTTTAGGCGTCGGTGTGCAAGAAGGAGAAACTCATGGACGAGATCAAACTTGACGAAGTCATCGAGATGCTGGAAGGCGTGCGTGAGGGCGTTGACTACGAGAACTCCACCGATCTGGTTGATGCTCGTAAGATCGATTCTTTCGACATTCTGGCCATCGTTTCGGCTATCGACGATGAGTTCGACGTGGCTGTTCCTGCAAAGGAGATCATCCCCGACAACTTCAACAGCGCAGCATCGCTTGCTGCGATGATCAACCGCCTGGCTGAAGAGGACTAATCTGACAGCGCCTTCGACGCATAGCGACATCAAGCAAAAAGGACGCATCAGACGATGCGTCCTTTTGTCGTTTCGGGGGGTGTACGGCGGCAAGGCGGATTGTTTGCCCACGTTCCTTGCGCCGTTGCGGTCTTTCGTTTGCTTCCTTATTCGCTTTCGCTATTGCCCATATAGAACTCGTAGATGGCCTGGTTGATAATCGACCAGCCGTATTCCGACGGGTGCTCGGAATCGCGGAAGAAGTACTTCGTGTCCTCGCAGCCTGACAGGTCCGCCACCTGTGCATCGTAGGCGGCGCAGCACTCGCGGATGGTGTCGTAGTACGCGTTGCGGTACTCCTGCTTGACGGGGCACTGGTCCCAGCACATGCCGTTCACGGGGTTCAGCAACACCAGCACGTCAAGCCCAGCTTCTTTGCAGGTGCGAAGCGTCAGCTGGAATTCCTCGATCTCGCTTTTGTCTAGCAGGTTATCGGGGTCCACGTTCCAGCCTGACGTGTACCACAGCCAACCCTGGTAGTTGTTCTCGTACCACTTGTCGCCAACGCCCATGTCGTTGTTGGTCGACTTCTTCTTAACCTCGTCTTGGGCAAGTTGTTGGATCTCGTCCCAGTCGGGGGTTTGCGGTTCGCCGAAGCGACTGGACGGTATCTTTTGGTTGTATGAACCGTAGGCGCCGTAATCAAGCGAGTCGGAGTCGGAACTTTGCGTGATCGTGCGATAACGCAGATGAACCGACGACTCGAACGCGGTGGCCACAGTGTCAAATGACCTTACCGATTGCAGCAGCGGGTTGCTGCCGAACATCACCTTGTGCGAGCGCAGCTGCGTTAGCACTTCGTCCTTCAGGTCGTCGCTTAGCTCATCGTTGTCCAAGAACGCGTCTAGCGCGCTGGGCGAGAACGTGCGCCCTTGAAACTCGTTGCCGTAGTGGGTGGCGCTCAAAAACCAGGGCATCGACAGCGAGATAACCACCTTGTTGTTATTGATGCCGTCCTTTGCGAACGCGCCGATCATCACGGCGTCCCACAAGTCGGTGACGTAGGCTTTGCCGCACGCCTGAATGTTCATGCCATAGTTGCTGCTGGTCCAGAACTTAGCAGGGTAGTAGGTGCCGCGCTCGGGGCCAAGCTCGGACGATCCGAACACCAGCACGGGGTTGTCCCCCTGTTCGGTTCGGGCGTCGTAATTGGCGCGCTGGTAGTCGAAGTCGCGCACCTGCTCACTGTAATTGGTGTACGCGACGTACGGATGATCTTTCACCAGGTTGTCGTAGTCCCAGTTCACAGCAAGAAAGGTGCCGAAAGCGCCAAGCGCGATCGCTGTTCCTGCCGCAAGGCCTGCGAATCGTTTCAGCATGATCTAGAATCCTTCGTAGATGGGCTCGGCCGGGGTGCCGAAGTCCGAGAAGAAGAAGAACCACAGCAGGACGGCGATCATGACCAGAACGGCGGCGAACCACATCGCGCCGCCTGTCCATGAGTCACTGAAGAACGCCGCGCGCACCTTGGCCGCGCCCGCCCAGACGCGCTCCTTGACAGCGTCGTAGCGCCTGGTGAGCGCGCTCTTGGGCACCGGCCTGGCGGCGGGTTTCCTCTTGGCGGCCGGCTTGGCCGCGCCGGCAGGGGAGGCGCCCTCGGTTCCCGCCGGGCTCCCGCCCGTCTTCGCGGCTGCGGCTTGCAAGGCGTCCCGCTTCGGCGCGCCGTCCTGCTTCGCATCTGCGGCTTTGGTCTCGCCAGCGGCCTTCACGTCCCCTGCCGTGCATTCTTTCAGCTCGTCGGCCACGGTTACAGCCTGACCTCGATCTGATGGATGATCTTGTTGACGGAGTTCATCTCCTCGCGCTCCACCTCGGTGGGGGCGATGGACACGCCGAACTCGGTCTCGATGCCCACCAGGAGCTCGATGGCGCCCATCGAGTCGAGCAGGCCGGCCTCGAACAGGTCGATGTCCCTCTCCTCGCGCACGGCCTCGTCGGCGCACACGTCCTCCAGCAGCGCCAGGGCGCGCTCCTCAACGTCGTTCATGTCGATGTCGCTCATAATCCAAGTCCTTTCAAGACGACGGTCACTTGCCCGCTGAATATGGCGAAGCCCAGCATCACCAGGTTGACGGTGACGAACCAGGACAGCGCCTTGAACCACAGCTCGTTCTTGCACCTCTTGTAGATCGACGACTTCTTCTGGAAGGCGTCGGTGGCGGCCAGCAGCACGCCGTGGAACAGGCCGTACGCCAGGTACTCGGGCGTCAGCCCGTGCCAGGCGCCCATGAGGCCCATGTTCACGACGTAGCCCATGCACGCGCCGGTCAGGCGGCTTTTGAACCACTTGTGCCGGGCGGCGGAGCGGACGAACCGCATGAACACGAAGTCGCGCAGCCAGAACGACAGCGTGATGTGCCAGCGGTTCCAGAAGTCCTTGATGTCGACGGCGGCGAACGGTGCGCGGAAGTTGCGCGGCGTGCGGATGCCGAAGCAGTAGCTGGCGCCCACGGCCATCATCGAGTAGCCGGCGAAGTTGAAGAACATGAACAGGCCGAAGGCCCATGCGTCCTTCACTTGCTCGGCCGCCTCGGCAAGCGCCGGGCCCGACCCCACGGCCGCCGGCGAGTACCACCCGCCCGCGATGGTGGCGAGGACCATCTGATAGACCGCGCCCGCAAGTAGAAGGAGCAGGCCGCGCGAGAGCAGGTCGGCGTACTCCTCGCGGGTCCAGCGCCTGTGGGCGTCCTCGACGAAGCGGCGCGAGCGGTCGATGGGCCCCGACGTGAACACAGGGAAGAAGCAGACGAAGTACAGCCAGTCCAGCGGCGACATGGCCTTGATCAGGCCGTCGCGCGTCTCAATGACCACCTGCACCGCCTTGAACGTCAGGTACGAGATGCCGGCGAAGCCCAGCAGGTTCTGGTGCCCGAACAGCCCGCCCGCCTTGCAGCAGACAAGCGGCGCCAGGGTGAGCGCCAGCGCGAACAGGTACAGCGGGACCGACTTCTCGCCGTGCGCGAAGGTGCGCAGGGTGACGAATTCGGCCAGGCCCGCCGCCGCTAGGAACAGCGCGAACGCGGCGAACTCGGCGGGGGACCCCGAGAACAGGAACGCCAGGAACACGACGCTGGCCAGCATGCCGTAGCCGCGGATGCTGCGGCCCAGAAGGCCGAGCACGGCTGCAGGGACGACGGCGACCGCCAGCAGCGCGAAGAACGAGGGGGAGGTGTAGAAGCCCATGGCCTAGCCGTTCTCGCGTGCGGTCAGGGCGCGGCGGTCGAGCTTGCCGTTGGGCGTCATGGGCAGCGCCTCGTCGAAGACGACCTTCTTGGGGATCATGTAGTGGGGCAGGCGCGCCTTGAGGGCGTCCTTCAGCGCCAGGCCGCACCTGAAGTCGGACTGCTCGCGCGGGCCCGCGCTCACGACGTGCGCGACCAGGTGCGAGACCTTGCCGTTCTTACGGGCGGCGACAACCGCGGCTGCGGCAACCTCGGGCAGGGCGCGCAGCGCATCCTCGATCTCGCCGAGCTCCAGGCGGTAGCCGTTCAGCTTCACCTGGAGGTCCAGCCTCCCGCGGAAGTGCAGCAGGCCGTCCTCGCCCATCATGCCCTCGTCGCCCGTGCGGTATGTGCGCACGGCGCGGCTTGCGCACGCGGGCTCGCCCGGGGCTGCGGCGCTTTCGGCCCTGTCTTCGCCCCCTGGCAGCCAGTCGGCGGCCTCCTCGCCGAACACGGCGCGGGTCAGGTCGTCGCGGCCCAGGTAGCCCTTCGCCACCGTGTCGCCAACGATGACGACCTCGCCCCACTCGCCCTGCGGAAGCTCCTCGCCGGTGGCGGGGTCGGTCACGCGGATGCGGGTGCCGGGGCGCGGGCGGCCCACCGGCAGCGGGTCGGGCGATGCGCACATCTGCTC
>CAKTWD010000050.1 GCA_934630485.1 uncultured Eggerthellaceae bacterium | reverse complement strand
GCCACGTTGTCTTCGCAACATTTTGGCTCACTGGTCATCCTCGATCATGCGCGTCGTGCTTGGCGGCGGTGTTACTTGACGGCAGATTCTGCGATCTGCTTTCCGGTCTTGTAATCCACCCAGCCATCCGGCATGCTTGCCGCGGCGTCGTTGTGGCACTGCGTGCACTGCATCACCGATGCGCGATGCGATTTATGGCAATCGCTGCATTTTGCTTCGCCGTGATGGTTGCTATGCGGGTTGAATGCTTTGTCCGCAGTGGCCTTCATCAAGTCCTCGCGCGTGGATATCTCGGTGCCGCTCGCAGTGACATGGCAGCCGCTTTTCAGGCAGAAGGCGGCCTCGTCGCTTGCGTTCTGCCCGGAATTCTCTTGCAAAGCGGAAATGCTAACTTCAGAAAGCGGGTAGTAATAATCGCCCGTGATAGTCTCGGCCACCTCGCCGATTTGCTGAGTGATGCTCGGGACGTGGCACGACAGGCATTCTACGCCGGCTTCTTTATGCGTGACCACCAACATGGCGTTCGAATTCGTTACGTTGTTGCCCCATTTGTCCGTCGCTTGCGCGTTAGGTTGCGCTTCGTACGTTGCAACGTACGTGCTCATGGGCGTATGGCACACGCCGCAAAAACCCGGCGTGTTGTGCCATGTCCAAAAACCGATGCCCGCCAGCACCACAACCGCAACGACAATACCCGCTATCAGCGGTTTTTTGCTTTTTTTGCTGCACGCGTCTACGCTGTTCGTCGGCGTTTTCATGGTGTGCTCCTTTTATCTCGGTTCAAATAAGACGCTGAGCGCCCGGAGGGAGATGGGAGGGCGCTCAGCTTAGGGGGATGATCCGTTCGGGGGCTTTTCAAGGAGGACGAACGCTCCGAAACGCCTATCCGAAGGTCATAGGTTTTTACAGTTCGGCCACGTACTTGCCGATCACATAGCCCTGCGTGTGGGCACGGCCAAGGGACAAACCCGGCATCCACATGGTGTAGTCAACGCCGGCGAAGAAGTTACCGGCAACGTTGCCGATGGCGAACAGGCCGGGAATCGGTTCCTCGGTACCGTCCTTGAGCACCTGCATGTGCTTGTCGACGTTCACGCCGGACACGATGGCCGATACGCGCACATGACGATGGATGCCGTAGAACGGCGGGGTGTCGATGGGCGTGAGCCACTTAGCTTGCTTGCCGAAGTCCTCGTCGCTGCCCTTCGCAACCAGCTCGTTGTAGCGCTCGACGGCCTTCTTGAACGCGGCAGCGTCGGTGATGCCCAGCTTCTCGGCAAGTTCGTCAAGGGTATCCGCCTTAAACGTTGCGATCTGCCCCTCGTAAACGCCCTTTTTCTCGCCGGGCTCTTCGGGCATGTACGCCTTGATGGCCTCCTGGTCGAACAGCTTGCCCGGCCAGCTTGCAGCCGTCTGGGTGTAGTTGTTGTCGAAGATCTGGCAATAGTTGCCCTGATCGGCGTCGCTACGCAGGAAGTTGTTCATAAGCGACATGCCGCAGGTCTCATCGCAGAAGCGCGTGCCGTCCATCTTCACAGCCAAAAACGGCATATCGCACATGGAGCCCGGACCGCCGTCGAAGTCATGGAGCATTTTCGTGTGACCGAGGTCCTCCATCGCGCCGCCGGCCCAAATGGCCATCTTGTGCCCGTCGCCGGTCTTGTTCGTCTGCTTGCGGCCGAGGTGCTTCAGGTCCGGAAGATAGTAGTTCACCATCTCGTCGTCGTTTTGGTAATCGCCGGTAGCCAGGATAACACCCTTTTTCGCATTGAACTGAATGTTGCCCTCGGCGCCCTTAGCGATAACGCCCGTGATGCCCGATGCGTCGCCCACCAGCTGTTTCGCCTCGGTGGAGTAGAAGAAGTCGACACCCTGCTTTTCCGCATACTCGGCCAACGCCTTCATGCCTTCGCCAGTGTTGTAGGGTT
Source organism: uncultured Eggerthellaceae bacterium (assembly GCA_934630485.1). Taxonomy (GTDB): domain Bacteria; phylum Actinomycetota; class Coriobacteriia; order Coriobacteriales; family Eggerthellaceae; genus UMGS1502. The sequence continues at coordinate 8,711 of CAKTWD010000050.1, read as the reverse complement.
TCGGACCAAAGTCGATGGACAAGTAGTTCATCTCGTAGTCGTTGACCTTAGCAATGCCTGACGTCCACTTCTTCGTGGTGTCGGAGACCTGCGCGCCACATTGCTGCGCCAGGCTGAACAGCCACGTGATGGCCTCGCCGGAGTTCTTCGCCCACAGCTCCACCTGTTCGCGCTTGGCGCGGTAATCATGCTCGGAGATCAGTTTCGACACCACTGCCTCGACGCCGGCGGGGTCGGACTTATCAAGCAGGATGCCCGTTGCGGTGTTGCCTTGCGAGATGGCGGTGCTTTCCTTCTGGATGACGGCGACGCTCGCACCAGCTTCCTTGGCGGTGATGGCGGCGGGGATGCCTGCAGCACCAGCGCCTACGATCACGACGTCGTAATCCTTCTTGGTTTTCACGTCTTTGATCGGCTCGGGTGCGCTCAGGAAGCTCGGAAGCCCTGCGCGCTCGTGGCCTGCCGCGGTGGTTGTGGCGGTCGAGCCGCCGTTTGCCGCCTTGCCTGAACCGGATGCGCTCGATGCCGCTTTCGGTGCGCAGCCGCCCAGAAACGATGCTCCCGCGACGCCTGCTGCCGCCAGCCCGCTCATCTTGAGTAGATCGCGACGCGACATTTCCTTAGACATGAGTAACTCCTTTCAGTATGCGAGCCCCGCATTTCGCTTGCATGCTCGACGGGGGCAAAGCAACGATCCCTTCGTCCTCCAAAACTCGTTGCTGTGACCTGCACAATATCTTCACAAACACGTCGATTCAACAGCCTCTTGGGAAATCAGGGGGACTATTTCTATAACCCCTTGAAATAACCCGACCCTGAACAGGCAATACTCGCACTACCGTTTTTGAGTGCATTAGCGTTGCACCGAAGAGGTCGTATACAATTGAGGAAGGGATAGGGGGTTACGTGGATGGATAACCCATTGGATAAGGTGATGGGAGACGGTTGTGCATAGTTCGAATGTAGCGCAGGCAAAACCATCGAGCGACGATCAGGTGCAAGAGAGGAAGGCTCACCGTCCCTTGCGGGATGTGCTGGTGCCTATCCCGTTGGCGTTTCTAGGGCTGGGCATATACCGCGCCTGGATAGAGATCACCTTTGTCGGATCGTTTGTCGGCTTCCCTGCTTTTTCCGTTTCCATGCGCGACCTCTTTGATTTCACCGCTATCGTCGAAATGCTGGCGTGCGTGGCGCTTGCGCGTAGAATAGGTCCGCTGTTCAGCAGAAGCCGGGTGTATATCCTTTGCGGCAGTTTCATGCTGCTGTCAACCGTGCTGTTGTTCGCGTCGTGGTTCACACCGTCGCTCGCACTGGGGCTTTGCTTTGCGAGTTCGGTCCTCGGTGGTCTTGGCTTGGGCTTGATCATCTTGATTTTCAGCGAACTGTATGGATGTTTGAATCCCATCCGCGTAACGCTGTATTACGCGTCTTCCCTGGTATTCGGTGCGCTGATCGTGTATGTGTACATGGGCTTTAAAATGCCGTGGCTGTTTGCGATGACGGCGTCGCTTCCTGTAGCGGCTCTGCTGTGCGCTCGACGTGGCTTCGAGCTGCTGCCCGAAGGCGAACGGCCGCAGAAAACGTGGGTGAGCGTCTCCGTACCTTGGAAGATCATGCTGCTCATGGGCTTCTTCGCGTTTTCGTACGGCATCATCGAATCTAGTGCCTACCGTGGTGCATTCGGGCCGCATTCGTCGCCGGGAACGTTTATCGTGGCAGTGCTCGTGCTCATCGGCGTGCTGGTGCAACGCGACAAATTCGATTTCAACGCGCTTTGCCGCATCGCGCTGCCGTTGACGGTGGTCGCTCTGTTCTCCATTTCCGTGTTCGGTTTTGCAGACAACGTGTTCGGCGGGTATTGCGTAGCAGGTGGCTACACCGCGTTTACCATCCTGATCATGGTGCTGTGCTCGAACCTGTGCTATCGCTACGGCGTGTCGGCGATATGGCTGTTCGGTTTGGAGCGCAGCCTTCGCCTGGTGTTCATGTTTCTTGGCCGGTGCGTATACGAATACGGGTCGATGATCGATGTCGGCGGTGTACGCGGCACCACCATCGCCATCGGTATGGCTATCGTTGCTGTGATCATGGGGACGTTCGTGTTGCTGTCCCAAAAGGAGCTGTCCAATAAATGGGGAGCGTCGTTTCTCGATGGTTCACAGGCCGATGGCCAGGCCGTGCGCAAACAAGAGATAGTCGATCGCTGCGAGCTTTTGGCGAAACGTTTCGGGTTGACGTCGCGTGAGACCGAGGTGCTTATGCTTCTGGCGCAACATAAGACCGTCGGACAGATCGAGCGCGAGCTGTTCATCGCTAACGGCACCGCGAAAGCGCATGTGCGCCACGTGTATCAGAAGTTCGATATCCATTCGCGCGAGGAGCTGTTCGATCTGATCGGCGTCGATGGGCTGCAGAACAACGCGGACACTTCGGCTGAAGAGTTCGCTGCTGGCAAGCACGCCTGACCGGCGCTGGCTTAACGGTCGATGGCTACAACTGCGCGAGGGCGCTCAAGCGCTCCGCTTCCTCGCATTGCTGCAGAGATGAGGCTTCTTACATACCCGAAAAAACGCCGCGTGTGCGGCGCAATGCAGATCCAACGGTATATTTTGAAGGAGCAAAGCGATAAGGAGCAAAGCGCGCATGGCCGACCATCCCAAAACCAAACATGTCACACACGACACGGCAGCCACCCGGCAAGACGCACTGGACGCCGTTGACGGGATCCAAGCGAACAACACGCCCGAAACGATCGTCGACAGCGATGGTGTCGTCTACCGCAAAACGCCTGACGGGCTGGTGCTTGAGGACGCATCGGAAAGCCAAGCGCGCGCCTACCGCGTGATGGACGGAACCGTCGGCATCGGCAACCTCGCCTTCGCCGGCAACACGTCCCTCGAGATGATCGCCATTCCCCAAGGCGTTCGCTGGATCGGCGATTCCGCTTTCAGCGCCTGCGAGAACCTGGCGACCGCGGTTCTTCCCGATTCCCTTGAGCGCATCGAGGACTGGGCGTTCTTCGGATCGTCCATCGAGTCGCTTCACATTCCCGCGGCCTGCAACCACATAGGGTCGTGCGCGCTGGTGGCCGACGGCGGAGGCAAATCGGAAATGTGGACCAGCGGACGATCGCTCAACCTGTACGAGATCTCGATCGACCCCGAAAATACCAACTTCTACCTGGCATCCGACGTTTTGTGCGCACGTAAAGCAGCAGCCAACGGCGGCGACGTGGCTGTGTTGTACATCGGCCCCGCCACCAGCGTGGTCGTCCCCAAGGAAGTGACCGAGATCGGCCCCATGGCGTTCGCGAACGCGTCCACGTTGGAAGAGCTGGTCGTGCACGGCGGCGTGAAGAAGCTGGGGCCGTCGGCGCTTGCGCTCAGCGAGCCTCCGCGCCGCATCGTCATCGGGCTTTCGCCCGCGGTAGACGGCCACGATCGGCTTAAGATCGAACCGCCGCGCAACGAGGCGGGCCTGAACGCCGTGAACCGCATGTTCAAAACGGACATCATCGACCCTGCGCTCATCATGGCCGAGATGGACCGCGCCACGCTCAACCAGAACGACCACTTCGCGCGCTACGGAACGATGGTCGACCGCCTAGCCGACCCCATCTTCCTCAGCCCAGCCATGCGCGACCAGTTCACGTCTTTTCTGCGTAACAAGATCTGGACCGTTTGCAGCCTGTTCCGCGATCGCGGGAACACCGACGGCATCAAGAAGCTCGTCGACACGGGGGTACTGGATACCGAAACGTTCACCAAGGTCATCGACCAGGCAACCGACGAAGGCGACACCGCCATGGTGGCGCAGCTGCTTCAGCTGAAACGCGACGCCGAACAGGACGACGACCCGTTCGCGTTGTAGCCCCGCGAACAACTGGGCGGCCGCAAGCCGACACCGAGCAAGCCAAGCGCCCGCAAGCTGCGGCTTTACGCCCTCTTCCCCGAACGACGGGGCAACTGCCCCTTTCGAAACGCGAACTCCTCAAAGCCGAACGCGGCCAAAATGAAGGGAACGGCGACCAACGGCAAGACCATAACGGGAGCAACCGCAATGACCGCACCTGCGATGGGCGCACCAAGCGCGTTGCCCATTTGCATGAACGAATTCGAAAGCGAAAGAGCCATGGCCGAACCTTCACCGGCAAGGTCGGTCAGCACCACGTTCTGAACAGGGACGAACATCCACGCCGCTCCCATCCACAGCAGCAGCGGCGGGATAACGCCGTAGCCCGCGCCCTCGAGCACAAACGTCGCCGCAAGCATAAGCGCTATCGAGATCAAGCAGAACTCGATAGCCGTGCGCGGGCTGAAGCGGTCGGCGATGACGCCGCAAAGCTTCGTGCCGATCAGACTCATGACTCCCAAGCCGAACAGAACAACGCTGGTGCCTGATCCAATCTCGGGCATGGCCGCGTCAATGAACGGGGTGATATAGGTGTAGAACACGCTGAAGGCCATGAAGACGAACAGCGATCCGGCCAGTGCCGACACGACCGTCTTGTTGGCAAGCGGCGCCAGACGATCTTTGGCCGAAGACGAGGCGTTTGCGGATTTGATCTCGGGAATGAACCGCATGACAGCCGCAATGCCCACCACGCCGAGCACCGCAAGCACCAGATAGGCGGAATGCCAGCTGATGATGTCGCGAAGGGCGCGAGCAATGGGCATGGCCAAAACCGACGAGGCGCTGAAGCCCAGTGCAACGTCCGCCATAGCAGACGCCTGCTTGCCTGGAGCCGCCAACGACTGCGCGAGCGAGTACGCGGTTACCACGAAGACGCCGTTGCCCAAGCCGACAAGGCCGCGCGAGACGATGAGCAAGCCGAAGTTGTTCGTTAGGCCCATCAGAGCCAAGCCGGCAACAATGAGTACCATGCCCCCGATAAGCTGCTGGCGCTGCGACCACTTCGCCGTAACCATGATGGCAACTGGCGCAAGTAAGGCATTGATCAGCGCGTACGCCGTCATAAGAAGGCTGATCGCCGAAAGAGAGACGCCAGTGTCGGAAGCGATTTGGTCAGGCACGCCCAATAGATATTGCTGAGCACTGCCCAAAATGAAGCAGCACACGGCAAGAAGCCAAACCAGCCCGTTCGACGATCTCGAAGAAGCGCCCTCGTTCATATGCGCGATTCGACCTTTCGCTTATTAACCCCAAATTGCCTTGAAGCGCTGCGACTTAGCCGCGATTCCCCAGCAAGCTCACGCTTTCGCGTGCCATTGTCACGCGATTGTCACACGAAGACGGAAAATCACCTTCGTGTAAAGAAAAAGGTCAGGAGGAATAACCTCCTGACCTGCAATTTCCGTGGTGGAGATGATGGGATTCGAACCCACGACCCCTACGTTGCGAACGTAATGCTCTCCCAGCTGAGCTACATCCCCACGTAAATGCGCTGTCCTGCGCAAGAAAGTATTGTGCGGTTTGCTCCCCGTTTTGTCAAACAAGGTGCCGCGTCTTCAAAAGAACCCTACGCGCTAAGCAAGAACTTCTTCCTCGGGAGTCTCTTCAGAAGCGTCGGAAGAAGCAGCACCGAGCTCGTCCTCTTCGGCCTGAGGAACGAACGGCTCGAAAATGGGCTCGCCGTTCTGAGAAAGCTCGACGGCGCCGGTAAGAATATCAACGTACTGATACGACTGGCGGGCGGTGCGGCCGCGCTTGCGGTCGACCTCCATCACGAACAGACGGGGGTGAACCTGCGTAAGGACGCCCTCGCTCTCGACGATCTTCGAGCGACCCATGTTCGCGCGAACCTTCAGGCGCTGGTCAACGTAGTTGCTAAGCGTGTCGTGAATGGTATTAACGAGATTTGCCTGCTGCTCCAAATCCATGCTGTGCTTCTTTCTGCGGTACGAAAAACAATCGTTCGGAATTCTAACACGCAAGTTGCGAACATCATGGAAACCCCATATCAAGGCACGAAAGCGCGCCCCATCACAGGAATCTCTGACCGGCAACTTGTGAAAAACGGCTAACTTGAAGCCCGACGCCAGCGCCTCGAATCAGCGCTCCAGGGCAAGATACGCCTTGCCCAACGCAATGAACTCGGCCTGCGAAAGCGTCTCGCCGCGGCGAGACGGCTCGATGCCGCATGCGGCGAACATCTGGGGCAATGCCTTCGCCGCAACGTCATCCCCGCAGCTGGCAAAATATGCCTTGCAGGAGTTCGCGATGGTCTTGCGCCTGTTCGTGAACGAGGCATCGGCCATGACGCACGCAGCCGCACGCTGCTCGGGCGACAAAGCACTGCCGTCCGCATCGACCACCTGATGACGATCGAGCCTGACCACCATGCTCTCAACGTGGGGCGGCGGGAAGAAATTCCCGGGCGACACCAGGAACTTGTCAACGGGCTTGGCAAAGAACGACAGCTTCACCGTGTAAGCGCCGTAGTTCTTGGTTCCGGGCGTTGCCATGATACGCTCGCCCACCTCGCGCTGAATCATGACCGTGGCGCTGTTCACAAACGAGAAGCGCTCGAAGAAGTCAAGGATGATGGTTGCGGCCACCGCGTACGGAAGGTTCGAGACGAACTTGTTCGGACGCTCGTCCGCGGAAAGACCCAGCTGCGAACAAGCCGCATCAAGATCGGTTTCCTGCAGGTCAAGCGCGTCTTTCTGAATAAGCGCGAAACGATCGGCCCATTCGGCCAGCGTTCCTTCCAGCACCGCAGGAAGGTCGCGGTCGCGCTCAATCGAAATCACATGACCACTGCACTTCAGCAAAGCCTCAGTGAGCGTTCCGATGCCCGGGCCAACCTCCAAAACGAAATCGTCCGGCACCAAACCCGCAAGATCGGCGATCTTCTTGATGACATCGTCATTGACCAGGAAGTTCTGACCAAGCGCATGCTTTGTGGCCAACCCATGCGCCCGAAGGACCTCGCGCGTGGCACCCACGGCGGCAAGCGACGAAAGCCTCTCGGAGCTAGCCACGGCCGCCTCGCTTTCCCGACGGGCCCGAACCGCGCTTGCCCTGGCTCTTCGAGGTTGAATGGATGTTCAGCTTGGGACGACCCTGAGCGTTCTGCACGCCGGGGGCGTTTCTGTCGTCGGCATTCGCAGGCTGAGGCTCGGACTTCGCAACCGAAGAGGCACCTGCGGAAGCGACGCCCTTCCCTGCCTGCTTGCCTGCCTGGGGCTTTGCACCTGCGGCTTTCTCGGCCTTTTTCGCCTTGCGCGCCTGACGGAGGTTCTCGGCGTGAACGACGTGAATGTTCTCGATGTCGTCCGCGGCGATGCGCGCAAAGCCGACCTTGCGGCCTTCGGGCACGTACTCCTCGCCTTCGGCCGTGATCTGACCGTCCGCATCGATCTTGCCCACCCAGTCGACAATGCGATCCAAGCGGAAACCGGCCACGGCAGCCGCCGCGCGAACCTCGTCGATTAGCGCATCATAACCGTTCGGGCCCGCACCCTCGCCGATGATATGCAAGGTCATGGGACGACGGCTGCCGCCAGCCGCCCATGTCCAGAAGTAGGGCTGCAGCCTGTCAAGCAAGGCCTTCATCGGGGCGGGAGCGCCCGAGAAATACACCGGCGAAACAACGATCAGCTCGTCGGACTCGTCAAGGATCTCGCGGATCTCGTCCATGTCGTCCTCGAAGACGCACACATGGCCCTCGCTGTTCTTGCAGCCGTCGCATCCCACGCACGCCGAGATGGCAAGCTCGGACACGGGAGCCAGCGAGACCTCGTCATCGGGGCACTCGTCGATGCACGCCTCGAACAGCATCTCCGCCAAATGGGCGCTGCGGCCGTTCGACCTGGGCGAACCCACTATGATCAGTCGTTTCATGCAGTTTTCCCTCTCTGGAACCACATCTGAATCGATTGCCGCCAGCCCGTACAGCCGAGGGCAATCTGTTGGAATCTATCAAAACGCCAACGCGTTTCATGCGTTTAGCGCCCAATCGCGGCGACGCCGCCAAGCACCCTTTTCGTCGCGTCAAGCCTTCAAGCGGCGCGACCGATCACGCAAACGCACGCTACGCGCCCTGCACCGCCCGTTCAATCTGCCACGAGGTGGGCTGTCGGTCGAGCAACGCAAGCGCGTTGTCGTGCAGCTGGGCGAGAACCCGTGCCTTAGCTGCGAAAGCATCGCCTGCATCAGCGTCTTCGCCCGCCGAAACGCGAGTTTCGGCCAGGCAATCAGCCGTGAACAGCGTATGGAACGGCTCGCACACCATGCCGCGCATAGGCTCGGGGGTCATGTACGGCGAATCCGTCTCGGTGAGCAGCAAGCTCTTGGGCGCACGCACCGCGGCGTCGCGCGTGTAGTCGGCTTTCTTGAACGTAAGCGCTCCACCGAACGCAACATAGCACCCGGCGTTCACCCACGGCTCAAGCGTTTCCCAATCAAGATCGAAGCAATGCAGAAGCACGCCCGCCTTGGGCAATCCCTCTTCCTGAAGAATCTGGAACGCCTCGTCATGCGCCTCGCGGATATGAAGCGCCACAGGAAGCCCCGTTTCGTGGGCAAGGCGAAGCTGACGCCGGAACACATCGCGCTGAACGTCGCGCGGCGACAGGTCGTAGTGGTAATCAAGACCGATCTCGCCGATGGCGCACACACGCGGGTCGGCAAGACGCTCAAGCAGCGCAGTCTCAAGCGCTTCGTCATAATAGCTGGCGTTATGCGGATGGCAGCCAACTGCCAAGCGCACGCGCGGCACACGAAGTTCGCTCACGTCGGGGCACGCA
>CAKTWD010000049.1 GCA_934630485.1 uncultured Eggerthellaceae bacterium | reverse complement strand
TGACGACCCATGCCGCCGTACGTATCGACGATGATCTTGCGGCCGGTGAGGCCCGTGTCGCCCATGGGACCGCCAACCACGAAACGACCGGTGGGGTTCACGAAGACCTCGGCGCCTTCCCACGTAACGCCTTCAGCGTTGAAGACGGGGGCGATGACGTTGGCGATAAGGTCGGACTTGATCTGCGCGGTTGCCACCTCGGGCGCATGCTGCGTGGAGATGAGCACCTTCTCGACGGCAACGGGCTTGTCGCCCTCGTAACGAACGGTGACCTGAGTCTTTCCATCGGGGCGCAGATACGGCAGCACACCGGTCTTGCGCACCTCGGTCAGACGCTCGGACAGGCGATGCGCCAGAAAAACGGGCATGGGCATGAGCGTGGAGGTCTCGTTCGTGGCATAGCCGAACATGACGCCCTGGTCGCCTGCGCCGATGCGATCGTATGCATCATCGGCAGAAGCCTGGCCGGTCTGGACCTCGTAGGACTCGTCGACGCCCATGGCGATGTCGGGCGACTGGGAATGGATGTAGTTCGCAACGGCGCAGGTGCTGGCGTTGAAGCCGAAGTCGTCGTTGGTGTAACCAATGCTCTCGACCACGCCGCGGACGATGCTGTCAACGTCGACATAAGCCTGAGTACGAACCTCGCCCATGACGGTGATGATGCCAGTGGTGGTGAACGTCTCGACGGCCGCGCGGACGCTGGATACATCAGCCGCTGCCCCATCAGGACCAACGTAGCCCTGCTCTGCAAGCTCGGCCTCGCGCGTGAGGATTGCGTCGAGGATTGCATCCGAGATCTGGTCGCAGATCTTGTCAGGGTGGCCTTCGGTCACCGATTCGGACGTGAACAGATAAGAACGAGTATCTGCCATTTTGACTCTCCTATTTTCTCGTTGTCTTGCGGCACCTCTACGCAGGTTCGTTACTATTCCCTGCTAAGGCGCCAAAAAGCAGTCTTACCAGTTTTATCGCATCAGCACCCCGACTTGCGACATGCGAAGCATCTTCACGCGCATTCCGCAATCGCAAACCGGGGTGCAGCAAGCGCTTCTGCGGGACCTTTCAGCCCAATTGCCTTCCAGCATTAGTGCGAACGCTCGGCCTTCAGCTTCTCGAGCGGGGTGTTGCCGACAAAGCCGGTCTCCTCATACTTCTCGACGTCCGACTCGGCCATGCCGACGTACACGCGATCGCGGTAAGGGCGGCGCGGATCGTCGGGGTCGTTCCAAATACGATTGGCAACCTCGGCCCAAGCCTCGGCACGAGGGCGCATCTTCTCGGTGAGGTCGCGGGCGTCCTCGGGATGCTCGAGATCGGTGGAGTGGGCGCCAGAAGCCTCGACCATGTCGGCCAACCTGCCGGTGTTCTCGTAAATCGGGCACGGGCGAAGCAGGTTCTCGCCATCGAAGGGCTGGTTCTCGTAGTACTGCATGAACAAGGGCGAGCGCAGCGCGTCAAGCAGCGAGACCTCGCGGATGTTGGCGTTGGAGTAATGCGCGAACACGCAGGGCTCGACGTCGCCCTTGGCGTTGATGTGCAAGTACCTGCGGCCACCGGCGATGCAGCCGCCAACGAACTCGCCGTCGTTCTGGAAGTCAAGGGTGAAAAGCGGTTTCTCCTCGCGGGCGCGCTTGACGAAGCGATACAGCTGCTCGCGCTGCTCGGGCGTGGCCATAAGCTCGCAATCCTTCGTGGAGTAACCAACCGGCATGAAGGTGAAGATCCATGCGAACAGAACGCCCTGATCGATCAGCCAATCGAAGAATTCGTCCGATACCAGAGCGTCGGAGTTCTGCGACGTATGGCAAAGCGACACGCCAAACGGAAGGCCAGCCTCGCGCAGCAGCTTCATAGCGTGGTCGATCTTGTTGAAGGTGCCTTCGCCGCGGCGGACATCGGTAGCCTCGCCGATGCCCTCGACCGAGATGGCAGGCACGAAGTTCTTCACGCGGATCATATCCTGGACGAACGCCTCGTCGATGAGCGTTGCGTTCGTGAACGACAGGAACGTGCAGTCGGGATGCGCCTCGCACAGCTTGATAAGGTCATGCTTACGAACCAAAGGCTCGCCGCCGGTGTAGATGTACATATGAACACCCAGCTCGACGCCCTGGTTGATGATGGAGTCGATCTCTTCATAGGTAAGGTTCAGCTTGTTGCCGTACTCGGCGGCCCAGCAGCCAGTGCAATGAAGGTTGCACGCGCTGGTTGGGTCAAGCAGGATAGCCCACGGGATGTTGCACTTCAACGCCTTGCGGTTGTGCTCCTGCATGCCCCAGGCAATAAGGTTGCTGTCAACTACGAACGTCTTCAGCAGCTGCGGGATAACCTCGGGGTTCAGCTCGAGGATCTTCATGATCAGCTGATACCAGTTGCTTTTCGCCTCGATGGCCTGGCGCATGGTTTCGCGTTGCGTGGGAAACAGATTCTTGGGCGCAAGCTTGTCCAGCATGTTCATGACCTTGTGGATATTGGTCTCGGGGTCTTCCATGACATAGTCGATGAGCTTGTACATGGCAGCATGCTTGATCTTCTCGGACGGGCCGATTTTGGCAAGCTTGGCCTTATCTTCGGGACTCAACTCGAACGAGGGTGCTGTTGCGACGGCCTCTTGGATCTCTTCGGTCATTGTCGTTCCTTCCTATTTACAACGCCTGCGGCGCCGGTCGCTCTCCCATTCGCTTTTTGGCGAACCCGCGACGTTATCGTTAGTCCACAAGCAATGTCTATTCACCAGATATTGTTTGTTCCACACCTGTAGACTATACTTGTTGTGCGGATAACGCAACGAAGATTGAATAACCGAATAGATTCCGTTACAAATGAATGCACACATCGAAGTTGTTTGTGCATTAATCAACGACCGAGAAGCCGAATTCAGTGGAATCGCAAAAAGGAAGTGTCAGAAGATGACTGAGAACGATGTCCGACGCCCTGCTCAGCCGAAACTTGATCGACGCATCGTCCGCACGCGCAAGGCAATCAACGCCGCACTTGACAAGCTGCTCAGCGAGAACGACGTCTCGAAGATCACCGTCAGCGCCATCGCCCGCGAAGCCGACATCGACCGCAAGACGTTCTATCTTCACTACCCCTCGATCGACAGCTTGCTAACACATCGCGCAGAAGAGATCATCGAGCACGTCATCGACATCATCCGCGAGCATACCGAAGAAACGCGCAAGCAGCGCATCCACGGCATCCTTGCCGACATCAACAAATCCATCATCGAGAACATGGGCTTTTACGAGCACACGGCCCGGTCGCTGCCCGTCAACGCGATGATCGACCTGATGGGTCGCTCGGCCAAGCCCGCATTCGCGGCAACCGGCGTTGACACGCACCTGATGGACGACGTGGAGTTCCGCATGCGCATGAGCTTCTACTTGTCGGGCGCGCTTATGCTGTACCGCAGCTGGGTTCTGTCTGACCATTCCACGCCCATCGAGCGAATCTCGGAGTTGCTTGAGGAAACCCTCGACACCGATTCGTTCCCCGCCCTGAACCTCAAGTCGAATAGCGAGAACTAGAACATGAGCGAGAACCAGGACCCCCGCGAAGAAACGCCGATCGCAAGCAACAATACGCGGGACGCAGACGAGACCGAGGACGCAAAGAGCGTCGAAGGCGCTCGGGATGCAGGCTGCGCCACCGAAGAAGTCCCGGCACCGAAACCCCTGGTGGCAGTATCGTTTCAGTTCGAAGACGAAATCCCCGCGTTCTCGATTCGTGCAAACTACCTTGATTTTTTGAAGCTCGCAGGTGTGTCGCCCATCATCCTTCTTCCGCAGGAGAACCCGGCCGACGTGGAAGCTATCCTTGAACGGGTTGACGGCGTTCTTATCCCGGGCGGCGATGACATCGACCCCATGCTGTACGGCCGCGAGCGCGCTGCCGCAAGCGACAACCCCGTCGTCGCACGCGATGGCATCGAGCCCGCGATCGTGCGCTATTGCATCGAGCACGACCTTCCCTTCTTGGGAATATGCCGCGGCTTTCAGATGGTCAACGTGGTGTGCGGGGGAACGCTGTGCCAGGACATCAACAAGCTCCCGTTCGACCACGAGGAGCATTGGCGCATCGAGGACCCGTTCGATGCCGTTCATGAAGTCGTGCCCGTCGAAGGCACGCCCACCGCACGCATCTTCGGAACCAAACCGTTCGGCACGAACACCATCCACCACCAAACCATCGAGGACATGGCCCCTTCGCTTACCGTTGACGCTCTGTCGGAAGACGGCCTGATCGAAGCCGTGTCGCATCCAGACTGCTCCTTCTTCGTGGGCGTGCAGTGGCACCCCGAGTTCGCACCCGAATCGCCGTTCGGCGCCCCGCTTGCCAAAGCGTTCGGCGACGCTTGCAGAAACCGCATGGAAAAACGCCATCGGGAGTAACGTTCGCCCCGATCAGCGCGAAACTATCCTCACCGAAACCATCACGCAACCCGGCGCGGCGTGCTTCACGCTTGACGCCGGTTCGCAACGGGAGAAGGCGACGAGGCACGAAGCCCCAACACCAGCACGAAGATAGAAAGGCGCACCGAACCCATGCAGGACGCAAACGCTTGCAACGCCAACGAGGTCTTGACGAACGAATACCTCTCTTACCTTGCCGAAAGCGAAACCGACGAGGCCGATCGCCGCGCCGCGTGGAACTACATCGTGAACTCCACCGCCGTGTGGGATGGCAACCCGGTTTACATGGGCTATGTGCCGCGCCTGTTCGGCCAAGATGCGTACAACCTGTTCAAAACGACCTCCGAAACCCTGTACGGCATTCTGGGCAAAGTAATTAAGGAATATCTGTCAAACCCCGAATATCGTGCGCTCTTCAAGTTCGATGAGCGCCTTGAGCAGCTGATGCTTGCTCCAACCGGCTACACCGACCCGCTGCCCATCACGCGCGTTGACTGCTTCCTTAACGAGGACACGGGCAAGCTGCGCTTTTGCGAGTTCAACACCGATGGCACCTCGGGCATGAACGAGAACCGCGAGGCGTTTGCCTGCATTGAGCAGAGCGAGCCCTACCGTCGCCTTGCGCAGAACCATGCGCTTTCAAACTGCGATGCCGACCTGTTCCCAGGCTGGGTTGACACGTTCCTTTCCATCTACAGCCGCTACGACGCAAAGGTTGAGAAGCCGCGCATCGCCATCGTCGACTTCCTTGAGAACGCCGCATTCGAGGAGTTCAAGGTATACGCGGGCATCTTCAAGGAGCGCGGGTTCGACATCTCTATCTTCGACGTGCGCGAACTGTCGTTTGACGGCCAGCACCTGCATGGAAAGAACGCCGCATGGGGCGATAGCGATGTCGATATCGACGTTATCTGGCGTCGCACCGTGGCAAGCGACCTTCTGGAGCATTGGGACGAAAGCCAACCCCTGGTTCAGGCGTACCTCGCCCATAAGGTTTGCCTGATCGGCGGTTTCGCCACCAACATCGTCCACGACAAGCAGGTGTTCCGCGTTCTGCACCGTCCCGAAACCACGGCGCTCCTTACCCAGAGGGAAGCGGCGCTGGTCAAGGAATGCATCCCATTCACCGCCTTCCTTGACCCTACCGAAATCGACATCGACGAAGTGAAGGCGAACCCTGCACGTTGGGTGCTGAAGCCCAGCGACGGATACTGCAGCAAGAACGTGACGGTTGGCCACGACTGCGACGCCGAAACCTGGGCGAAGCTTATTGACGAAAGCCTCGCTCAAACCATGGGAACCTCGCAGCGCTTCCTGGTTCAGGAATGCTGCGAGCTGTACAAGACGGCCACCGTGCCGCTGTACGGCAAGGACGAGGATTTCACGGCCCAGCCCGTCATGTTCAACAACCTCACCGGCCTGTACCTGATGGGCGGCCGTTTCTCGGGCGTGTTCAACCGCCTGGGGCCAGGCGCCATCATCATGGGTCGCAAGGGTGGCGTGACCTCGGCAACCGTATGGGTTGACGTCGACGTGCCGGCGGCCGAATAATCGCGAGCCGAAACGATGGAACAGCCTTTGGCGCGAAGGGGCGGCTTTCAAGCCGTCCTTCAAGCGGTTGGAACCTTGTCCGTGGCGCTTCTGCTGCTGGCAAGCGGCTTTCTGGCATGCGTCCTTCCGCCCACCGCAAAAACGCTCGCGCTGCAAACCGCCCAACCCGACGCACGCACGGCATTCACCGTTAACGACCTGGCCAACGTAGCCGATGCCACGCGCGACTATTCCTTCGGCTCGCATGACCGCGCGTCCCTGGTTCATGCCATCGCGGTTGCGAACCACAACGCCCAAGAACGCGGGAAAGCCACCGGCAAAGCGCAGATTGGCGCCCCGAACCTTGACGGTGTCGACATCAACGATCAGCAGCAGGTGGAAGCCACATTCGCGCACGCAACCGAGCGCTACGTTTACAGCGACGACGCCATCAGCCATCTTGACGACTGCTATTCCGTGGCGATGATCGCCTACACGCTTGTTGCCGTCGCGCTGATCCTTGCCGTCGCCTCGCTTGCCACCATGCGTTCGCGCGTTGGCGCCGCACGAGCTCTCACCCGCGCTGGAACCGCCATCGTCGCATTGTTCGCGGTGGCGGGGATCTGGGCGGCTATCGACTTCGACGGACTGTTCACCGTCTTCCACGAACTGCTTTTCTCGCAAGGCAACTGGACCTTCGCCAGCGATTCGCTTTTGATCTGCGCCTTGCCAACTGAATTTTGGGTGGGAATGGGAGCTGTCTGGCTCACAACCAGCACCATCGCTTCTATACTGTCAATCTTGGTCGGAAAATCGCTGACGAAGCCCCGTGGCGCACGTCAAGCTTCCACCAACCGATGAAACAACGCCGCAGCATGTTTCAACCTGCGGCTAAGCACGACGGAAAGAGAGTCTTCATGACCGATCAGCAGAAAGTGCGCGTCCGCTTCGCGCCGTCGCCTACCGGCCGCCTCCATATCGGCGGCGCCCGCACCGCGATCTTCAACTGGGCTTTCGCCCGCGCTAAGGGCGGCGACTTCATCCTGCGCATCGAGGACACCGACCCCGAGCGTTCCACCGAAGAGAACGTGCGCGTCATCGTCGACGCCATGAAATGGCTCGGCCTTGACTGGGACGAGGGCCCCGAGGTTGGCGGCCAGTACGGCCCCTACTTCCAGATGCAGCGCATGGACACCTATAAGGAAGCTCTTGAGATCCTGAAAGAGCGCGACGCCGTGTATCCCTGCTTCTGCACGAAGGAAACGCTTGACGCCAAGCGCGCCGAAGCCGAACAGAACGAGGGCGGCTATGCCGGCTACGACCGCACCTGCCGCGTTCTTTCCAAGGAAGAGGCTCAGGCACGCATCGACGCAGGCGAGCCCCATGTTTGGCGCCTGAAGGTACCCGAGAACCACGGCCCCATCGAGTTCGACGACGCCGTGTACGGCCACGTGTCCTTCCCCGCCGACGTCATGGACGACATGATCCTGGTTCGCACCGACGGCAGCCCCACCTACAACTTCGCCGTTGTCTGCGACGACACCAACATGCAGATCACGCACGTCATCCGCGGCGATGACCATCTGTCCAACACCCCGCGCCAGATCCTTATCTACGAGGCGCTAGGTCGCCCGGTTCCGCAGTTCGCACATCTGTCCATGATTTTGGGCGCCGATGGCAAGAAGCTTTCGAAGCGCCACGGCGCAACCAGCGTCGAGGAGTACCGCGATCGCGGCTACCTGCCTGATGCCATGGTCAACTTCCTGGCACTGCTGGGCTGGTCGCTTGACGGCGAAACCACCATCATCAGCCGCGACGAGCTGTGCCGCGCATTCGATCTTGACCGCATCACCAAGAAGGACGCCGTTTTCGACGAGACGAAGCTGGACTGGATGGACGGCGTGTACATGCGCGAACTCAAACCCGCCCGCTGGACCGAGATCGCAAAGCCCTGGCTTGCTGAGGCAGTTGCCCTGGGCAAAAGCGTCCAACCCGGCGTGAACGTCATCCCCACACCGAACCCCTCCGACCCGAACGCGCCTCAGCCCGAACCGCTGGTCGTTTCCGACGAAGCCCGCGAGGCCGCCGCTGCGCATGTTCAGCAGAACCTGGCTTGGTTCGAGCAGATCTACCCTCTGCTTGCCGAGCGCCTCAACCGCTTGGACGAGATCCCCGAGAAAATCGCGTTCATGTTCTGGGGTCCCAACGTCCGCCTGGACGAGAAAAGCTCCAAGAAGGTGCTGCTGAAGGACAGTGCCCGCGCTGACGAGGCTTTGCGCGCTTGCCGCGACATCCTTGCCGACGAGGCCAACGAGTGGGAAGCCGAGTCGCTGCAAGAGAAATGCCGCGCTTTGTGCGAACCGCTGGACATGAAGGCGAAGAACCTGTTCCAGCCCCTGCGCGTTGCCGTTTGCGGCAACATGGTCTCGCCGCCGCTGTTCGAGAGCATCGTGCTTATGGACCGCGCGGACGTGCTTGCCCGCATCGATGGGATCCTTGCGAACATCTTCGCGTAATGAATGACGGGCGCCGCTTCTGCGGCGCCCTTTCTGTTGAAAGGACACTATCATGATGGATCCGAACATCTCACTTGAAGAGGCCCGCGAGTTCTTCAAGAACGACCACTTCGCAACCGAAGCCTGCGGCTGCCGCGTCGTCGAGGCCGGTCCCGGTCATGCCGTTTGCGAGTTCGATATCGAAGAGAAGCACCTCAACGGTTTCGGCGGCGTCATGGGCGGTGCCATCTTCACGCTGGCCGACTTCGCCGTTGCCATTGCCAGCAACATCGGCGAAGAACCTTCTGCCTGCGTCGTTTGCTCGATTCAGTTCATGAAGGGCGCGAAGGGCGATAAACTGATCGCAACGGCTTCGACCGACCGATCCGGTCGCACGCTTGGGTTCTACACCATCGAAGTTGTGGACAACCTAGGCACGAAGGTGGCAAAGATGACCGCCACGTGCAGCCGTAAACCGAAGGCGTAACGGCAAGCATGCCGCGACGTGGGTTTTCGCGAAAGTTCGACAGTTATAGGTTTCGATAGCGGCCGATGCCGACATGAGCGCCGGCCTTCGAGCAAAGGAGCAGCCATGAAGATCAACGTCCCGCTTGAGAACGGGCTTTTGCCCGACCGTTTCGGCAAGCATGCCGCCAGCGAGTACCGTACCGAAAACTTCCCCACTCGCTCGTTCCCTATTTCGGTTGAGGACGTTCCCGCAGACACGAAATCCATCGCGCTTGCATTTGTCGACTTCGATGCCATTCCCGTGGGCGGATTCTGTTGGATTCATTGGCTGGCCTGCGATTTCGCACCCGACACCACGCTCATTCCCGAGAATGTCAGCGCAAGCGGCGAAGTTGCTTGCACGCAGGGCGCGAACTCCAACCGGTCGCCCATGTCCCACGGCTCAAGCAACCCCGCCGTATTCAACCGCTACTGCGGACCGCAACCACCCGACAAGACGCATTTCTACACCCTTGCCGTATATGCGCTCGATATGAAGCTCGACCTGCCCGAAGGCTACTACCTGAACGAGTTCCGCCGCGCCATCGACGGGCACGTGCTTGCCAAGGCCACGCTTGAGATTCCCAGCCGCTCGTAAAAGTTGGGATGGTTTACTAGCAGCTGACGCTTGAATCGTAGCCGCGTGCAAATCAGACAGCCTTGCCCACCAACCGATTTCACTAAAGCCGCGGCTCGCTGAGCTGCGGCTTTTTTGCGGTCGCTAATCGACCTGCGGCTTTGCGCCGTCATCGCCGTCGCTGAAGGTTACCAGCACCAACATCCCCACCATCAAAATCAGGCCGATCCAATCGGCCCCGGTGAAGACCGTCCCCAAAAGCAATGCCGAGAACATCATCGTGCTGGCAGGCTCCACTGCGCCAAGCAGACTGCCGGTGATCGAACCGACCAGCGACACGCCGCGCAAGTAGAGCCAAAACGACAGGAAGGTGCCCAAAAACGTCAGACCACCGATTAACGCCAACCAACCCCGCGCATCAAGCAAAGCAACCTCGGCGACGAACATCTGCGGGCCCATCGTGACGAGATAAACAACGGTCGACAGCACGAATGTGATAAGCATGCCTACCGCCGTAACCGGGAAGCTGCCGAACTTCTCGAACAGATGCGCATGGCGCGGCACCAGCACGTAAACGGCAACCGAGAACGCATTGAGGATGCCCCAGAACAGGCCCGCGGCAGGTAAAACCAACGTGGTAGGATCGCCCTGGGTTGCGATAAGAAACGTTGCCACCAAAGCAAGGACAAGGCCCGCCGCCTCGATTGCGCGTGGGAGCCTGCGGCCAACAAGACACGTATGCAGCATCACGAACACGGTTCCCAGCATTTGCAGAACAGTCGCGGTTCCCGCGTTGGTGAGCGCGACAGCCGTCATGCAGGCAAACTGATCGACGAACAGACACAACCCGAAAACAAGCAGCGCGATCTTAGTGACCTTCGCGCACGTAGCCATTCGGTTGAGCACTGCGCGACGCGCAACGAAAATGGCGGCGAAAAACGCGATGCTTGCGAAGAACGAACGCACCACCGTAGAGAACAGCGGCGTGATGCCATACGTTGCGAACAGATATTGAGCGCACGTCCCCGATACGCCCCAAAGCCCTGCACCGATAACCCCTGAAATGAACCCGGCTATGAAGCGTCGGCGCGTCTCGAGGTTATGAGACATGGTTTGCTCCGACTTGGTCGCTGTCGCTGCCGTCTAGCAGACCGCGCTCGGCGACCCCGCTGCCTAGACCATCGGGCAACGCGGCCTGCATCTCTCGAGAAGAGCCATCGACTTGGTCGCTGTCGCTGCCGTCTAGCAGACCGCGCTCGGCGACACCGCTGCTGGAAAAAAAGG
>CAKTWD010000048.1 GCA_934630485.1 uncultured Eggerthellaceae bacterium | reverse complement strand
AAGTACGCCGCCCCGATCTTCATTTGCGGGGTATGTCTTTTTGAGATCCCGCCTTGCTTCGGTTGGGCGGGTTCATTTCAACGTGGCATCAATCGCCTTGATCAGCGCGTTGCGCAGGCCCGCTTCCTCAAGTGCCGCAACGCCTCGGATGGTTGCGCCGCCCGGCGAGCACACGGCGTCTTTTAGCGCGGCGGGATGCATTCTCGTTTCTAGCTGCAGTTTTCCGGTTCCCGCGATCATGGCGCTGACGATGCGGTAAGCATCGGCGCGCGGGATGCCGTTCTTCACGGCTGCATCGGCAAGCGCCTCGGTGACGACGGCGATGAACGCCGGCGCGCATGAAGCGGTGGTGCCGCCAACCCAAAGCAGCGATCCGTCCAATTCCACGGGCGTTCCCAAAAGCTCAAGAAGACCCATGATCAGCTTGGCCTCGTCGGCATTGAGCGTGCTCTGCTTCTCGACCGCGATGACGCCTGCGTTCACGGATACGGGAATGTTAGGCACCGTCGAGATGTGGTGGGTGCCCGGCAGAAGGGCTTCCCATTTTCCCTTGTCCCAGGTCCAGGCAATGGAAAGGACGATCTTACCGCTAAGGGCGTCTTCCTTGCCAGAGAAGACCTTCTCGATAAGGTAGGGTTTGACGCCGGCAACGACCACGTCGGCGTTTGCGATTACCTCGTCGGCCGTTTCATATGCGGTCATGCCGCGCGTGGCGCAGCGCTCCTTCAATGCGTCGAAGCGCCCGGCGCAGGCGCACATGTTCTTAGGGTCAATCTCGCCGCTGGCGATCCAGCCGTCTGCCATGGCGCTTGCCATGTTGCCAAATCCCACGAATCCGATTTTCGCGTTCTGAAGAGTTGCCATGTCTCGCCTTCCGATTGATGCCTTGTCTTGGCTGACGCCCTTGCTGCTCAGCGTTGATGTTCGTTGCCCGAATCATACCGCACTCCAACAGCGAACCGGCGGATCGTGCGGCCCTAGCCCGGTTACAACTTGATGAAGCGTCTGTTTCGTGCATGAAAGCCCTCTCGTAGTGGGTTCGCGTGGTCTATCATCGACGAAACCACCTGACCGAAGGAGACTTCCATGGATGAGGCCAGCGAGAAGAAGAAGTTCGGGCTGTACGATCAGCTGTTGTCCATCAACACCATCGACCCCAGTTACTTTCAGCAGTTCGACGTCAAGCGCGGCTTGCGCAATGCCGATGGCACGGGCGTGGTTGCGGGCGTCACCAACATCTCCAACGTTCATGGCTATCTGATTTCCGACGGCGTCAAAATCCCCGACGAGGGATCACTTACCTTCCGCGGTTACAACATCTACGATCTGCTGTTGGGCGACGACGCCGCAACGCATCGTTTCAATTTTGAAGAGATCGCGTACTTGCTGCTGATGGGCGAGCTTCCCACGAAGCGGCAGTGGCACGATTTCATCGACGTGATCGATTCCGAGCGCGAGTTGCCCGATGGTTTCACGGCAAGCCTGATGACGTCAAGCAACCCGCCCGACATCATGAATGTGCTGGCGCGTTCCGTTTTGCAGCTGTATTCGAACGATCCCGACGCCGAATCGCGTTCCGTCGAACACGAAGTGCACACGGCGCTGTCGTTGATCTCGCGCCTGCCGCGCATCATGGTTGGTTCGTATTACGGCAAACAGGCGAAGTTCTACGGCGGGTCGTTCATCTTGCACCCCTTCACCCCTGGTCAGTCCACCGCCGAAACCATTCTTTCCATGTTGCGCCCCGACCGCTCGTTCACGCCCGAAGAGGCGCGCATGCTCGACATCATGCTGTGCTTGCACGCCGAGCACGGCGGCGGTAACAATTCCACGTTCACTATGCGCGTGCTTTCCTCGGCCGACACCGATCCGTATTCCGCCTACGCGGCGGCCATCGGTTCGCTTAAGGGCCGCAAGCACGGCGGTGCGAACCATCAGGTGCGCGCGATGCATGCCGATATGAAACAGAACGTCGCGAATTGGGAAGACGAAGGCGCCGTCGCCGATTATCTGACGAAAATCGTTCGTAAAGAGGCGTACGACCGTAGCGGCCTGATTTACGGAATGGGCCACGCCGTGTACACGAAATCCGACCCGCGCGCTGTCATCTTGAAGCACTTTGCTTCGCAGCTTGCTGCCGGTACCGAGTTCGAGGCCGAGTTCAAGCTGCTCGAAACGGTGGAGCGCCTGGCGCCCGAGATCTTGCATGACGTGAAGGGGACCACGAAGGACATGTGCGCCAATGTGGATATGTACTCCGGTTTCGTCTACACCATGATGGGTATCCCTGAGGATCTGTTCACGCCGTTGTTCGCGTGCGGCCGCATGGCTGGTTGGGCCGCGCATCGCTTTGAGGAGATGTACTCAGCTAAGCGCATCATCCGCCCTGCATACAAGACCACGTTCGCAACGCCGCGCCCGTACATCCCGATCGACCAACGCTAGATGCAGGAACTGCGACTCCTGGCGCCTTCTTCAAGAAGTGAATATTCCGTGATGGGGAGATCGATCTAAAAAAGTCGTTGACATGTTCGCTCGGTTGGCTAGAATATCTTTTGCTGTTTGATTAAGTGCGCCCTTACCTCAGCTGGATAGAGGGACTGACTACGAATCAGTACGTCGAGGGTTCGAATCCCCCAGGGCGCACCATTTAAAACGCTCAACCCGCTTCGGCGGGTTTTCTTTTTTCTAGCGGGCTTTTATCGGGATTCTTCCGGCTGGCTTTTCGGCGGGTTGTCTTCCCGCGGGTTTCCAGCACGCTCTTCGCTGGCGCTTTTGCAAGCTGCCCTTCGCCTGCGCTTTTTCTTACGCAGATCGTCGGTATCGCCCTCCGTAAGCGCCGTTTATCAGAAATGAGCCATTCTTGAGGTTTCTTGCCCGCGCCCGCGACCTTTCGGTGCTAAGATTCCGATGTGTTACGAAATGGAAGTTCGTAGCACCGATAGAGAAAACCTCAAAGAAAAGGATTCTTGCATGAAGAAGAGATTCTCGCTGAAGCTTGTGGCGATCTTCGTGGCAGCACTTGCTGTGTTCACCCTGACGCTTACCGCTTGCGGGTCGAATAACGCAGCATCGGGTAGCGCATCTGCCGCCAGCTCGTCCGCTGCCGTAACGAAAACAGTCGTCGACGCCTATGGCCGCAGCGTTGAGGTGCCGAAGGACGCAAAGACTGCCGCCACGGTTGGCAGCGGTGCCCGCTTTGTGGTGTACGCCGGCGCTCAGAACAAGCTCATTGCCGTCACCGAAATGGAAACTACCCCGGCTATGAACCGTCCGTATGCAATCGCCTACAAAGACCTTTTCGCCAACCTGCCTTCTACCAGCAACGGCAACCATCTGCTTGAGACCAACGTCAATGAAGAGCAGTTGATGGATCTCAACCCCGACGTCATCATCTCCAGTCGCAGCGCCGAGGAGTGCGATGCCCTTCAGAAGGACACCGGCATTCCCGTTATCGGTATCACCTACCAGAACCAGCTGTTCACCGACAACGTGTACAACTCCATCACCTGCGTCGGTGAGGCCCTAGGCACCGAGGATCACGCCAACGAGGTTGTTGCCAAGCTGAAGGAGTGGGACGCCGACCTGAAAGCCCGCACCGCCGATATCGCTGACGCCGATAAGCCCAGCGTGTACGTGGGCGCCGTCAACTACAAGGGCGCCAAGAGCTTCACCGGCACCTATGCCAACTATGCTCCGCTTGTCGAGCTGAATGCCAAGAACGTCGCCGACGAGACCGGTCAGAAGGCCGCAGTTGACGTCGACCTTGAGCAGATCGGCAACTGGGATCCCGACTACATGTTCCTGAACGCGGGCAACATGGACCTGATGAAGGCCGACTATGCTAATAACCAGGCGTTCTTCGACGGCCTGAAGGCGTTCCAGCAGGGCAACCTGTACACGCAGCCGTTCTTCAACTTCAACGGGACCAATATCGACACGGGCATCTGCGACACCTACTTCATCGGTGCGATCATCTACCCCGATAAATTCGCCGATGTCGATCTGAAGGCGAAGTACTCCGAGATCTACACTACGCTTCTTGGCGTCGACTTCTATCAGGCCATGCAGCAGAACGGTATGGACTTCAAGTCGATGTCGTTCAACTAAACGGTAGTCGTTCGAGAAGCACAAGCTAAGGATCAAGCCAGGCGCGTACATGCAAGAGGAGAAATTGACAAACAAGGGGCTGCCGCCCCAAAGCCAGGGCAGGAACGGGGGCTATGACGGATACATCCGTCATAAGCTGGTCGTCATCGCGGTGCTGGCCGTGGTTGTTGCGGGCATCGCCGTGCTGTCCATGGGGATGGGCGCGCTGAACCTCTCTGCGAAAGACGTCGTCCTGGCTTTGTTCGGGCGGGGCGATGCGCGCGCAGTGGCTGCGGTGCAGAACATTCGCTTGCCGCGCGTGCTAACGGCCATTGTCGCCGGCATCGCCTTGTCCCTTGCGGGTTGTGCGTACCAAAGTGTCCTGCGCAACCCGCTTGCCTCGGCAAGCACGCTTGGTATTTCGCAGGGCGCCGCCTTCGGGGCCTCCATTGCCATCATCGTGCTTGCAGGTGGGCGCGGCTCGTCGGCGGCCTACGAGGGCGTAAGCTCTGCCGACCCGGTTACGACGGCGCTGTTGGCGTTCGCGGGCGCCATGCTTTCCACGGTGCTTATCTTGCTGCTGTCGCGCGTTCGCGAGATGACGCCCGAAAGCATCGTCCTTCTGGGTGTGGCATTATCGGCAGTGTTCACCGCCGGAACCACGTTGGTGCAGTACTTTGCGGAAGATTCCCAGGTGGCCGCCGTGGTGTTCTGGACCTTCGGCGACCTTAGCCGTGTGAGCAAAGATCAGCTTGCGCTTATGGCGATCGTCACGCTGGTGGGCGCTGTGGTGTTTCACCTTAATAGGTGGGATTTCAACGCGATGGAATCGGGCGAGGGCCTGGCGCACAGCCTGGGCATTTCGGTGAGCAAGGTCCGCCTGACGAACATGTTCGTCGCGAGCGCCGTTGCCTCGACGGTCATAGCGTTTTGCGGCATCGTCAACTTCGTGGGTTTGGTCGCGCCGCACGTCATGAGGCGGCTTCTTGGCTCGGACTATCGCTACCTGCTTCCCGCTTCGGCCATTGCCGGCGCGGGTCTGCTTTTGGTTTCTGACATGCTTTGCCATGTCATCGTCGCTCCGCTGATCCTGCCGATTTCGGCCATTACGTCGTTCGTCGGCGCGCCGGTCTTCATCTACCTGCTGTTCAAGGGGGTGAATCGCTGATGCTCGAAGCTCATGGCTTGCATTTCGCGTATCGTGCGGGCTCGCCTATTTTGCAGGGGGTCGATATCGACTTGGCGCCTGGTTCGTTTTTAGCCATTTTGGGTGTGAACGGGTGCGGTAAATCAACCTTGCTTTCTTGCCTGACGGGTGCGGCGAAGCCGGCGTCCGGGCGGGTGCTGCTCGACGGAGTTCCCCTTGGCCAGGTGCATCGTCTTGATCGCGCCCGTAAGGTGGCCTTCGTCGCGCAACACAGCCATGCGAACAGGTTGACCGTGTACGACGCCGTTCTTTTGGGGCGTCGTCCCCACATGCAGGGCGGCCCGTCCAAGGAAGACCGGCGGATCGTCGAAAACGCGCTTGAGCGGCTTGATCTGGCCAAGTGCGCACTTCGCTACACGGACGAGCTTTCAGGCGGAGAATACCAGAAGATGGTTCTTGCCCGCGCGTTCGTCCAGCGTGCCGACACGCTGCTGCTTGACGAGCCGACGAACAACCTTGACCCAGCCAATCAGCAAGAGGTTATGCGTGAGGTTCGCGACGAGGTGGACGGTCGAGGCATCGCCGCCGTTGCGGTTCTGCATGACATCAACCTTGCGCTGCGCTACTGCGATAGGTTCCTGTTCCTTGCCGAGGGGCGAGTCGACGCGGTAGGCGACGCGAGCATTGTCACGCCTCAGCAGATCGAGCGTATTTACGGAATGAAGAGCGATGTCATCGAGCATCGTGGCCGCCGTTTGGTGGTTCCTTTATAAGAGAGGTTTTGCAATGGATACCGAAAGCAACCTTGTAGAGCAGCTGGTAGACGGAACGACCTGCGGCAAGCTTGAGAAAGTCGCGCGCTTCTTCGATGAGAGGGCCGACACCTGGGATTCCTCGAGCCATGTGGGGAAAAGCCGCGCGCAAGGCGCCGTGGTTTCGCTTGTGGGCGTCAAGCCGGGCGATCATGTTCTTGACCTGGGCTGCGGCACGGGTGTTATGGTTCCATACTATCTTGAGGCCGGCGCCGGTTCCGTTTTGGGCGTTGATCTTTCCGAAAAGATGGTCGAGAACGCACGCAACAATTTCGCCGACGACCCTGCCGTCGATTTCGTGGCAAGTGACGCGCTTGAGCTGGACGAAGCCAACCAGTTCGACGAGGTGGTCATCTATAACGCCTATCCGCATTTCGTCGACAAGCCCGCGCTGGCAAAGAAGGTTCACCGCCTGCTGAAGCCCGGCGGGCGTTTCGCCGTGGCTCATGGGTCGGGTAAAGACGAGATCAACGGTCATCATCAGGCGCATGCTGCGGGCGTAAGCTCGAGGCTTGGCCCCGCGCGCGAGGAAAGCGCGGTGTGGGAAGGCCTGTTCCAGCTGGAATCGCTCGTCGACGCCCCTGGTTTCTACGCGTTCTCGGGCGTTCGCCTTTAAGCACGCTGTGACCGCCTTCTGTTTAACTCTTAAAAATCAGGTAAGATTTGGCCAGATACAAGTCTATAGTGGTTTAATGATCTGCGGCGAGAACGCTTGAGCCGTTGTGCTCGCGTTTGCGGCCGCCCTTATTTCGCGGCACGCCGATTTATTAGTCGAAGGAAAGGAACGTACTTGAAGGTTCGAGAACCGAAACCTCACAGTATGTAGAACTTCGGCTCCCCGTTGCGGCAGCCGAAGATGGCTGACGTAGGGGATGTAATGCTTTATCTCTCTCAAATGATGAACAAGCCGGTGGTGGATTCCGCTGGCGAAGAACTGGGCTCCGTATCCGACCTTGCTATTTCCACGGGTGAGGTTTTTCCGCGTATCACGAGCATGGCCTTCCAGGGCCCGGGAAAAGTCCCGTTCATGATCTCGTGGCGCAAGTACGTCGACGAATTCTCGGAAGGCGGCATCACGCTGAAGGTTCCTGCGAAGGATATTCGCTTCAGCTATCTGCAGCCGGACGAGGTTCTTCTTGCCCGCGACCTTCTGAACAGGCAGATCGTCGACACGCAGGGCCTTAAGGTCGTGCGAGTGAACGACCTTAAGCTGTCGGTGTCGGGCACGCAGCTGCGTCTTCTGGGCGCTGAAGTGGGCGTGCGCGGCATTCTTCGCGGTCTTGCCCCGTGGCTCGAGCGCGCGGTTGTCGCCGTTGCCGAGGCCTTCCACCGTCATATCGACGAGCACATCATTGCATGGAACTATATGGATCTGCTCGACCGCGATCTGTCCGACGTGCAGCTGGCCGTTTCGCATAAGCGCTTGGACGAGCTGCACCCCGCCGACGTCGCTGACATTTTGGAGCAGCTTGACCCACAGCAGCGCGCCAACGTGTTCAAGCATTTGGACGACGTGCAGGCAGGCGAAGCCGTGGCCGAGATGGAAGACGAGCTTCAGGCCGACTTCATCGAGGACCTGGACGAGAAGCGCGCTGCAGGCCTGTTGGGCAACATGGATCCCGACGACGCTGCCGACATCGTCCGCGACCTTCCGTACGAGAAAGCCGAAACCCTTCTGCGCCTGATGGGCGTCGAGGACGCTTCCGAGATTCGTGCCCTGCTGGGCTATCGCGACGGCACCGCCGGCGGCATGATGACCACGCAGTTCGTCACCGTGCATTCGTCCGACACTGTGCGCGACGCCATCGAGGTTTTGCGCGGCCTTCCCGAGGATGCCCCCTCCGTTTACTACCTGTACGTCCTTGACGACGACCATCGTTTGGTGGGCGTTTCGTCGGTGCGCACGCTGGTGCTGAACAAGGACGACGCCCTGATGGGCGACATCATGTACACCGACATCATCTCGGTCACGCCCGACGAGCCCGAGGAAGATGCGGTTGAGGACATTTTCAAGTACGAGCTTACTGCCATGCCTGTTGTGGACGAGCGCGAGGTTCTGCTTGGCATCATCACTGTCGACGATGCGTGGGATGCCTTGGAAGACGATCAAAGCGATAAGAAGCGCCTGTTCACGAACTTTCAGATTGCGGGCATCGTTCTTGCCGGCGTATTGATCCTTGGCCTGTACACGTTGATCCTGATGCAGATCTTGGGGCATTAGCATGACTGGTCAGCAGAAGCGAAACCCGGAAAACGCGGCCTTCTTGATGAAGGTTCAGAAGCTGAAGGCCCAGAGTTCTCCTGACGGAACCGCGAAACCGGTCACCAAGTCTCAGATCGCTGCCGACAAGCGTAAGGCTGCGGCGAAGAAGGCGGGCGCCAAGCCCGATCCCGCCAAGGCCGTGCGTAGCGCAACCGCATTCAACATCGTTTCGACAGGCAGTGCCGAAAAGGGCGCGTCTTCGTCCGCGCCCGTTACCGCCGCGGCACCTGCTGCTGCGCCCGCATCCGCAGAGTCCGCAACCGCGGTGGCGGTTGCCGAAGACGCTTCGCAGGAGGTCGCAACCACCAAGCAGCGCAGCAAGTTCCTTATTGCCTTGGCGGCCTTGGGCCCTGGAATCGTCACGGCCATGGCTGGCAACGACGCCGGTGGTATTTCCACGTACTCCACTGTCGGCGCGCAGTTCGGCTATGCGACGCTTTGGGTTATCCCCGTCATGTGCATTCTGCTTATCGTGGTCGAGATGACCGCGTCGAAGATGGGTGCCGTGTCTGGCAAGGGTTTTGCTGCCCTTATCCGTGAGCGTTTCGGCATCCGCCTGACGGCGCTTGCCATGACCGCGTTGCTTATCGGCAACGTCGCCACCACGTTCTCGGAGTTTGCAGGCATCGCTTCGGGCATGGAGATGTTCGGCTTGTCGAAGTACCTTTCGGTGCCGGTTGCCGCCATTGCCGTATGGCTGCTGGTTGTTGGCGGCAGCTACAAGCGCGTCGAGAAGGTCTTCCTCATTCTGTCGCTGGTGTTCCTGACCTACGTGGTTGCGGCCTTCATGGCCGGTCCTGACTGGACCGTCACCGTGACTCAAACGTTCAAGCCGCAGGTCATTCAGCAGCAAAGCTTCTTCTCGCTGGTCATTGCCATGATAGGTACCACTATCGCGCCGTGGATGATCTTCTTCGAGCAAAGCAACGTCGTCGAGAAGGGCATCACCCCGAAGGATTTGTTCGCGCAGAAGATCGACGTTGTTTCGGGCACCGTCGCAGCATGCTTGGTTGCTTGGTTCATCATCGTCACCACGGGCACCGTGTTGTTCCCGCAGGGCATCTCGATCGATTCTGCTGCCGATGCGGCTCGTGCGCTTGCCCCGGTCGCGGGCGAACATGCCGAGGCCCTGTTCGCCGTCGGCCTGACCGCCGCGTCGTTCTTGGCTGCGTGCGTGTTGCCGCTGACCACCTCGTTCGTGATTTGCGAGGCATTCGGCTGGGAGGCAGGCGTGTCGTTCAGCTGGCACGAGGCTCCCATTTTCAAGAGCATCCTGACCTTCGTCATCGCGTTCTCGGCGATCATCGTTCTTATCCCGAAGATCGATCTGATGGGCGTCATGCTTATGGCTCAGTTCATGAACGGCTTGGTGCTGCCCGTGCTGCTGGTGTTCATGGCCATCATTTCGTCTGACAAGCGAATCATGGGCAAGTATCGCTCGCGTAAGATCACGACCATCCTGATTTGGTCGACGGTTGCGATTGTCACCATTCTTACCGTGGCGTTGCTGGTGATGCAGATTTTGGGTATTGGCTAGTTCGGCTAATCGTGCATGCTGGGCGGATTCAAACGCTTACGCGAACTTGCCCAGCTCGTCGTACAACTCGCTTACAGTGAATCGGTCTTCTTGTTTTGGCGCGATTCCCCTGTTTGCCAGCTTCAATAGCTCGCAGGCAGAAGGATCGGATCTTGTTAGGGTCTGCTCCTTGGTTTTAACCAGGTAGGGCGAATCGTTGATTCTTGCGGCAAGCCTGTAAGGAGTTCTCAGCGTAAGCAGTAAATGCATGATGCTGCAAAGGGCATACGTGTCGATTGTTTCGGAATGGCGCATTTCGTCAACGCCCTCAACGTCGCGTGTGAGCATTTCGGGCGGCGCATATTCGATCGTTCCGAATCGCCAGATGCCGTATTGGGCGGTTGCAAATGGATCGTTGGCTTCAACATAAGAGGAACTGCCCAGGTCGACAAGGCATACGTCATATTGGTTAGAGTCGATTTGCTCCTGAAGAGACCTTTTGTCAGTTCTGAAGACGATGTTACGTGGTGACAGATCGCGGTGAATGAAGGAACCGTCAAGCGACTGGGCGTTCAAAAGCGCTTTTAGGATGGACTTGGCGATAGACGCCACCGTGGCCGGCTCTATTCCAGCGCACGGTTCGGTGCCGGCTCGAGGCAACGCTTCGATTGAAGCCCCAAGCGTCGGCCCTTCTACGTATTCCCTTACGATGACTGGTTCGTCCTTTGCTTTGCCCAGCCCGAACATTTTGGGGAATCCTTTCAAGTGGGAAACCGCAAGAGAGCTGCGGTATTCCTCAAGCGTAATAAGCTTCTGTGTCTCGCGAAGCAAATGAGCCGTTTCTTCGGGGGATGCCTTAAGTAACCGTTCTTCGGGGCTGCCTTTGTAGAACAGAGGGGATTTAAGAGCGCAGTATTCGTTGGCGGTGTTGCGCGCCTTGCGAAAAACCATGCTGTCAGGGCATTTCGAGTCGTTATCAAGGAAGAACGTCATGAAACGACGGTCGGTTTCGTCCTTTGTGTAGCTTGGGTTTATGAAAGCGGGCGTGAAAG
>CAKTWD010000047.1 GCA_934630485.1 uncultured Eggerthellaceae bacterium | reverse complement strand
AGTACGAAATCCACCATGGCGTGCGCATCACCGATTCGGCGATCGTCGCTGCGGCTGAGCTTTCGAACCGCTACATCGCCGACCGTTTCCTGCCCGATAAGGCCATCGACCTGATGGACGAGGCGGCAAGCCGTCTGCGCATCGACATCGACAGCATGCCCGAAGAGGTTGACCTGGCAAGCCGTAAGCTCACTCAGATGCAGATCGAGGAGCAGGCGCTGATGAAGGAAACCGACGCTGCCAGCAAGGAGCGTCTGGAGGCATTGCGCCGCGAGATCGCAAGCGCTCAGGAAAGTCTGGACGCCCGCAAGGCCGAATGGCAGAACGAGAAAGACGTCATCGAAAGCGTGCAGGGGTTGAAGGCCGAGCTCGAATCGATGCAGATGGAAGAAGAGCGCGCCACCCGCGAAGGCGACCTGTCGCATGCGTCCGAGCTGCGTTATTCCAAGATCCCCGAACTGAAAGCCCGTCTGGAGCAGGCCGAGGCTGCTTTGAACGCTAAGCAGCAGGACGGCGCCATTCTGAAGGAGGAAGTCGGCGAAGAGGAAATCGCCGAGGTTGTTTCTTCGTGGACGGGCATCCCGGTTCAGAAGATGATGCGCGGCGAGATGGAGAAGCTTGCCGATTTGGAAGAGCAGCTGCATAAGCGCGTCGTCGGTCAGGACAAGGCTGTCAGCGTCGTGGCGGGCGCTATTCGCCGTAACCGCGCCGGCTTGTCCGACCCCGATCGCCCCATTGGCAGCTTTCTGTTCCTGGGCCCCACGGGCGTCGGCAAGACAGAGCTTGCGAAGGCGCTTGCCGAGTACCTGTTCGACACCGAGAAAGCCATGATCCGCATCGACATGTCCGAGTACATGGAGAAGTTCAGCGTGCAGCGTTTGATCGGTGCCCCTCCGGGATATGTTGGCTATGACGAGGGCGGCCAGCTTACCGAGGCGGTTCGTCGTCGCCCGTACTGCGTCATCTTGTTGGATGAAATCGAGAAGGCTCACCCCGACGTCTTCAACATCTTGCTTCAGGTGCTTGATGATGGCCGTTTGACCGACGGTCAGGGCCGCGTGGTGAACTTCAAGAACGCCATCATCATCATGACCAGCAACGTTGGCAGCCAGTTCATCCGCGAGTTCGCCGAGAACGGCGACGCCGAGCATCGCGACAAGGCTATCGACGAGGCGCTGCGTTCGACGTTCCGCCCCGAGTTCCTGAACCGTATCGACGACATCGTGACGTTCGACGCATTGACGCTCTCGAACATTGAGCCCATCGTCGAGCTGCAGTTGAAGGACGTGCGCAAGCGTTTGGCCGAGCGCCACGTCACGCTGGACGTCACGTCTGCTGCGCTGGAGACGCTGGCGATCGACGGCTACGACCCGGTTTTCGGTGCTCGTCCGCTGCGTCGTTTGGTGCAGCGCGAGGTTGTCGACCGTATTGCCGACCAGATCGTTCGCGGCAACCTGATGGAACGTGATCACGTGCTGATTGATGTGGATGCCGATGGCAAGTATTTGTGCAAGATCGAGAAGCCGCTTGATCTTGGTACGGCCGTTCCTGCCGAGTAAGGTTTCGTGATAATCGAATATATGCCAGGGGCGTGACATAACCTTGGCAACCAAAAGCAGAGCCGGTGATCGTAGGATTGCCGGCTCTGCGGGTATAAGGCTCTGACGTGGGAAAATGTCGGAGTCTATTCTTTTGTCACGCTCTTGGATTGATGTCGCGATTTATAAGGGATGGGGTCGACGTTAAAAGAAAAAGTAGTCGGAAAGTTATTTTTATTATAGATAGATATAGCGAGATCAGAGTTAAACTCGATAGTTAGTCAATACCTAAATAGCGAACGAGGGGTATTAGACACAAACGGTTCGCTGAGGAAACGTCCACATTCTTCGACGGGGTTGCGTATTGATGGATTGGTTTTTGATACGTGGTAGAGGACGGGTGAAACCATGACGAGAGGAAAACCAAAAGTCGCGGCAACGCGCCATGCTAAGCATGAGTGGTCGTTTAAGCGCAAAGCGCTTGCGGTCACGCTGTCTATTACTCTTTTGGGTTTAGGCACGCCGGCGGTTTCGTTTGCCGATTCCGCTGCGGACCAGCAGTTTAAGGCTGTTGAAGCCCAAGAAACAACAAGTGCGGTTTCCACGCAGGAGCAAGCGCCGGCAAGTGCAGAGCCCGCGCAACAGGTCGTTGCGTCCGCTGCGGCATTGGGGGGGGGCTGTAGTCGATAACGACGTTGCGGTCGACGCTCAGGCAGAAGGCACTGGCGCTAAGGCCGTAGTCGATGGCGCTGCGGATAACGCCGCGACTCCGGCATCGAACGAAAGCGCATCCGGTGTTGCTTCAAAGAATGTGGCTCCTGCGCCTGCGTCTAGCGACGACCAGCCAAGCGATAAGGCAAGTGCGTCGACCGAGGCTGCGTCGAAGGACGCGACTCCTGCATCTGAAACCAAAGACAATCAGTCTGACGGTCTGCCCCGTGGCGCCGCACAGCCTGAGATTTCTGGTGAGGGCAGTGTGGTTGTTGGCGCTACTGCCACTTATACCGTTAAGAATTTCAAGAATACGGAGTCCATTCAGTGGGTGTCCGACAACACCAATGTTGCGACAGTTGATGAGAATGGTGTAGTTAAGGGCGTTGCCGTTGGCATGGCGAACATCACTGCATATGCCGGCAGTCAAAGCGCGACAAAGCAGATCGAGGTTAAGCGCGACGAGTCTGGAAACGGCTACTATGTCTACCTTTACACCAAGGTCGAAGGTAACACCTCCGGCCTCGCTCTTACGCCGAATGCCAACGGTTGGTACACCATCGGCCGTGTTTGGGTCGATGGCATTACTAGCCCTACCTGGGAATCTGCGGGCTATGCGACTTCTGGTGATAACTATAATGCAGTCATGAATGCCCTTAAAGATTCCAACAATGTGGATTTGTATGGCGTCAATAGCATCAACTTAGAAGATATTGATTGGGCGGCTGAAGGTAAGCAAACTGGTTTGAAGGTTGCCTCGGGCGCTACAGACTATGATTCCTCGAGTA
The DNA here is from genome assembly GCA_934630485.1 of uncultured Eggerthellaceae bacterium. Lineage (GTDB taxonomy): Bacteria > Actinomycetota > Coriobacteriia > Coriobacteriales > Eggerthellaceae > UMGS1502. Next base: position 7,936 of record CAKTWD010000047.1, on the reverse strand, counting down.
ATCTGACGTGGCATCTGGATGGCTACGTCAATTTCGATAAGGTCGGTTTTGGCTCCATTATTTTTCATTATAAAGAAGCTAAATCGGATAACACCGAGATTACCCTCGCCGAAGACAAGACCGTTACCGCTAAAGCTACGGGCGACAAATTCGATATCTCAAAGGAGATTATTTCGATCGAAGGGTATTCCTATCATGAGGCGGCCCCCTCATCGGTGATTGTCGAAGCAGGCACTACAAAAGTAGTGACGCTTTATTACAAGAAGATCAACCGAGGTAAAGTAGGATACTATCTTGCTGATTCGACCGCTACATGGACCGCTCCCGCAGACACTGTTTTCGCTGATAATCAGAAGTGGTACTACAACTATGGTTTTGCTAAAGGCGACACCGTTAAGGTAACCGATAGCAAACCCACTGCCACGGGAAAAGAGTTCATTGGTTGGCTTGACAAGGAACGCGGAGATCAGGCTGCTGCAATTAGAAAACACGGCGACACCATTAAGTACATTTACGATAAGGGCCAGACCTACACCCTTGATGCCTTGTGGGCAAGCCTTGCTGTGACCGGTTATTCTGGCACCTATGATGGTCAGGAACATGGACTTAAATCTGCCGATGTTGCCATTAACGAAGGAAGCGACCTTGCCCAGGAGTATCAGGAGCAGGCTAAGAGATTCATCAAGCAAGGCACTATTCTGTACAGCGCCGATGATGGTGAAACGTGGAGCGCTGCCGCACCTAAGTACAAAGATGCAGGTATCTACCCTGTCAAGGTTAAGGTTGATGTAACTGTTGATGGTCAGATCAAGACTCTTGAGGCTTCTGCCAATATTGAAATCGCGCCTGCGACCTTGACCGTCACCACGCCGAGCGACTCCAGACCCTATAACGGCCAGCCCCTGACCGCCGCGGGCACCATCGAGGGCTTCGTCAACGGCGAGACCGCCGGCTTCGCGACCACCGGCAGCCAGACCGCCGTGGGCGAGAGCAAGAACACGTACGCCATTGACTGGGAGGCCGCCGACGCGACCGCCAAGCAGCCGAATTACAAGATCGTAGAGAACCTCGGCGAGCTCACCGTCACGCCCGTCGAGGCCAAGGTGACCGTCACCGTCAAGGGCAACACCGCAACCAGGCCCTACAACGGGGCCGAGCAGAGCGTCGAGGGCTACACCTTCGTCTCCGCCGACAACCCGCTGTACGCCGAGACCGACGTGAGCTTCTCGGGTGATGCCGCGGCCAAGGGCACCGACGCGGGCACGTACCCCATGGGCCTTGCCGCCTCGCAGTTCTCCAACGCCAACGAGAACTTCGCAAACGTCGAGTTCGTGATCGAGGACGGCTCTATCGTCATTGATCCCGCGATTCTGACCGTCACCACGCCGAGCGACTCCAGACCCTATAACGGCCAGCCCCTGACCGCCGCGGGCACCATCGAGGGCTTCGTCAACGGCGAGACCGCCGGCTTCGCGACCACCGGCAGCCAGACCGCCGTGGGCGAGAGCAAGAACACGTACGCCATTGACTGGGAGGCCGCCGACGCGACCGCCAAGCAGCCGAATTACAAGATCGTAGAGAACCTCGGCGAGCTCACCGTCACGCCCAACACGACGAGCATTGTTGTGACCCCCAAGGGCGGTACCAAGGTTTACGACGGCACTCCGCTTGAAAGCGCCGGCGTTGGCGAGATCGTCGGCCTGCCCAAGGGCTTTACCCTTACGGCCGAGATCGTTGGCTCCGTTACCGATGCCGGTTACGCGAAGGCCTCGATTAAGTCCTTCGCCATTACGAACGTCGCTGGCGGAGACGTCACCGATCAGTTCGCCAACGTGGCAACCGGTGAGGCTACCCTTGTTGTGACTCCGCGTCCCGTGACCGTTGCTTCTGCAGACGCCACCAAGGTTTATGACGGAACCGAGTTGGTCAAGCACGAGGCCAAAGTTTCCGACGGTGAATTGGTCGAGGGTGAGGAATTCGATTACGAGTTCTTCGGTACGCAGACCGATGCCGGCGTGAGCGACAACACCTTTGCAGTGAAGCCAGGCAATGACGCAACGAAGCTCGAGAACTACGAGATCACGTACGATCGCGGCGCTTTGACTGTCACGCCTGCTCCGTATTCGGTAACCACCGAGTCGGCAACCAAGGTGTATGACGGCACTGCGCTTACGGCGGGCGGCAAGATCGAGGGCCTCCTTGAGGGCGAAACCGCCAACTTGAAGGTAACCGGCAGTCAGGCCAAGGTGGGCGCAAGCGAGAACACGTACACCATCGAATGGACGGGTACGGCCAAGGAGCCCAATTACAAACTTGAAAGTGAGAGCATCGGAACCCTGACGGTCACCGCAGCACCCGACAGCCCGACGCCTGATGACCAGTCGAAGGATCAGGGTGTCTTCAACGGCAACCGCGCTGGCCTGGTTCAGACCGGCGATGTGACCGGCATTTACGGCATAGCCGCCATCATCGCGGCTGCGGTTGCGGCATTCGTTAGCCTGCTTGCTGTTCGCAGGCGCAAGGAGTAACCTGCAGCGATGCGTTGAGGCGGGTATGCGATAGCGCCTTTTCGCAGCCATTCGGCACCAGTTCAAGAAGCCCTTCCGATTAAATCGGAAGGGCTTCTTGCTTTCCTGCACCTGCCTGCGCGAATGGGTATAATACGCGTCATGGGAAAGACGAAGAACAACCCGATAGAGGACATTAAGGACGCAGCTTTGGGCTACACGGCGCTCATTCTTTCAGTGCTTGTGTTCCTGGTGCTTCTGTGGCTCATCATCGCGGCTGTTCGAATCGTGTCGTTGGTGGGCTAGCCATGTGGCAACGCTTTTCGTCTAACGACGTCCGTGTGATCGGGCATTACCTGGGCATGTTGATCTTATTCTCAACCATTGCCCTCACCATTCCCTTCGCCACTGCCATCGTCTATCACGAATGGGGTGCTGCGTCGCGTTATTTGCTGGCGATGGGCATTACCTTCGTTTCGGGATCGGCGCTTCGTTTCTGCCGTATCCAGCCTGGTCCGCTCACGCGTCAGCAGGCAATCGCCGTCGTTGGCTTGGCATGGATCGTTCTGGCGTATTTTGCGGCCGTTCCGTTGTTCCTGTCGGGGCATTACGCAACCTATCTAGATGCGCTGTTCGAGTCGGTTTCGGGCCTGACCACCACTGGTGCCAGCGTCGTTCTTGACCTCGATCACATCTCCAACGCAGACAACATGTGGCGTTTCGTCATGCATGCCATCGGGGGTTTGGGACTTATCGTCGTCGGCGTGTCGTTGGGCCTGTTCGGTCGCGGCGGCGGCCAGGGTTTGTTCACGTCAGAAGGTCGCAGCGAGCACGTTCTACCGAACGTCGTTGGCTCAACGCGCTTCATTGCCCGCGTGGCGGCGTCGTTCATCTTGATTTTTACGGTGCTTCTTACCGTGACGTGCCTGAGCAAGGGAATGCAAGCCGATCGCGCGTTCCTTCATTCGCTGTGGCTTTCCATTTCTGGCTTCATGACGGCGGGCTTCACACCCATGAGTCAGAGCGTCATGTACTACCATTCGTTCCCCCTTGAGTTGATGCTCATCGTTTTGGTGTTCATGGGCGTCCTTCCGTTCACGCTTCACTCTGAGGTGCTTCGTGGCAACGTGCGCGAGGTGTTCAGGGACACCGAGGTCAAGACCATGTGCATTTGGCTGATCGCCATTGTCTTGGTGTACGTGTCGGCTGCGGTTGCCGGCGTGAACATGACCGACTTGCCCGCGCTGCTTAGGCGAAGCGTCTACATGGTCATTTCGGGCTTCTCGACCGTCGGCTTCATGGTGGTCACCCCGTCGCAGCTCACCGGCATGATTTCGTCGGGCGCTTTCCTTACGTTGGCTGTTCTGATGGCAATCGGCGGCATGTCGGGCTCCACCTCGGGCGGCATCAAGATCCAGCGCATCGCGATGATCGCGAAATCCATTCTCATGGAAGTGAAGTCCACCTTGGCGCCCGATTCGGCGCGCGTCGTGGTTTCCTACTATCATCTGGGTAGGCGCCCTGTTACGTCGGGCTTGATCCGCGAGGCCATGACCGTTGCCTCGCTATACGCCATCACGTACATCATCGGCGCATTGGTTGCCATCGCGCATGGATACGAGGCGTCGCAGGCGATCTTCGACTCCATCTCGATGGCTTCGAATGGCGGCCTTACCTCGGGCGTTGTGGCGCCCGGCATGCCGGCTTCGCTTGAACTGTTCTTCATTTTCGAAATGTGGGCAGGCCGTCTTGAGTTCCTGACGCTGCTTGCGCTTATCGCGCAGATCGTCGCATCGCTTACCCCGAACAGGGTTTCCGAGTGGGCCAGTGTTCGCGCTGCTGAACGCCGTAGGAAGGATCGCTTATGAGTTTCGGCGATTTCGAAAACCTCACGGCTGCCGAGAAACGACTGTTTGTGGCGAAGGCCGCCTTGGTGGCGGCTGTGTGCCTGTCGCTTGTTTTCTTCTTGGTGTCGGTGGTGGCGCCGCGCCAAGATGACGCATGGGCCGAAAACGAGGCAGCAAGCCTTGCTGCCGGCTCTGAGGACGGCTCCGGAAGCGAGAGCCAGTCAGCTTTGGCGGATTTGGCGAATGCGAACTCCGATGTGGTGACCACCGAAACCATCGATGCCGCTGCTCGTGAGGCGCAACAGGCTGCAGCTGAAGCTCACGAGGGTAAGAGCAGCGGGTCTGGCAGTGCCGAGAACCCGGCTGAAAAAGCGCTGAGCGATGGTCACGAGGGTGCTACTTCCGTCGACAACGACGGGAAGAACCTGGTTGATCCCGCGCAGAGCGCCGATAATTCGTTCATTTACGACACCTCTATCGCGTCGCTTGCCGACGAGGCGGGAATCTATGACGGCCGCACGGTGCAGGTGACCGGCGAGGTTGTTGGCGATTGCCTGTCGTCCGGCAAGAAGAATTACTACTGGATCACGGTCGAAGCCGAAGCTCAGAACGACTCCAGCACGATTTCGTGCTTGGTGTCGGAGTCGCTGGCGTCGAAGATCGACACGTACGGACGCTATGGCGTTAAGGGATCGCGCGTGCAGGTGCGCGGCGTTTACCATCAGGCTTGCGACGAGCACGAGGGCCTTGCCGACATCCACGTGGGAACGCTTGAGGTGACCAACCCCGGCGTGAAGCATGACGACGCTTTCGACATCAGGGAGTTTCTGCCGGGCATGTTCCTTATGCTGTTGGGCGCCGGCATGGTCGTTGCATTCCAAATCCTCCGCGAGCGCATGAGGTAGGCATGAAGGGTCGCGTTGTTAAGCTGGACCGCGGGTACCCGCTGGTCAAACAAGAAGATGGAACGCTTGTCAGGTGCGAGCATGCCACTGCTTTGAAGAAAAGCGACGAGTCGCGTGCTGTCATTGGTGACATCGTTCAGGTGGAGTTTCCCGAAACCCATGATAAGGGGCAGATCGTGGCCGTCGAGCCGCGCCGCTGCCGTTTGGTTCGCAAAGATCCCACCGAAAGGACGTTGCCGCAGGTGCTGGCTGCGAACTTCGATGTGGTGCTGGTTGCCGAGCCTATGGACGGCGTGAACTTTAAGCGTCTTGAGCGCGAATTGGTTTTGGCGCATGAGACAGGTGCCAACGTGGTGGTGGTTTTGACCAAGGCCGACTTGGCGAATGAGGAGCAGGTGCGCGAGGTTGAAAAGCATGCGAGTGATTTGGCCGGTGCGGACACTGGTGTGCTGGTGATCTCGCGAGAAGACGCCGATTCTATCGAGCGCGTGCGTGACCTGGTGAAACCCAATCTCATGGCTGTTCTTATCGGCAAGAGCGGTGTGGGCAAAAGCAGTTTGGTGAACCTGTTGGCGGGCGACGATGTGCGTGCCGTCGGCGAGGTTCGCGAAGGCGACGGCAAGGGTCGCCACACCACGGTGAGCCGCGCCATCATCGATCTGCCGGGTGGCGGTTGCGTGGTGGACATGCCGGGCATCCGTGGTTTGGGCCTGTGGGATGCGGAAGCGGGCATCGAGGCCGCTTTCGCCGACGTGGAGGAATTCGCCAACCAGTGCAGATTCCGTGATTGCCGCCATCAGGACGAGCCGGGCTGTGCGGTGCGCGCAGCTGTGGAGTCGGGCGAGATCTCGCCCGAGCGATTCGCTTCCTATCAGGCGCTTAAGCAAGAGAGCGCGCAAGTTGGCAAACGTCGCGAAGAGGCTCGGCGCATGCGCGGCGAGAAGGCGTCGGACAAGCGCAAAGCCGTGGGCAAGGGCGGACGCCGCAAGCGGTAAAATGGATGGGTAACTACTGGATGCGACGAAGAACAAGGGCAGCATATGAATCCAGTGATCATCATCCCAACTTTCATTTCCGGTCGCCGCGGTAAAGCACCCGGCGCCAGCGTCATCAATGTGTACGACCACATGACCCCGCTCTCCCAGCCGGGCGAGCTTCCGCGTTGTCTTGAGTCGCTGCAGAACGTCAATCATGTTGGTCAGATCCTGATCTTGGTTGTGAGCGACCCCGGGGTCGAGCAGAAAGCGGCGGCCAAGGTTCGCGCAACGGCCGATTCCTTCCCCGATTTGGACATCACTGTTATCGGTGCCGACGAGCTGACGCTTGTTCAGCAGCGCATGGTGCAGCTCGGTATTGGCAAGCTTTCGCGCGAGGTGGGCCTTTTCGGGTACGCGCCCATGCGCAATCTGGGTTTGGTTCTGGCGGGCGCGTTGGGCTTCGACTCTTGCATTTTCCTTGACGACGACGCCGTGGTGGAAGATCCCGATTTCGTCACGAAGGCCGTATACGGGTTGGGTAAGCTCACGCGAAACGGCGTGCCCATCCTGGTGAAGACCGGCTATTACCTGAACAGCGAGAACTCGTACCTGTCGAAGAGCCAGGACAAATGGTACAACCGCTTCTGGCAGCAGGGCAAGGCGTTCAATCAATGGATTGAGAAGGCCATGCACGGTTTGCGCCTGACGCGCTCCAACCATGTGTGCGGCGGCTGCTTGGCGCTGCATCGCGAGGCGTTCAAGCGTCTGTCGTTCGATCCGTGGATCACGCGCGGTGAAGACCTTGATTATATGCTTGACCTGCGCATGTATGGCTCTGATATCTGGTTTGACAACAAGTGGTGGATGCGTCATCTGCCTCCGCGCTCCACAAGCGAGGGCACACGTTTTCGCCAGGACATTTATCGCTGGCTGTACGAGTACCGCAAGATGGAGTACAGCCGCACGCAAATCGACTTGCTGCAAGTGAAGCCGGCATCGCTTGAGCCGTACCCCGGCCCGTTTTTGCAGCACGGTGTGGGAAGGCGCATTCGTATCACAGCGTTGTTGCGCAGTTTCGCGCGCCCCGATAAGAAGGCGTATCGCAAGGCGGCGAAGGCGGCCCGAAACGACGCCGAGGCATACGCGCAGCATAATTGCTCGAAATACTTCGAGTTCCAGCATGTGTGGCCCGAACTGATGATGCGCATCGAAAACGACGAGGTGCTGAAGCATGCGTTCCTGCGTGGTTACGACGAGGCGCTGGGCGCATCGAACTTGGCGTATGCGGCGGTTGATCCTGGTCAGACCAGCGAGATCAATCTGAACCTGGGCGACTAATTGGTGTTGGACGCGCGATGAGCCAGCATCGAACGGCGGTTGGATTCATTCTGGCCGGCTGTTAGATTCGTGTTTGGCGGTGGTAGGGAAACCGACCGCTCGCTGATGGAGAGGCGTTAGACTCGGCGGCTACTCAAAGACCGCGTCATCATGCGTGTTTTTCGAGCCCACGGGCATCTTGCTGCCCGTGGGCTCTTTTGTAGTACTATCTCCGTGAGAGTCAGACGAGATAGGATCCTTCAGCATGTTTTCAATCGGCGCTTTTGTGCTTATCGCCATTGCAGGTGTTGGCGTGGGCGTACTTTCCGGAATGCTTGGCGTTGGCGGCGGAACGGTGATGATTCCGCTGTTCCGTTTGGTAT